>NZ_LMVQ01000311.1 GCF_001545925.1 Mycobacterium sp. NAZ190054 | reverse complement strand
TGGCCTGGACGGTCACCGTGTTCTTCGGCACCCAGGCGTTCATGGCGTACATCATGATGGGTTGGCTGCCACAGGTTTTCATCGACAACGAGGAGGCCGGCGCCGCCGCCGCGCGCACGATGCTGGCGGCGCCGTCGTTGCCGACCGCGGTGCTGGCCGGCAACGATCGCTGCGCGCTGGGCATCCTCGACGTCTTCACCCGTGCCGGGGTCGACGTCCCCGGGCAGGTGTCGTTGATGGGCTACGACGACACCCGGCTCTCGGAGAATCCCCGCATCGACCTGACCACGATCCACCAGGACGCCCGCGAGATCGCATGCCGCTCTGTCGAGTTGGCCGTGCAGATGCTCGTCGAGGGCCCCATCCAGGCCAAGGATGTGGTGCTGGAGCCGACGTTGATCGTGCGGGGGACGACGGCCCCACCGGCACCCTGAGCATTCAGAGCCGGCACTCAGGCGGCGCTGCCACAATCGATCGGATGACCTCCGGTGAGCGGCCCAGTCTGCGGGAGCGCAAGAAGACGCGCACCCGCGAGACCGTGCGCCGGGAGGCGTTCCGGTTGTTCGAGTTGCACGGCTACGCGCAGACCACCGTCGAGCAGATCGCCGAGGCCGCCGACGTCTCCGCCAGAACGTTTTTCCGCTACTTCCCGACCAAGGAATCGGTGCTGTTCTCCGACGATCTCTTCAGACCGATCATCGACGCGTTCCTCGCCGCCCCGGCCGAACTCTCACCGGTCGCGGCGTACCGGCATGCGGCCGCCCAGGTCTTCCGCAGGATGGCCGGGCCCGACTTCGACTACGTGATCGCCCGGCAGCGGTTGCTGTACTCGCTCCCCGAAGCCAAGGGTGCGCTGTGGAACGAGCACGTCGAGGCCATCCGGTTGCTCACGGCGGCGATCGCCGAACGGCTGAACCGGCCGGCGGACGATGACCAGATGCGGGTGACGGCGGGGGCGATCATGGGGGTCTTCATCGCCGCCTCCGACGACGCGCCCCTGAACGGCGAGGCGTTCCTGAAGGCGCTCGACATTCTGGACAAGGGACTCCCCGAGTAGCCCCGCGTGAGACCACCCGCGACGGGAGCGTTTTGACATGATGGCGGCATGACGGCCCGTGACATCCAGGTGACGTTCGACTGCGGCGATCCGGCGGGCCGCGGCGATCAACGCGGGGTCGAACAGTTCCCGGCGCGCGACGAACGCATCGACCCGCGCCCGCAGGTCGGCGCTGAAGAACCGGGTGTCGGCGGTGGCGAGCATCGATGTGAAGACTCGGAAAGGGTTGCGCGCCAGTTCGTCCGGGTCGACCGGGCGGAACGCGGTGGACACCACCGGCACCGGGGACGAGGCCTCGCGCAAGTCGTAGAACCCGACCGGGTACATCCCGAACGCCGCGAACAGGTCGGCGACCTGCGCCAGTTCGGACGGCGAGCCGACGCGGATCGCGCCGTGCCGTTCGGCGGTCACCCGTCCCAGCGAGCCGAGGCGGTGCGCGTCGGGATGCGCGGCGACGTAGGCGCTGTTGACGGCCGAGCTGACCTCGACCAGCGTGTGATAGGCGGGCACCTCGGCGCCGTACATGTGCGACAGTCCGGCGGCGAATTGGGCGCGCAGCTGCCAGGTTTCGACGAACTCAGCCATGGGCCCTCCGATACAGTGCGGCCATGACCGATCCCGCAGACGTCCAGCCGCTCGACGAGATCGACCGGGTGCTGGCCCGTGAGCTGGTGGCCGACGGTCGGGCGACGCTGGCGCATCTGGCCGCGACGGCGGGGCTGTCGGTGTCGGCGGTGCAGTCGAGGGTGCGGCGGCTGGAAGCGCGCGGCGTGGTGAACGGGTACACCGCGCGCATCGACCCCGAAGCCGTCGGTAGCAAGCTGTCGGCGTTCGTCGCCATCACTCCTCTCGATCCCTCTCAACCCGATGATGCACCCGCGCGGCTGGAGCACATCCCCGAGATCGAGGCCTGCTACTCGGTGGCCGGCGAGGACAACTACCTGCTGCTGGTCCACGTCGAGTCGGCGCGCGCGTTGGAAGGCCTGCTGCAGCAGATCCGCACCGCGGCCGACGTGAAGACGCGCAGCACGGTCATCTTACAGAAATTTTACAGCGACAGGCGTTACATACCGTAGAAAGTACATCAGAGCGTCAAGGAACCGTAAAATATCCGCTAACATGGCGGCATGACCGCTGTTCTTCCGGAGACGCGCCGTGCCGCGGTGACGCCGTCCGACGTGCACACCGTGCTGGCCCGCAGCATCCTCGCCGACGGCCTTGACCTGGTCCTCGACATCGACCGGTCCCACGGCTCCTACCTGGTCGACGCCCGCACCGGCCGCAGTTACCTGGACATGTTCACGTTCTTCGCGTCCTCGGCGCTGGGCATGAATCACCCCGGCCTGGCCGGCGACGACGGCTTCCGCGCCGAACTGGCCGCCGCCGCGGTGAACAAGCCCAGCAACTCCGACGTCTACAGCGTGCCGATGGCCCGCTTCGTCGAGACGTTCGCCCGGGTGCTGGGTGATCCTCAGCTGCCGCACCTGTTCTTCGTCGACGGCGGTGCGCTGGCCGTGGAGAACGCGCTCAAGGTCGCGTTCGACTGGAAGAGCCGCCACAACGAGGCCCACGGCCGCGACCCGGAACTGGGCACCAGGGTGCTGCACCTCACCGGCGCGTTCCACGGGCGCAGCGGCTACACGATGTCGCTGACCAACACCGATCCCACCAAGGTCGCGCGCTTCCCGAAGTTCGACTGGCCCCGCATCGACGCCCCGTACGTGCGGCCCGGGGCGGACATCGACGCGCTGGAGGCCGAGTCGCTGCGGCAGGCCCGCGCGGCGTTCGAGGCCCATCCGCACGACATCGCCTGCTTCATCGCCGAGCCGATCCAGGGGGAGGGCGGTGACCGTCACTTCCGTCCACAGTTCTTCGCCGCGATGCGTGAGCTGTGCGACGAGTTCGACGCGCTGCTGATCTTCGACGAGGTGCAGACCGGGTGCGGTATCACCGGAACCGCTTGGGCCTACCAACAATTGGGGGTGCAGCCCGACGTCGTCGCGTTCGGGAAGAAGACCCAGGTGTGCGGCGTGATGGCGGGCGGCCGCGCACGTGAGGAGCAATTCAGGACCCGCGTGGACGAGGTCCCGGGAAACGTCTTCCGCACCAGCTCGCGAATCAACTCGACGTGGGGCGGCAACCTCGTCGACATGGTGCGCGCGCGGCGGATCCTTGAGGTTATCGAGGTCGACGAGCTGTTCTCCCGCGCCGCCGAGAGCGGACGCTACCTGCGAGACCGGCTCGACGAGTTGGCCGCCGAGTTCCCCTGCCTGGTGCGCGACGTGCGGGGCCGCGGGCTGATGTGCGCGTTCAGCATGCCGGGCGCGGCGCAGCGCGACGCGCTGCTGGCCGGGCTGTGGGAGTGCGGGGTGATCATGCTGGGCTGCGGCCCGGACAGCGTGCGGTTCCGGCCGGCGTTGACGGTCGCGACCGCCGAGATCGACGCGGCGGTCGACGCCGTGCGCGCCGTGCTCACGGCGATGTGAGCCGCCGGATCGTCGACCGCAGCCGCGGCAGCTCCGCGCCGCCGACCAGCTCGCAGCCGTGCAACTCGGCGAGTTTGCGTGCTGCAGGGGTGAATTCGTGATTGGTGACGACCATCGTCCTGGTGCAGTCCTGCATCGGGGCGCCGGCCACCACCTCCTGCACGGCCCCGGCGCCGACGGGTCGGGACTGCCGCTTGCACTGCACGGCCAGCCGGTGCGGCCGGTTACCGACGATGAGGTCGACGCCCCAGTCGCCGGTGAGCGGGGTCATGATCACCGGCACCCCGCAGGTGCGTGCGATGCGCGCGACGTAGTCCTCGAAATCGGTGCCCGACATGTCGGTGGGGACGGGCTGCTCCCGCGCGCCCGGGGTGGCCGCCCCGACCACGACGCCGCGCAGGAAGCGGGGTGCCGCTACCGCGACGACCGGAACCAGCAACGCCGCCAGCGCACTCCACCCTGGGCCGACGCCGGCCATCACCCGCTGGTCCAGCAACGCCTCGGCGAGCGGGCGCTGCGGGTCGGCCATCAGATTGGCTGCAGCAACTGAAGCCGACCAGTCCGGGCCGAGCAGGTCGGGGCCG
>NZ_LMVQ01000310.1 GCF_001545925.1 Mycobacterium sp. NAZ190054 | reverse complement strand
ACCGCGGTGCGCAGATCGAGGATCAGACCCTCGCCGATGGTCGACGACAGCCACCGGGTCAGCAGCGCGACACCGGTCTCGGCGAGCGCGACCCCGGCGATGACGACGGCCAGGGCGACCACCACCGGATCGATCCGGTCCACCGGGCGGCCCGCGGCGGCCGCGATGACGGCGTCGAGCAGACCGCGGGTGCGGCAGGTGCCGTAGGCCAGCTCGGTGGCGAAGGCGGCGTCCCGCCCACTGATCCCGCGGTCGCGCAGGATGGCCGGCAGGGCCAGGTTGGCGTAGGCGTCCCGCTCGGTCACCGCCCGTAACACGTCGAGGGCGGCCTGGCGGGCGGGATCGAGCCGTTTGCGCTTCATCGGGCCCACCGGGTCTCCTGCAGCCGGGCCCCCCGGGCCCAGTCGGCGGCGGCCATCGGCTTCTTGCCCGGCGGTTGCACCGTGCCGAGCAGCACCGCGGCCGAACCGGTCCCGACGTGGACGTGTTTCTTGTCCACCCGGATCTCCCCCGGCGCAAGCCCTTCGGGCCCGTCGGCGGGCACCGTGACCGGCCCGACCTTGACCCGTAGGTCACCGATCGTGGTCCACGCGCCCGGATTCGGGGTGACCGAGCGGATGCGCCGGTCGACGACGTGCGCGGGCAGTTCCCAGCGGATGCGCGCGTCCTCGACCGTGACCTTCGGCGCGACGCTGACCCCGTCGGCCGGCTGGGGCACCGCGGTCAGGGTGCCGTCCTCGATCCCGTCCATGGTGGCCTCCAGCAGGCCGGCGCCGGACACCGCGAGCCGCCCGAGAAGGTCTCCCGCGGTGTCGACGGGCCGGATGCTCTCGGTGACCACGCCGAACACCGGTCCGGAGTCGAGGCTGCGTTCGATCCGGAAGGTCGTCGCTCCGGTCACCTCGTCGCCGGCGGCCAGGGCCGCCTGTACCGGGGCGGCGCCCCGCCACGCCGGCAGCACCGAGAAGTGCAGGTTGACCCAGCCGTGGGTGGGCACCGCGAGCAACGCGTCGCCCAGCAGCGCACCGTAGGCCACCACCGCGCAGCAGTCCGGGTTCAGCGCGGCCAGCTCGGCGACGAACTCCTCGGAGTTGGGCCGGTCCGGTTTCAGCACCGGGATGCCGTGCTCGCCGGCCCGCATCGCCACCGGTGAGGGTGCCGGCCGGCCGCGCCGCCCGGCGGCCGCGTCCGGGCGCGTCACCACGGCGATCACCTCGTGCCGGGGCGAGTCGATCAGCCGTTGCAGCGACGGCAGGGCGGGTTCCGGTGTGCCGGCGAAGACGAGACGCACCGCGCCAGTCTAGGGAGCACGCTCACCGTGGCGTCTGGTAGTACTCCTTCTCGGACACCCCCGCCAGTGGGGCGACGAACATCCACGGGATCGTGGTGAGCTGCCGGTTGAGGGTCGCGACCGCGTCGTTGTAGTACTGCCGCGCGAACGCCAGCTTGTCCTCGGTGTCGGCCAGGTTGCGCTGCAGGTCCAGGAAGTTGTCCGACGAGTTCAGCCGCGGGTGGTCGCGGCCCAGCGCCAGCAGCGGTGCCAGCGCGGCGTCGAGTTGCCTTTCGGCGGCGCTGCGTTCGGCGACCGATCGGCCTCCGGTGGCCGACGCCAGAGCAGCGCGCGCGTCGGTGAGGTGGTCCAGGACGGACTTCTCGTGCGCGGCGAAGGTCTGCACGGTGTGCACCAGGCTGGGGATCAGCGACGCACGCCTGGTCAGTTCCACGTCGATGCCGGCGAGCGCTTCGGCGACCCGGACCTCGGCGGCACGAATCTTGTTGTAGCCCAGGACGAATCCGATGAGCACCAGTACCGCGACCACCAGCACGACGACCAGCAGGAACCTCACCATGAACCGCCTCCTCCGCCACCGCCGCCACCACCGCCACCGCCACCGCTGAAGCCGCCCCCACCCGAGGAGGACGAGGACGACGCCTGCGAGGCGGTGTACGCACCGATCGACGACGACAGCGCCGACTCGAAGCTGTCGAAGTCGGCCCCGCCACCCCCGCCGGCTCCCGAGCCGCTCGCCGACGAGGACGACGTGCCGTACCAGACCGGTTGGGGCGCGGCCGAACCGGTGTAGGCCTCGTACTTCTTCGCCCACAGCGCCGCGACCCCGGCCGCCACCGCGAACGGGATGTAGGCGGTGTAGAGATCTTGGCGTGCCGCGAAGTCGAACCGCGCCCCGGCGGAGTCGGTGGCCAGCAGGCGGTGGAAACCACCGGCGCGGGACCATAATTCGCGTCCGGCAGCGGTACGGCGGGTGCCCACCCCGTCCCGCCACGACGCCGCCGAGAACAGGAAGAAGGCCGCGAACGGCAGCGCCCACATGGTGGCCGGGAATCCCCAGCGGAAGAAGGCGCACACCATCAGCACGAACGCGGCCGCGTTGGCCGCACGCAGCCACAACTCCTTCTTGCGCGCGACGAGCAGACCCGACTCCAGCGCCCACTTCTCGACGGCCTTGGTCATGTCGGTCCTGGCCTTGCTGAGCCGTTCACCGGAGGCGGCGGTCTTCCGGGCGGTGAACGTGGACCCCCGGTTGCGCACCTTGAGCCGGGTGGCCACCGCCAGGCTCACCGGATCGACGTCGGCCCACTCGCGCGGCTCCGCGGCGCCCCGGACGGTCCACTCCTTGTCGCCGGTCTGCTCCAGGCGGACCAGACCTCGATCGGCGAGGTGGAACAACGTGGCGGTCACCCCGTTCTCGGGCACCGACTCGGTGCGGATGTACTCGGTCTGGACCGGGCCGAGCCCCGGCGGCGGGGCGTACTGCAGCGGGAATCCGGGAGAGCTCTCCAGAACCCGGCGGAACCAGACGATCGCCGCCAGCGCGGACAGCACCGTCAGCCCGGCCACCCACATCACCCCGGTCACCGACCGGCCCAGCACCCGGTCCCACGTGTACGGCCACGGCAGGCCCGCTCGGGGCGGGGTGGGGACGTCGACCCCGACACGGACGGTCACCGGGGTGCGCGGCGGCAGGGACTCGGCCGTCAGGCGCACCCGGTTGCCTTCCACGGACAGTTCGTCACACGCCCGGCCGGTCCCGAAACCGACCGAGCACTGGGCGGTTCCGGCCGCCCCGGGCAGGGTCACGGTGATGTCGGCGTGTTCGATGCGGTTGTTCCAGGCGGGGGCGATGACGTTCCAGAAGAAGACCGACGACAACGGTGAGGGCCCGGGATCCCCGGTGGCGCCGGCGAACTGCCGGTCGGCGCCGACATCACCGCGGTCGAGCACGCCGGGGATGGTGTAGCGGATCTCGAAGACGTGGGTGCCGTCACCGAGGTAGCGGTCGGGGTCGCCGATCTTGGCGACCCGGAACCGGCCGCCGTCCTCCCACAGCATCTGGTAGGGCACCGGTCCGCCGTCCAGCAGCACCGAGGTGACCTCGGGTTTCTGGCGCACATGCGGATCGTTCTGGTTGGCGATGTCCCAGTACCGGAAGATGCCGTGCCGGTCGGTGCTGTAGAACGCGGTGGTCAGCGTCTCGACGGCGGTCATGTCGCCGTCCGCGTCCACGGCGATGTCCACGTCGTAGTCGGTGATCACGACCGGGTCGTCGATCTCGGCGGGACCCGAGCCGCCGCCGAACAGCGTGGGCCACAGCACCCCGGCCCCGATCAGGATCAGCGGGATCAACGCTCTGACCAGGCGTCCCGCTGACATGCGCATCACCCTATGTGCAACGGATCGATCTGCACGCGAACCGGCTCCCGGTCGTGGCGCGCGCTCTGCACCGCGGTGGCGCGGCGCAGTGCGGCGGCCAGCGCCAGACCGCCGTCCCGGGGGACCCGCACCAGCATCCTGCTGACCGGTGCGTCGACAGCTGGGCCCTGCTGGGCCGCCAGGACCTGCGGGCCGCCGAGGACACGCTGCGCCGGTGGATGGCGGCCGCCGCGCTGGTACGCAGCCGCGCCGACGGGGGCGTGGTGGCCGTCGTCGCCGAGTCGGCGATCCCGACCGTGCAGGCGTTGATCCGGTGGGATCCGGTGGGCCATGCCGAATCCGAGCTGGACGCGCGTGCGGAGGTCGGGCTGCCGCCCGCGGTGCACATGGCGGCCCTCGACGGTGTCCCGCACGCCGTGACGGCGCTGCTCGGCGCCGCGCACCTGCCCGACGCCGGGGTCGGAAGAGCGTGGGGTGGGG
>NZ_LMVQ01000309.1 GCF_001545925.1 Mycobacterium sp. NAZ190054 | reverse complement strand
AGCCGCCCACCGCCAGGCGCAGCACCGGGTCGCCGAGGCTGCCGGTGATGGCCGCCGCGAGATGCCGTGCGTCGCGGTCGATGCCGAGGAAGCGGCCCGATCCCCAGGTGTGCATCCACGGCAGCCCCTGAACCGCAGCGCGGGCGCCGGGCCCAGCGACGACGGCCACCTCGTCATCGGCGGGCGCAACGCGGCGCTTCCGCGAAACCCGCAGAGCCCGTTCATGTTCGACGGTGAGAAGGTCCTCTACGACGGCCACGACACCGGACTTGACGTCGAGGTGATCCACCGACCGAAGTTCTACGATCTGGTCACCGTAGACGGCGTGCCCTTCGAGAAGCTGGCACGGCTGCACGGCCGCAACGTCCTGGCCACCACCGTGGTGCAGACCTGCATCCGCTACTCCCCCGACCAGCGCTGCCGGTTCTGCTCCATCGAGGAGTCACTGCGTTCGGGAGCGACGACGGCGGTGAAGCGGCCGTCAGAACTGGCCGAGGTCGCCCGCGCCGCGGTGTCACTCGACGGTGTCACGCAGATGGTGCTGACCACGGGCACATCGGCGGGCACCGATCGCGGTGCCGTGCACCTCGCCCGCTGCGTTCGCGCGGTCAAAGCCGCGGTGCCCGCGCTGCCGATCCAGGTGCAGTGTGAACCGCCCGCCGATCTGCGGGTGCTGACCGACCTGCGGGACGCCGGCGCCGACGCCATCGGCATCCACGTCGAGTCTCTCGACGACGACGTGCGACGCCGCTGGATGCCCGGCAAGGCGACAGTCCCGCTGAGCCAGTACCGGGCGGCGTGGCGGGAGGCGGTGCGGGTGTTCGGCCGCAATCAGGTGTCGACCTACCTGCTGGTCGGCCTCGGCGAGGACCCGGACGAACTGATCACCGGCGCCGCCGGCCTGATCGAGATGGGCGTCTACCCGTTCGTGGTGCCGTTCCGGCCCCATCCGGGCACGCTGGCCGTCGATGTCGACGGCGCACGGGCTCCCGACGCCGCGGTGTTGCAGCGGGTTTCCCA
Source organism: Mycobacterium sp. NAZ190054 (assembly GCF_001545925.1). Taxonomy (GTDB): domain Bacteria; phylum Actinomycetota; class Actinomycetes; order Mycobacteriales; family Mycobacteriaceae; genus Mycobacterium. Next base: position 3,167 of record NZ_LMVQ01000309.1, on the reverse strand, counting down.
GGAGGTCGCCGCACTGTTGAGATCGGCGGGCATGACCGGCGCCGAGCAGAAGGCCGGCTGCGCGGCGTGCGGCGCGTGCGGTGTCCTGCAGGACATGGGCGGGTGAGAAGGGTGCTGTTCCAAGCTGACTCGCCGCAACGCGGCGAACTGTCGATACTCGCCGGCACGCGACCCACGGCGGCCGGCCGGTTCCTCATCCGCCCGGCAGGGCCGTCGGAGCTGCAGCAGTACCGCCGGCTGCGCCGCGCGTCGTTCGTCGTCGAGCAGGGCATGTTCGCCGGCACCGACCGCGACGACGTCGACGACGATCCGCGCACCGTGGTGTTGGTGGCGGTCGCCGCCGACGGCACCGTGCTCGGCGGGGTCCGGATGGCACCGGTCTGTTCACCGGACATCGGGTGGTGGTCCGGAAGCCGGTTGGTCGCCGATCCGGCCGCCCGTGCGGCCGGTCTGGGCCCGGCACTGATCCGCGCGGCGTGCGCACACGTCGAATCCGCCGGGGCACTGCGTTTCGAAGCCACCGTGCAACGCCGGTACGCGCCCATGTTCGTCGGCCTCGGATGGACCCGGCACGGCGAATGCGCCGTCGCGGGCCGCCCCCACGTGGTCATGCGATGGCCGCTGGATCCCGTTGCCCGCGTCGCCGCGGCGACGAAGTCGTTCCTCGGCGAGGCACTCGGCCCGCTGCGTGCGGTCCCGAACGGATTGGGTCCGCCCGGTTTCGTCGGCGACGACGGCGTCCCGGTGCCCGGCGGCGACATGGTGGCCGCGTGCGACGCGATCATCCCGTCGATGGTGGAGCGGGATCCGGAGTGGGCGGGCTGGTGTTCGGTGCTCGTCAACCTCAACGATCTCTCGGCGATGGGCGCCACGCCGACGGGTCTGCTCGACGCGGTCGGCGCCCCGAACCGGTCGCTGCTCACCCGCATCGTGCGCGGGGTGGCGCGGGCCTCCCAGGCGTGGCGGACACCGGTCCTGGGCGGGCACACCCAGCTCGGGGTCCCGGCGTCGCTCGCGGTGACCGCTCTCGGGCGCACCGCTGATCCCGTGCCCGCCGGCGGTGCGGCCGCGGGTGACGTGCTGCGCCTGATCGTCGATCTCAACGGCCGTTGGCGTCCCGGCTACCACGGCAGGCAGTGGGACTCGACCAGCACGCGCAGCCCCGAGGACCTGGCGCAGATGAGCGCATACGTCGCCGCGACACGGCCGCGGGCGGCCAAAGACGTCAGCATGGCGGGCATCGCGGGCACGGCCGGGATGCTCGCCGAGGCGTGCGGGGTCGGCGCCGAGATCGAGATGGCCGCGGTGCCCCGGCCGGCCGACGCCGGCATGGGGCCGTGGATGACCTGCTTCCCCGGCTTCGGCATGCTGACCGCAGGCGATGCCGCGCCCGCCGAGCTGCCCACCGGTGTGGCCGAGCGGGTGTGCGGCCGGCTCACCCGGGAACCCGGTGTGTCCCTGCGCTGGCCCGACGGAGCGGTGACCACCGCACTGGCCGCCGGCGTGACGGGCCTGGGAACCGCGTGACGTCATGGCGCCGATGACGATCGGTGCGGTCGCCGCGCACTTCGGCCGCGACGTCGACCGTTCGGTGGCCAAGGTGGTCGGCATCATCGAAGCCGCGGCGCGGGACGGCGTGCGCCTGCTGGTGTTTCCCGACGCGTGCCTCGGCGGCTACATCGGCGACCTGCGCTGCCCGGACCCCGGCGATCCTCCCCCGGCGCTGGACCCGGACGGCCCGGAGATCGGCGCGGTGATCGCCGCGGCCGGACCGATGACCGTGTGCGTGGGTTACGCCGAGGCGGCACCGGGTGGCACCCGCTACAACTCGGCGATCTGTGTGTCCGGTGACGGCGTGCTGGGGACCCACCGCAAGGTGCACCAGCCCGCCGGGGAGTCGTTGGCCTACCTGGCCGGTGACGCGTTCACCGCCTTCGACACCCCGGTCGGGCGGGTCGGCATGTTGATCGACTACGACAAGACGTTCCCGGAGTCGGCACGCACCCTGGCACTGGACGGGGCGCAGATCATCGCGGCGTTGTCGGCGTGGCCGGCCAGCGTCACCGACCGCGCGTCACGGCTGCCCGCCGACCGCCAGTCGCGGCTGTTCGATCTCTACGACTGCGCCCGCGCCGCCGAGAACCAGGTCGTGCTGGTCTCCGCGAACCAGACCGGCATCATGGGATCGCTGCGCTTCCTCGGCCAGGCCAAGGTCGTCGGTCCGGGCGGAGACGTGCTCGCCACCACCCGGTCCAAAGGCGGCCTGGCCAGCGCGGAGGTCGATGTCGTCGCCGAGATCGCCCGTGCGCGAAAGGTTCTGGATCATCTGGCCGAACTTCGCTGGAACACCTATTCCACCTCGGCCAGGAGCTGACCATGCGGGTCGCGCTGATCACCTACTCGACCAAACCCCGCGGCGGAGTGGTGCACACATTGAATCTGGCCGAGGCGCTGGCCGCGCAGGGCGTCGACGTCACGGTGTGGTCGCTGGCCCGCGACGGTGACACCGGCTTCTTCCGTGACGTGGACCCGGCCGTCGGACTCCGGCTGCTCGATTTCCCGGAGCGGCAGGGTGAGTCGGTGACCGAACGCATCGTGCGTTCGATCGACACCCTGCGAGGCGGGTTCACCCCGGATGCCTACGACATCGTGCATGCCCAGGACTGCATCAGCGCCAACGCGGTCGGCGCCTGCATCCGCACCATCCACCACCTCGACGAGTTCACCACCCCGATCCTGGCGGAGTGCCACGAGAAGGCCGTCGTGGCCCCGTATGCGCGGATCTGCGTGTCGGCCGCCGTCGCCGCCGAGGTGTCCGCGCGCTGGGGACTGCACCCCACGGTGATTCCCAACGGGGTGCGCGCCGACCGGTTCATCGCCGCCGCCGACGCCGTCGCGGACCAACGCCGGTGGCGCGACGAACTGGGTCGTTACGTACTCACCGTCGGCGGGATCGAACCGCGGAAAGGCACCCTCGATCTGGTGGACGCCTTCCACCTTCTCCGGCAACACCATCCCGACCTGAGCCTGGTGATCGCCGGCGGCGAGACACTGTTCGACTACCGCGACTACCGCACCGCTTTCGACCGGCGCTGCGAGGAACTGGACGTGCGACCCGTCATTCTCGGCGCGGTCCCGGAACCCGATCTGCCGAGTCTGATGGCCGC
>NZ_LMVQ01000308.1 GCF_001545925.1 Mycobacterium sp. NAZ190054 | reverse complement strand
AGATCGCGCGCCGACGGCAGCGACACCGTGACGTACTGGTTGCGGCGGTGCAGCCGCGGGGACAGCCGCGATTCGACGAACCAGCCGATCCGGCTCATCACCGGGCCCTACACCGTCTACGTGTGGGCGGGGCTCGCGATGGCCGCCGCGAAGATCGGGCTGGGCCCGATGCGCCGCATCCGGCCCGACATCGTGGTGGACACCCAGAACGGGTTGCCGTTCCTGTCGCGGCTGGTCCACGGCAGGCGGACGGTGGTGCTGGTGCACCACTGCCACCGCGAGCAGTGGCCGGTCGCGGGCCCGGTGATGAGCCGGATCGGCTGGTTCGTCGAATCGCGGCTGTCCCCGCGGCTGCACCGCCGCAACCAGTACGTCACGGTGTCGCTGCCGTCGGCGCGCGATCTCGCGCTGCTCGGCGTGCAACCCGAGCGGATCGCGGTGGTACGCAACGGTGTCGACGCGGCGCCCGAGCACACGCTGGCCGTGCCGCGTTCCGCGACGCCCCGGGTGGTGGTGCTGTCGAGGTTGGTGCCGCACAAGCAGATCGAGGACGCCCTGGACGCGGTCGCGCGGCTGCGCAGCCGTGTCCCCGGTGTGCACCTGGACGTGCTGGGCGATGGCTGGTGGGCGCAGCGCCTCGTCGACCACGCCGCGTCGCTCGGGATCTCCGACGCGGTCACCTTCCACGGCCATGTCGACGATGACACCAAACATGCTGTGCTGCAGCGCAGTTGGGTGCACATCCTGCCGTCCCGCAAGGAGGGCTGGGGGTTGTCGGTGGTCGAGGCGGCCCAGCACGGGGTGCCGACCATCGGTTACCGCAGTTCGGGCGGGCTGACCGACTCCGTCGTCGACGGGGTCACCGGGGTTCTGGTCGACGACTGTGACCAGCTGGTCGACGGACTGGAGCGGTTGCTGACCGACGGCGTGCTGCGCGAGCAGTTGGGCGCCAAGGCCCAGGTGCGCAGCGGCGACTTCTCCTGGGAGCAGAGCGCCGACGCGATGCGCGCGGTGCTGGACGCGGTGCGCGCCGGCCGCCCGGCCAGCGGGGTCATCTGACGCCGACGCGCGCCGGCGTGATCCGCACCGGCATGGACCGGATGCCGTTCATCAGCACCGAGCTGACCCGCTCGACCGGTCCGGTCAACTCGAGTTCCGCTGTGCGGGTGACTAATTCGCCGAACATGGCGTGGGCCTCCACCCGGGCCAGGTTGGCGCCGAGGCAGAAATGGGTGCCGCCGCCGCCGAACGCCAGGTGGTGGTTGGGGGTGCGGCCGACGTCGAAGCGGTCGGGATCGGCGAAGTGCTTCTCGTCGCGGTTGGCCGACGGATAGAACATCGCCACCCGCTCACCCTCCCGCAGCTGTTGGCCGCCGACCTCGGTGTCCCGCGTCGCGGTGCGCGTGAACACGGTGACCGGGCTGGTCCAGCGCAACATCTCCTCGATCGCGGTCGGCATCAGCGTCGGGTCGGCGGCCAGCCGGGCCCACTGCCCGGGGTGTTCGATCAGTGCGAGAGTGCCTGCGGCGACCAGATTCCGGGTGGTGTCCCCGCCGGCGTTGTGCAGCAGCATGAAAAACAGGTTGAACTCGAGATCGGTCAGCTGTTCCCCGTCGACCTCGGCGTGCAGCAGCGCGGTGGCGATGTCGTCGCCGGGTGTCGTGCGTTTCGCGGCCGCGAGCTCGTCGGCGTATTCGAACAGCTCGAACTGCGCCCGGTGCAATTCGGCGTCCCCGAGCGGGCGCGTGTTCATGATCTCGGTGAGCGCGTAGAGTCGGCGCCCGTCGTCGAGGGGGATGCCGAGCAGTTCGGCGATGACGTAGGACGGCAGCGCCCCGGCGACGTCGCCGACGAACTCACACTCGCCGCGTTCCAGCGCGTCGTCCACGATGGCGCGGGCCATGTCCGCGGTGCGGGCGTTGAGCCGCGCCACATGCCGCGGGGTGAACCCGCGGCTGACCAACGCCCGCAGCGCGGTGTGCCGGGGCGGGTCCATCGTCAGCATCATCAGCGCCAGTTGGTAGGCGTCCTCGGGGGCGGGAACGTCCAGGAACACCCCTGTGGCCTGCGAGGACCAGGTCCGGCTGTCGCGTGAGACGGCGAGGATGTCGTCGTGGGCGGTCAGCGCCCAGAACCCGCCGTCGGCGCCGTGCGGATGCCACGCGACCGGCGCGTGCGCGGAGCTCACGGAACGCGTCGTACGGCATACCCGCCAGATAGGTGTCGGGGTCGGCGAGGTCGGCGCCGCCGATACTGAGGGCGTCCTCGCGCATGTGCACCTCCCAGCGTTCACCTCGCACAGTAATACCGTGGAGCCGTCCGCCGGCGGAAACGGCCGAGCTCGCGAATCTCGGTGGTATCGGGGACGGCAGCGCGAATGGCCATTAACATAGCGGCCATGCTCAGCGTGGTGCGCCGGATCCTGGGCTACGAGATGACCGTCGCCGAATGGCTCGGCGCCGCGGTGATGGCCGGTGCGCCGTACGGGGTCCTCGGTGTCGTCGTCGCGGTGCTCAATCCCGGCCATTTCGCCGACGCCGACGGCGTGCAGAGGGTCGTCGGGTTCGTCGGCTCCGTGGTGTTTTGGCCCATTCTGTTCGTCACGGACGTCTGCATGTGATGAGCCGCAACCGGATTCAGGTCAATCGCAGTACCGCGCGCTGGAGTGACGAACCGGTGCGGGTCGCCGACGCGATGGATTTCTGGTCGTTCGCCGCGGGCGCGGCCAACGTGGTCATGCAGTTGTCCCGCCCCGGGGTGGGGTACGGCGTGGTCGAGAGCAAGGTCGATACCGGGAACCTGCTCAAGCACCCGTGGAAGCGGGCCCGCACCACCTTCCAGTACCTCGCCGTCGCGATCCTCGGCTCCGACGACGACCGTGCCGCGTTTCGGGAGGCCGTCGACAGTGTGCACCGCCACGTCAAGTCCGGGCCGGCAAGTCCGGTGCGCTACAACGCCTTCGACAGCGACCTGCAGATGTGGGTGGCGGCGTGCCTGTTCGTCGGGCTGGAGGACACCTATCGGTTGCTGCGCGGGCAGATGACGCCGGAACAGGCCGAACAGTTCTACCGCTCGGCCTGGACGCTGGGGACCACGCTGCAGGTCGGCCCCGACCAGTGGCCGCCCACCCGCGCCGAGTTCGACGACTACTGGGACAGTGCGTGCGAACAGGTCGAGATGGACGACGTCGTCAGGGCGTACCTCACCGACCTGATCAACTTGCGGATGATCAATCCCGTTCTGGGACTGCCTTTCCGGCCGCTGCTGAAGTTCCTCACCGCCGGCTTCCTGGCGCCCGTGTTCCGCGACGCGCTCGGCGTGACATGGGGTGGCACCTGGCAGTGGTGGTTCGAGCAGCTGTTCCTGTTCGTCGCGTTCGTCAACCGCTTCCTGCCCGGCTTCGTGCGCCAGGGTGGCAGCTACGTGCTGCTCGCCGACGTCCGCATGCGGGTCCGCCGGCACCGGCAGCTGGTCTGAGAAGAGGACCGGCATGTCGATCCGCACCGCCACCCGCAGCGTGCTGAGCAGGCGCTTCTGCGTCGCCGACGTGATCGAACTCGGGTTGTGGCTCCTGATCCCGTACGTGACCATCGGTCTGGCGTGGGCGTTCTTCCGGGTGGAGGAGGTCCGGCAGCTCGAGAACCTGCTGCAGGTGCAGATACCCGCGGGCGGCGAGATATTGGCCTACCTACTGGTCGCCGCGCTCTGGCCGATCCAGGTGCTGCTGCCCGCGGCGTGCCTGGCGTGACCGTAGCCGCGTGAGCAGCATGCCGAGCAGCCCGACAGCGAGCTGACCGACCCAGACCCCGTGCGCCGCGAGCAGGACGGGACGGTGCGGTGAACCCGGCGTGTCACCGCCCACCGCGTAAACGGTCAACACGTCGTCGCGGTAGGCGACCGGCAAATCCAGGTCCGCGGTGCCGCCCTCGACCACCACCCAGGCCACACCCGCGGCGGCGAGCTCGTCGGCGCCGGCACCGGCGATCAGCAGCTGCTGCACCTCGCGGGCCCTCCCGCCCTCCCCCGGCACGGTCTGTCCCCCGATCGTCAGGTCGCCGGTGCTCAGCACGTCGGCGCGGACCCACCGCGGCAACGGGTCGAGCACGGGCGCGTCACCGGCCCCGGCCGCGGCGGCCACCAGCCACCTACCGGCGCCCACCCGCGCGAAGCGCCACCGGCCGGCGCACCGGGTGACCCCCGGCCCGGCGATCGATCCGGAGGG
>NZ_LMVQ01000307.1 GCF_001545925.1 Mycobacterium sp. NAZ190054 | reverse complement strand
GTGATCTGGGTGCGGCCGCCCGGAATGGCCTCCTGGATGACCGGGGCGCTGACCACCTGCGAGTCGAGCACGAACGCGGTCTGTGTCCCGATGTTGGCGGCGGTGTCCCGGCCCGGTGTGGCGATCGCGTTGATCTGCACGCCGGCCCGCCGGGCCATCGCGGTGACCTCGGCGTCGGTGAACAGCGACGGCCGGTCGTCACCGGGTGCGCGCAGGTCGCCGGGCCCGACGTAGATCAGGGAACGGCGGGTGTCGCTGCGCTCCTCGAACCCGGGGAAGCCGGTCAGGCACTGGGCGAGCACGTCGGCGACGGTGGGGGCGTAGTCGGCGTAGTCGACCTGGGCGCTGAAGTCGGAGGCCGACCGGCCGGCCCGGGAGAACTCGGCGAGCCGTCCCGCGGCGAACTGGTAGTCGCGGGTCAGCGGGATGAGGCGCCGGTTCACCGACGTCAGCCCGATGCGCTCGGATCCGTACCCGGTGGTCTGCCGCGCGAAGTAGCCGAGGAACCGCCCGGTCGCCTCGTCGGTGACCGGCGCGCCGGCGCACAGCATGATGTCATCGCGGGGCGCGGAAGCGTCGGCGTCCCAGAAGGTTCCGGTCGGGCGGGCGGTGGCCAGCACGGTCGCGGTGAACAGCAGCACGAGCAGCGTGAGGGCGGCCGTGGCGGCGCGGGTCTGGCGCCGCACGACGGCACGGTACTCGGGCAGCCGGGTCAGCCGCGCGGTGTTGGCCAGCGGCAGTTGCCGCTCGCGCCCGCGCCGGATCGGCAGCAGCACCGCCAGCGCGACCGCCGCCACCACGGCGCCGAGACCGACGGCCGGCACCGGCCACCACGTCAGCTCCACGATCGGATCAGCTCTTCGGTCTGGTCCCCGAGCCTGCCCACGTCCGCGGTCGAGGCCCTGTCGAACTGCACGCTGCCCAACGCCTCCAGAACCGGTGCCGCGGCGGCGAGGTCGCCGGCGGCCACTTCGCGCAGCTGCATGAACTGCACCGGTGTGCCGGTGGCCTGATGCAGGAAACTGCGCAACGTGCGGCTGAGCGCCGCGCCGGCCTGCACCCCCGACAGTTCACCGGACCGGTGTCGCCGGGTGGCCGCCCGCGCGGTCCTGGCGAACCGGGACCGGAGCACCTTGGTGTGCCACGTCCGCAGCCCCGGGATGCCGCGCAGGCTGTGCGACGGCATGGTCGCGATGAAAACCACTGCATACCAGGCGAACACGAACAGGAGGAGTCCGAGCCCGAGCCACAGCCACGTCGCCGAGTAGGCGGGGGGTCCGCTGACGAACTCCAGCAGGTCATCCGGCACGCGACCACACCCTGGTCATGTCGGTGACGCCCCGCCGGATCTGGTTCGACCGCGCGATCGTCACATGGGAGACGGCGTGCCCGGCCATGAACTCGGCCAGGTGCTGCACGCGGCGATCCTCGGCGCGGCGGTAGGCGGCGACCACACGGGGATCGACCGCGGCGGAACCGAGTACCGGCCTGCCGGTGGCGACGTCGTAACCGCCGTCGCCGGCGTCCGCCGCGGGCATGTCGGCCACCATCGCCCACATCACGTCGTGCCGCGCGGTCAGCCGGTCCAGGGCATCGCCGAGGCGGTCGTCGGGTTCGGGTTCGTCGGACACCACGACGATCAGCATCGGATGGCGGTAATGCGTTGCCACATAGGTCAGCTGGCACACGATGTCGCTGGGTCCGGATCGCACGGTGTGGTCCTGATAGTGCTGCAGCATGCTCTCGATGTGGTTCTCGCCGCGGCGCTGACGCACCCGGATGCTGCCGCGGGCGTCGCCGTACACCATCCCGATCTCGTCGGAGCGGCCCAGCGTGATCAGACCCAGCGCGCCCAGCACGTGAAGCGCGACATCGCGTTTGCGCTCCCGGCCGGGGGCGACGGCCTGCATGTTCCGGCCGGCGTCGGCGACCAGCAGGATCTTGTGGTGCTTCTCGGACACGAACCGCTTGATCAGCACGGCGCCGGAGCGGGCCGAGGCCTTCCAGTCGATGTCGCGCACGTCGTCGCCCGGTACATAAGGCCGCAGTTCGTCGAATTCCATTGTGCGGGTGTGTAATAACGCGTGGCGGCCGCCTTCGAGAAGGCCGCGGGTGTCGGTGCCGAAGCGCGCCCTGGCCCGGTTGAGGTGCTTGCCCACGTGCACCGCCGCTCAGGGCACCCGGACCGCGCGCAGCACGGCGTCGATCACCACGTCCGGGGTGACGTTCGCGCTGGCCGCCTCGAATCCGAGGATCAGCCGGTGCTGCAGCACGCGGTGCGCGAGATCGGCGATGTCGCCGGGGACGACGTGGTCGCGGCCCGACAGCAGCGCCAGGGCGCGGGCCGAGGTGCACAACGCGATGGTGGCGCGGGGGCTGGCGCCGTACTCGACGAGCCGGGCGATCTGGCCGGGCAGGTAGTTGCCGGGTTCGCGGGTCACCCCGACCAGCCGGCTGGCGTAGAGCATGAGGTCGCGGCTCATGTACACCTTGCGGGTGACCCGCTGCAGCCGGCGGATGTCGTCGAGGGTCGCGACCGGTCTGCTGTGATGCTCCTTGTCCAACAGCCCGGCGTCGAGCCGGGTGAGCACCTCGACCTCCTGCTCCGGGGACGGGTACCGCACGATCTCCTTGAGCAGGAACCGGTCGGTCTGCGCCTCCGACAGCGCGTAGGTGCCTTCCTGGTCGATGGGGTTCTGGGTCGCGATGACCAGGAACGGCTCGGGGATCGGGTACACCGTGCCCGCGATCGTGGTCTGGCGTTCCTCCATCGCCTCGAGCATCGCGCTCTGGGTCTTCGCGCTGGAGCGGTTGATCTCGTCGAGCAGCACCACGTTGGCGTGCACCGGCCCCAGCTGCGTGACGAACGATGTGGTCGCCGCGTCGTAGACCTGGGTGCCGATGATGTCGCTGGGCAGCAGGTCAGGCGTGCACTGGATGCGCCGGAACTGCCCGTCGATGGATTCGGCGATGGCGCGGGCCGCGGTGGTCTTGGCCAGCCCCGGCACGCTCTCCAGCAGGATGTGCCCGCCGGTGAGCAGCCCGATCAGCAGCGTCTCGCGCAGATGCTGCTGCCCGACCACCTTCGCCGAGAACGCGTCGGCGAGGGCCGCGACCACCCGCCGCGCGTCGTGGACATCGTCGGTGGACCCGCGGGGCATCGGCGCAGCATTCATCCCGCTGCATGTACCACGCGAATCCGGCGCGCAAACGGCCGCTCACGGTGCCCGGGCGCGCCGCGACGCGGGCAGTTTGTCAACTTTGGTTGACAGGCACGGGTGCCGGGCCTAGCGTGGCGCCATGGCCGAACTCGACTCGCTCGATGCCCTGAACAGCACGGACCCGGTGGTGGGGTTGCGCACCGTCCGGGCGCTTCAGCGGTTGCACGAGCGGATGGAGTCCATCCACGTCGCGAACGCCCGCGCGCAGGGTTGGACGTGGCAGGCGATCGCCGACGCGCTGGGGGTCAGCCGCCAGGCCGTGCACAAGAAGTACAACCGGAGGAGTTGACGATGTTCGAACGTTTCAGCCGCAACGCCCGGGTGGCTGTGATCCTGGCTCAGGAGGGTGCCCGCGAGCTTGAGGCCCGCGAGATCCGTCCGGAACACCTTCTGGTGGGCGTGCTGCAGAGCGCGGGACGTGATCTCGCCGCGGCGCTCTCGAGTTGCGGTGTCACCGCGGAGACGGTGCGGCAGCGGCTGTCGCCCGACGCCCCCGGCGACGACGCGTTCGACGACGACGCCGAGGCGCTGCGGGCGATCGGTATCGACCTGCGCGTGGTGCGCGAGAACGTGGATCGCGCGTTCGGCGCCGACTCCTTCGACAACGCGCTGCGTCCGCCGAACAAGTGGGTGCGACGGCGCGGCCACCTCCCGTTCACGAAGGCCTCGAAGAAGGCCTTGGAGCTTGCGCTGCGGGAAGCGGTGGCGCACCGGCACAACTGGATCGGATGCGAGCACATGGTGCTGGGCATCCTGCGTGCCGGAGACGACACCGCGGTGGCCCTGCTGACCGAGCATGTCGAGGCCGGTGAACTCCGCCGCAGCATCGACGCAGTCCTCGACGCCGCGGCCTGACCGATCCGCTAGCCGAACACCAGCGCGGCGCTCACCGCGACCGCCCACACCAGCATTGTCAGCCCGGTGTCCTTCAGGACCGGGATCAGATCCCTGCCGCCCTGCCCGCGGCGCACCGGCGTGGCGGCCCGCACCGCCAGCGGCAGCGCCACCAACC
>NZ_LMVQ01000306.1 GCF_001545925.1 Mycobacterium sp. NAZ190054 | reverse complement strand
CCTGATGGAAGAAACCATCTCCCGCATGGCCGGCTCCGAAAACGGCTCCGCCAAAACCGTCGCCGAACTCGTCGCCATCGCCGAAGGCATCGGCCGACCCGCACGCCAACGCACCACCGACTACACCCCGCTGGCGGCCTAGGTTCCGTCGCACCGCGCCGGCCGGCTGGTAGGACGGAACCATGAAGGTGCGACGTGTGATCACCGACGGGCGGTTGGAGACGCAGGCGCAGCGGGACGACGGAGACTGGGCGCGCGCGGACGGCCCGTCCCCGTGGGGTGGCGCGGTGTTCGACCCCGGGTGGGAGACGGCCGTCGCGCAACGCCACCACGATCTCGCCGGCCACGTCCTGCCGTTCCAGCCGGCTTCCTTCCGCGACTTCATGCTCTACGAGGACCACGCGACCGACGCGGCCCGCGGACTGGTGCGACGGTTCCATCCGGCGCAGGCCCGCGCCGCCGCGGCGATCGAGAAGCTGACCCGAAAACCGTTCCCGCTGTTCAAGCCGAAGCCGTTGTTCTACCGCCAGCCCATCTACTACATGTCCAACCATCTGAGCTTCGTACCCACCGGCACCCCCGTGGCGTTTCCGTCGTACAGCACAGCGCTGGACTTCGAACTCGAGCTCGGGTTCGTCCTCAAGGCGCCGCTGTTCAACGCCACCCCGCAGGAGGCACTGCACGCGATCGGCGCGTTCGTCGTCGTCAACGACTTCAGCGCACGGGATGTGCAGCGCAGCGAGATGGCCACCGGGCTGGGGCCGCAGAAAGCCAAGCACTTCGCGTCGTCGATGTCGGCGGTGGCCGTCACCGCCGACGAGGTCCTGCCGCGTATCGAGTCGCTGACCGGGGAGGTGACGGTCAACGGAACCCGGGTCAGCACGGTCACCAGCCGCGGTATGCAGTGGTCGATCGGGGAGGTGCTCGCACACGCGTCGCGCGACGAAAAGCTCTACCCCGGTGAGCTGTTCGCCACCGGAACCCTGCCAGGGGGCAGCGGTATGGAGACCGGGCACTGGTTGCGGCCCGGGGACCTGCTGACGCTGACGATCGATCAGATCGGCGACATCACCCACCGGATAGAGTAGTGGAACCCACTGCAGGGCAGTGGGTTCCACTATTCCATCATCAGGCCTGCTTGAGCGCCTCGATCTCGAGGGTGACCGTCACCTTGTCGCCGACGACCGCACCGCCGGTCTCCAGCGGCATGTCCAGGTCGATGCCGAAGTCCTTGCGATTCAACACGACCGATGCGTCGAAGCCGGCAACCTCACCGTTGCCCATGCCGGGGTTCACGCCGTTGAACTCGACGATCAGAGAGATCGGGCGGGTGACCCCCTTGAGGGTGAAATCGCCGTCGACGACGTAATTGTCGCCGTCGGGGCGGACGGCGGTCGAGACGAAAGTGGCCAGCGGGTACTTCTCCGTATCGAAGAAGTCCGCGGACTTCAGGTGGGCGTCGCGCTGCTCGTTGCGCGTGTCGACTGAGTCGACGGCGATCTCGGCCCGCACCGACGGGACGCCGTCCTCGCCGACGGTGATCGCTCCGTTGAAGGTGTCGAACACGCCCCGGACCTTGCTCACCATGAGGTGGCGTACGGAGAAGCCGACAGTGGAGTGGACGGGGTCGATGGCCCAGGTTCCGGTGGACAGTGCGGTGTTGCCGGCAACGGTCATGGGTGTCTCTCTTTTCCTCGATTGGGTCGGTGGGTCCGACGGGTACACCCCGGTAAACGGACTATGGTCCGATTCCATTCCCGGCCTTCGTCCTGGGAGGTTTCGGACACGTCGGCGCGGCGTGGGGTACTAGGCGAGCGGTATCTGCAACGTCTAGTATCAGTAACCACGCGCAACCCCTACCGGGGTTGCGCGAAAGTTAGGGCACACTGAGACACGCGTCCAAATAACAGCATGGATACTTGCTGAGTCGGCCGCGGCTCGGCTGAGCCCTGCCTAGACAGCAGCCCACTGGACAGGTAGTTCGAGAGGACTAGGAGTAGTTCGTGACGTACGTCATTGCTGAGCCCTGCGTCGACGTCAAAGACAAGGCGTGCATCGAGGAGTGCCCAGTCGACTGCATCTATGAGGGCACACGCATGCTGTACATCCACCCGGACGAGTGCGTCGACTGCGGCGCCTGCGAGCCGGTGTGCCCCGTCGAGGCCATCTACTACGAGGACGACGTCCCGGATCAGTGGAGTGGATACACCCAGAGCAACGCGGACTTCTTCGCCGAACTGGGCTCGCCGGGCGGCGCGTCGAAGGTCGGCATGACCGACAACGACCCGCAGGCAGTCAAGGACCTACCTCCGCAGGGCGAGGACTGAGTACCACGGCGCAGCACGAGTCGTTCGAGGTCACGCGCCGGCCGCGTAAGTCGGAGTTCCTGCCGGTCTTCCCGTGGGACACCCTCGCCGACGCGACCGCCGCTGCGCGCGCACACCCCGACGGCATCGTCGACCTGTCGGTCGGGACGCCGGTCGATCCGGTGGCCCCGGTCATCCGGGACGCGCTGGCCGCGGCGAGTTCGGCGCCGGGCTATCCGACCACCCACGGCACCGTCGCGCTGCGCGAGGCTGCGGTGTCGGCACTGGAGCGCCGGTACGGGATCACCGGCGTGCCGCCGGCGGCGGTGATCCCGGCGATCGGCACCAAGGAACTCATCGCGTGGCTGCCCACCATCCTCGGCCTCGGGCGCGGCGACACCGTCGTCGTCCCCGAGCTGGCCTACCCGACCTATGAGGTCGGGGCGTTGCTGGCCGGCGCCGCGGTGGTGCGTGCGGACTCGCTGACCCAGCTGGGACCGTCGGTGCCGGCGCTGGTGTACCTGAACTCACCGAGCAACCCCACGGGCCAGGTGCTCGGCGTCGACCATCTGCGCAAGGTCGTCGCGTGGGCGCGCGAGCGCGGGGTGCTGGTCGCGTCCGACGAGTGCTACCTCGGTCTCGGCTGGGATACCGCGCCGGTCTCGGTGCTGCACCCGGAAGTCTGCGGGGGCGACCACACCGGGTTGCTGGCCGTGCACTCGCTGTCGAAGACGTCGTCGCTAGCCGGCTACCGCGCCGGGTTCGTCGCCGGTGACCCGGCGGTGGTGGCCGAGTTGCTCGCGGTGCGCAAGCACGCCGGCCTGATGGTGCCCACACCGATCCAGGCGGCGATGGTCGCCGCCCTCGACGACGACGCCCACGAACACGAGCAACGCGCCCGCTATCGGCGCCGCCGCGACGCGCTGCTGCCGGCCATACAGGCAGCCGGTTTCACCGTCGACCACTCCGAGGGCGGGCTCTACCTGTGGGCCACCCGGGACGAGCCGTGCCGGGACACCGTGGCATGGCTGGCGCAGAAGGGCGTCCTCGTCGCGCCCGGTGAGTTCTACGGTCCGCGCGGCGCCCGCCACGTCCGGGTGGCGCTGACCGCAACCGACGAACGCATCGCCGCCGCGGTCGAGCGCCTGGCGGATTCGGCGCGCTGAGGCACCCTCGCTGTCGCATACCGCGCCCGATTCGCTACGGCTCCGTCGCGCGCAGGCCCAGCGCGAGCACCAGCCGCTCGTCGGGGTCGTCGAGTGAGGTGGACAGCAGCTCCTCCACCCGGCGGATGCGGTATCGCACGGTGTTCGGGTGCACGTGCAGCCGCGCGGCCACCGCGGCGATGTCGCCGAAACCGTCCAGATAGGCCTGCAGGGTCGAGGCCATCAGCGGATCGTCGGTGCGCAGCCGCCGCACCCGCGGGTCGACCAGGCGCGGCTGCGACGCGACGTGCGACACGATCTCGTCGAGCAGCACCGTCGTGCGCGCCTCGTCCAGCGAGGTGACCGGACCGATGGCGCGGGGGTGCCGGTCGGCACTGTCGAACACCCGGTCCACTTCGGCCCTGGCGTCGGCCGCAGCCGCCAGCCCCGCCAGCGGCGCGGTGACCGCGCGCAGCTCCAACCCGAGTTCACGGCGCAACGCCGACACCACCCCGTGCGCCCACGACGTCAGTGCCACGGCCGCCCGCAACTTCGGGAACAGCACGTAGACCCGGTCGCCCGCCGCGGCCACCTGGGCATCGGCACGAAACGCGCTGGCGCTCAACGCCAGAACGTCCGCCGGTAGCGGGGCGCCGTGCTGGTGGAAGCCGACCAGTGCGGCGCGCCCGTCCGGGTGGGTCAGCGTCAGCGTCCGGATACCGTCGAGGGCATCGTCGATCGCCGCGACGGTGAGTTTCATGGTGCTCACGACGCGACCTGCTGTTCGGCGTCGACCATGTAGCCGAGATGGGT
>NZ_LMVQ01000305.1 GCF_001545925.1 Mycobacterium sp. NAZ190054 | reverse complement strand
TTTTTTTTTTTTTAATGATCCGGCGCCCCCCGATATCTCCCCTCTTCCCCTACCCGACGCTCTTCCTATCTCCTGCGCCCTCGGCCTGCTCGGCGATGGCGGCCAGCAGCCGGGCCACCGTGGTGGTCTTGCCGGTGCCGGGACCGCCGGTGAGCACCGTGAGCGACTGCCGCAGAGCGACTTCCGCGGCGGCGCGCTGCTCCTCCCAGCCCTCGGGGAAGAGCCGCCCCAGACCCGGGACGGGGCCGCGCGGCGGGACGCCCAGCAGTGCCAGCACGTCGTCGCGGACCTGCCGCTCCTCCCGCCAGTACCGGTCGAGGTAGAGCAGGTCGCCGAACACCCGCAGCACCTGCTTGTCGGCGAGCGGGCTGCCCTGCACCGCCGCCAGCCACTGATCCGGTGCCGGCCACGGCAGCTCGGGCATGCCGGCCTGGGCCGCCACGGTGCGCAGGTCGACGCACACCGAGCCGCCGCGCAGCGCGCGCACCGCCAGCGCGACGGCCAGTGCCACCCGGGGGTCGTCGTCGCTCCCGAGCGCGGTCAGCCGTTGCGCCACATGCAGATCCGCGGGTTCGAACAGCTCGGCGAACGCGTCGACGGTCATGCCGCCACCGCCCCGGCGTCGAGCAGGTCCGACAGCGCCTCGATCAGCGCGGCGGGCGGCTGCCAGCTGAAGACCCCGGCGGGATGGCCGTCCACCACCGGCGTGTCGGGGCCGCACATGCCGCGCACGAACAGGTACAGCACCCCGCCCAGATGCCGCCCCGGCGAGTAGCCGGGCTGCCGCCACCGCAGAAAACGGTGCAGCACAACGCAGTACAGCAACGCCTGCAGCGGGTAGTCGGAGTGCAGCATGGCTTCGGCCAGGCGGGCACGGCCGTAGTCCGCGGCGGTCAGCGGGCGGGACGGATCGCCGAGCCAGTTGGTCTTGTAGTCGACGACGAGGTACTTGTCGCCGACGCGCAGCACCGCGTCCAGTGAGCCGTTCAGGTAGCCCTTCAGCGACTGGGCGGCCAGCGCGCCGCCGGTCAGCCGTTCGGCGTAGGACGCGAGCGGATCGTCGGCGGGCAGGTGTTCGGCGAGCAGCCGGCCGACATCGGCCAGCGTGATCGACGGCGCCGCGCCGCGACGGTCACCCCCGGCGAGTGGGAACTCGAACTCCATCTCCCGCAACCGGTCCCGCAACCCGATGTCGCGCAGTGTCACCCCGGAGGCCAGTGGTCCGAGCGGGGTCTCGTGCAGCGGCACCAGTGCGGCGGCCAGCTCGTCGGGTGGCACGTCGACGGGCCACCACAGCGAATGCTCTCCGATCCTGGCCTCCAGCTCGGCGGCCAGGTCGGCGGCGAACGGGTCGGCGGTCTCCAGCACCGCGTGCACCAGCGTGCCGAATTTCGCGCCCATCGGCAGGTCGGCCATCGGGGACGGGATCCGCGCACCGGCCTCGGCGGGTTCGTTCACCGGGACCTCGCCGGTCTCGTCGTCGAGCTCGACGACCTCCGGTTCACTGGTCACCCCGGCGGCCTCGGCGGACTCCGCGGCACGGATGAGCCCGGAGTACGACGTCCGCCGCCACGACGTGTCGATGTGCCGGTGGAAGTGCCGCACCTTCAGAGCCTCTGGCGGAGCGGGCAATTCAACCGTGGTCGACGGCGCGACGATCGACTCCTCGAGCACCGGGCCGCCCGCGTCGGCCCACGCGCGCAACAGCGCCATCGCGTCCGGGTCGTCGATCCGGGGCGGGTCGCACCGGTCGGGCACCGCGTCGACGCCGGGGGCGCGGCCGCGCAGCAGCCGGGACAGTCCGCCGTTGGGTTCGTCGTTGGACGGCGCCCACCACGCGACGACCTGCGACTGGGCACGCGTCATCGCGACGTAGGTGAGGCGCACGTCGTCACCGGCGGCCTCACGACGGCCCTGCCGCTGCGCGGCGGCGTGGTCGGGGCTGAGCTCACCGCCGATGTGCAGGCACCGGACGTCGCCGTCGTGGAACGTCACCACCTCGCGGGTCTGGATGTTGCGGTTGAACGCGAACGGCAGGTACACCACCGGGAACTGCAGCCCCTTGCTCACCCACACGGTCATGATCTGGACGGCGGCGGCGTCGCTGTCGAGGCGGCGGTTGCGTTCCGGGGCGCCGCTGCGCTCCTCACGCTGGGTGCGCAACCAGTCGCGCAGCGCGGGCAGGCCGAAGCGCTCGCGGTGGGCGGTTGCGTGCAACACCTGGGTCAGGTGCGCGAGATCGGTCATGTGCCGCTCACCGTCCACCCAGGACAGCACGCGTGCGCCCATGCCGCTGAGCTGCGCGGCCTCGAACACCGCGGCCACCCCGCGGTCACGCGCGAAGTCGGCCCACTGACGCAGCGTCTCGGCGATCCGGTCGGTCAGCGTGTCCTGCTGAGCGGCGAGGGTTTCGGCGGTCTCACCGAAGAACATCGTGGTGGCGGCGGCGCGCACCAGTCCGGACCGGTGCGGCTGGTCGAACGCTTCGAGCAGGCAGAGCCAGTCGTCGGCGGCGGGGGAGGAGAAGACGTCCGAGTCGCCGGTGTAGACGGCGGGGATCCCGGCGTCGGTGAGGGCGGCGAAACAGGCGTGCCCGTCGCGGTGGCTCTCCACGATGACCGCGATGTCGCCGGGAAGCAGCGCCTCGTCGCAGAACGTCGCGCCGGAGGCGAGCAGCGCCGCGATGTCGGCGGCCAGATCCCGCGGAATGTGGCGGCGCAGGGTGTCGATCGGGATGGGTTTGTCGGGACGCGTGCCGAACTGGTCCCGGTTGACCACCCGCAGCCGGAACGGCGCGTTGCGCGGCGCACCCTGCAGCCGGTGCTGTCGGTGATGGGCCTCGACGGGGCGCACCACGATGCGCGGATCACCGAGCTGGGCGCCCCGCATGACCGCCTGCAGGCTGTCGACCAGCGGGCCGTCACTGCGGTAGTTGGTGCCCAGCGTGCGCTGTTGTCCGGCGGTGGACGCGGCGTGCAGGTAGGTGACGATGTCGCCGCCGCGGAACGCGTAGATCGCCTGCTTCGGGTCGCCGATCAGGATCACCGTGGCATGCCCGCTGAACGCGCGGTCGATCACCTGCCACTGCACCGGGTCGGTGTCCTGGAACTCATCGACCATCACGATCGACCAGCGCCGCCGCATCCGCACCCGCGCCGGCGAGTCCGCCGGCTCAAGGGCTTTCGCGAGCCGGGAGAGCAGGTCGTCGTAGTGCAGGATGCCGAGCCGGCGTTTACGGGTCTCCAGTTCGGCGCACACCGCCTTGGCGAACTCCACCCGCACATGCGGGTCGAAACCGGGGGCGGGGTCGGCGGGCCGTAATTCGGTGTGCGCGTTGCGGACCACCTCATGGGCCAGGCTGAGCGCGGCGTCGTAGGACAGCAGCGGCTCGTCGCGCTGCTGGCCGAAATGGGCGAGGTAGAGGTCGTCGACGATCTCGGTCACCAGGTCGTCGAGGCTCTCCACCAGCTCGACCCCGGAGTCGGTGTCACCGGCCACCCCGAGCGACCGCAGCACCAGCTGGCAGAACTGGTGGGTGGTCGCGATCGTGGCCGCGTCGAAACCGGCCAGCGCGTCGCGCAGCCGCTGCCTGCGTTCGGTCAACTCGTCGGCCGTGCCGTCGAGCAGATGGGCGATCACCTCGTTGCCGCCCGCCGCGGCGGGGTCGTCGAAGGCCCGTACCGCGTCCACGATCTGGGCGCGGACCCGCTCGCGCAACTCCTGGCTGGCGGCCCGGCCGAAGGTGACGAGCAGCATCTGGTCCAGCGTCGCGACGCCCTCGGCGACATACCGGGTGACCAGGCCGGCGAGGGTGAACGTCTTGCCGGTGCCCGCGCTGGCCTCCAGCACCGTGGTGGTGCGCGGCGCGGGCAGCGGACCGAGCAGGTCGAAAGGTTCCATCACTCCGGTGTCCTCTCGGCGCGCAGCATCGGAGACCACAACCTTGTCGCGTAGCCGGGCAGCCCGGCCTCGACCAGACCCGACAGCGGGAAGTTCGGGCCCCACACCCGCACGTGGGCGCGGTCCTGATCCTCGCCGGGGAAACGGCCCGACCTCCATTTCCACCCCGCCTCGCGCATCGGGGATCCGCGATGGTGCTCGGTTTCGGCCCAGGCATAGGAGGTCTTGGGCGGCAATGGGATCGGGGCCCGCACGATGTCCAGGTAGTGCAGCAGCGGGTTGAGCTCGACGATCTTGGCCCAGCCGCCCGCGCCCTGCGCCTGCAGTGTGGACTCGTTCCAGATGATCGGCGTCATGAAGAACAGCAGCTGCA
>NZ_LMVQ01000304.1 GCF_001545925.1 Mycobacterium sp. NAZ190054 | reverse complement strand
CCAGTTCAGAATGTCGTTGTCGATGCCGACACCGCGGCAATCCTGCGGACCCTGCCGTTCCTCGACCATGACTGCCACAGAGCAGTTTTCGCCATCCACGCCGACGGCAACAAACTGCACCTCACGGCCATCCGAGCGACCTGCCCGCCGAACTGCGCCGGGTACACATGGTGGGCATCGGCGGGGCCGGCATGTCCGGCATCGCGCGCATCCTGCTCGACCGCGGCGGGCTGGTCTCCGGCTCGGACGCGAAGGATTCCCGCGGGGTGATCGCGTTGCGCGCCAGGGGCGCCCAGATCCGCATCGGGCACGACCCGTCCGCGCTGGACATGCTGCCCGGGGGGCCCACGGCCGTGGTGACCACGCACGCCGCGATCCCGAAGACCAACCCTGAACTCGTCGAGGCGCACCGGCGCGGCATCCCGGTGATCCTGCGGCCCGCGGTGCTGGCCAAGCTGATGGCCGGTCACGCCACGCTGATGGTCACCGGCACCCACGGCAAGACCACGACCACCTCGATGCTGATCGTGGCGTTGCAGCACTGCGGGTTCGATCCGTCGTTCGCGGTCGGAGGTGATTTCGGCGAAGCCGGCACCAACGCCCATCACGGCAGCGGCTCGAGCTTCGTGGCCGAGGCCGACGAAAGCGACGGCTCCCTGCTCGAGTACAACCCCGACATCGTCGTGGTCACCAATATCGAAGCCGACCACCTCGATTTCTTCGGCAGTCCCGAGGCCTACACCGAGGTGTTCGACCATTTCGTGGCGCGAATCAAACCCGGTGGGACGCTTGTGGTCTGCGCCGACGACACCGGCGCCCGCGCGCTCGCGGACCGGGTGACCGGGCGGGGAGTGCGGGTGCTGCGCTACGGCAGCGCCGGCGGCCTCGACGCGACGCTGGTGGAGTGGGCCCAGCAGGGCACCGGCGCGGTCGCCGAGATCCGGCTGGCCGGCGAGAGCCGCTCGCGCGCGATGCGGTTGTCCGTGCCGGGCCGGCACATGGCGCTCAACGCGCTCGGCGCGCTGCTGGCTGCCCGGGAGGCGGGTGCGGATCTGGAGACCGTGCTCGACGGGCTGGCCGGATTCGAAGGGGTGCGCCGGCGTTTCGAGCTGGTCGGCACCGCCAACGGGGTGCGGGTCTTCGACGACTACGCCCACCACCCGACCGAGGTCCGCGCGACGCTGACCGCATTGCGCGCGGTGGTCGAACAAGCAGGCGAGGGTCGCGCCGTGGTGGTTTTCCAGCCCCACTTGTATTCGCGCACCGAGGCTTTCGCGTCGGAGTTCGGCGCGGCACTGAGCACCGCCGACGAGGTGATCGTGCTCGACGTGTACGCCGCCAGGGAGCAGCCGCTGGCCGGGATCAGCGGAGCCACCGTGGCCGACACGGTGTCGGCGCCGGTGACCTACATTCCCGACTTCTCCGCGGTCGCGGCGCAGGTGGCCGCCGTCGTCAGGCCCGGTGACGTGGTGGTGACGATGGGCGCCGGCGACGTCACGCTGCTGGGGCGCGAGATCCTGGCCGAGGTGGACGCCAGGGCATGACCGAGCCGACCGAGGACGCTCCCGCGACGCCGCCGAACGAGGTTGCCGCCGAGACCCCGGACGCGGCCGAGGATTTCGAGGGCCCGCGGCGGCGGGCCCGGCGCGAACGCGAGGAACGCCGCGCCGCGCAGGCCAGGGCGATCGCGATCGAGCAGGCCCGCCGGGAGGCCAAGCGGCGGGCGATGGGTGCGCCGGAGCCGCAGCCCGACACGCTCGGCCGCGGCACCGTCCGCGGGCTGAAGGTGTTGATGTGGTCCGCGCTCGTCGCGGTGCTGGTGGTCGGGCTGGGCCTGCTGCTGTATTTCACGCCGATCATGTCGGTGCGCAACATCGTGGTCGTCGGGGTGGGTGCGGTCACGCAGGACGAGGTGGTGGGGGCCGCGGCGGTGACGCCGGGGACACCGCTGCTGCAGGTCGACACCGACAGCATCGCCGAACGGGTGGCCGGGATCAGGCGCGTGGCGTCGGCGCGGGTGCAGCGGCAGTACCCGTCCACTCTGCGCGTCACCATCGTCGAGCGGGTGCCGGTGGTGCTCAAGGACTATCCGGACGGCGTGCACCTGTTCGACAAGGACGGCGTCGACTTCGCGGTGGCTCCGCCGCCGCCCGGCATCCCGTATCTGGACACCCAGAACCCGGGGCCCAACGATCCTGCGACCAGGGCGGCGCTGGAGGTGATGACGTCGTTGCGGCCCGACGTGGCCAGTCAGATCGGGCGCGTGTCGGCGCCGTCGGTCGCCGCGATCACGCTCACGCTGGTCGACGGCCGCACAGTCGTGTGGGGGACCACCGACCGCACCGAGGAGAAGGCGCTCAAGCTGGCCGCGCTGCTGACCCAGCCCGGCCAGGTCTACGACGTCTCCAGCCCGGACCTGCCCACCGTCAAATAGTGACGGTCACCGCACTCGCGGATATTTGTCGTGTCGTTTCGGCGCGCCTGCCCGGTGAGCGCGGTGACCACCCTTAACGTTCTGGTTGCGCGGAACAACTTGACATAACTCTAAGCCTCTGGTTGAGGTTGAGGGTTTGCTCCAGCGGTTATCCGCTCAAGGACCAACAAACCAGGCAGGAAGGGCGTTCGATGACCCCCCCGCATAATTACCTCGCTGTGATCAAGGTGGTCGGCATCGGCGGCGGCGGCGTCAACGCCGTCAACCGGATGATCGAACAGGGTCTCAAGGGCGTCGAGTTCATTGCGATCAACACCGATGCGCAGGCGCTGTTGATGAGTGATGCCGACGTCAAACTCGACGTCGGCCGCGATTCGACGCGCGGCCTCGGCGCGGGTGCGGATCCCGAGGTGGGCCGCAAGGCCGCCGAGGACGCCAAGGACGACATCGAGGAGCTGCTGCGCGGCGCCGACATGGTGTTCGTCACCGCGGGTGAAGGCGGCGGCACCGGCACCGGCGGCGCTCCGGTCGTCGCGTCGATCGCGCGCAAGCTCGGTGCCCTGACCGTCGGCGTGGTGACGCGTCCGTTCTCGTTCGAGGGCAAGCGGCGCAGCAACCAGGCCGCGGAAGGCATCGCCGCGCTGCGCGAGAGCTGCGACACGCTGATCGTGATCCCCAACGACCGGCTGCTGCAGATGGGCGACGCCGCCGTGTCGCTGATGGATGCGTTCCGCAGCGCCGACGAGGTGCTCCTCAACGGTGTGCAGGGCATCACCGACCTGATCACCACCCCCGGCCTGATCAACGTGGACTTCGCCGACGTCAAGGGCGTGATGAGCTCCGCGGGCACCGCCCTGATGGGCATCGGCTCGGCGCGCGGCGACGGCCGGGCCCTCAAGGCCGCCGAGATCGCGATCAACTCGCCGCTGCTGGAGGCGTCGATGGAGGGCGCCCAGGGTGTGCTGCTGTCGGTGGCCGGCGGCAGCGATCTGGGCCTGTTCGAGATCAACGAGGCCGCGTCCCTGGTCCAGGAGGCGGCGCATCCCGAGGCCAACATCATCTTCGGCACCGTGATCGACGACTCGCTCGGCGACGAGGTGCGCGTGACGGTGATCGCCGCGGGGTTCGACGCCGCCGGACCGGGACGCAAGCCGGTCACCGGGGAGGCGCAGCCCGCCGCCGGGTCGGCGCAGTCGATCGCGCCGGGCAAGGCAGGCCGGGTCGGCTCGTCGATCTTCGAGCCGGCCGATCCGGCGAGCGTGCCGGCCGGACACACCAACGGCGCGACCGTGCGGATCGGCGGCGGTGATGACGGTATCTCCGACGACGACGTCGACGTGCCGCCGTTCATGCGCCACTGACCGGCCGTAGGGTCGCACTGTGACTGATCGTGCGTCCTCCGGCCGCAGGGTGACATACCGGGTCAGGCGCGTGACCACCACCCGGGCGGGAGGTGTGTCCAAGCCGCCGTTCGCGACCTTCAACCTCGGCGACCACGTCGGCGACGACCCGAAGGCGGTGGCCGCCAACCGGGACCGGCTCGCCGCGACGCTCGGACTGGGCGACGGCATCGTGTGGATGAACCAGGTGCACAGCGCCCACGTCGCCGTGGTGGACCGCGGCGGTGCGACGCTCGACGCCACCGACGGCCTGGTCACCACGACCCCCGGGCTGGCGCTGGCGGTCGTGACCGCCGATTGTGTGCCGGTGCTGATGGCCGACTGCACCGCAGCCGCGTTCGCGGTCGCCTTCGTGGTGACCTCCGCATCGGCGGACAACCTGACGAAATCATCGACGCTGCTCTGGAATTCGGTCCGGAACGGGTCGACCGAGTTGTCGG
>NZ_LMVQ01000303.1 GCF_001545925.1 Mycobacterium sp. NAZ190054 | reverse complement strand
CACCGCGATGTCCCGCGGCGACGACACCGGACTCGGGCCGTGCGTCGACGAGCGCGCCGCGATGGCCAACGCACTCAGCCCGAACGCCGTGGTCTCCATCCACGCCGACGGCGGCCCGGCCACCGGCCGCGGGTTCCACGTGCTGTATTCGTCGCCGCCGCTCAACGCCGCGCAGGCCGGCCCGTCGGTGCAGTTCGCGAAGGTGATGCGCGACCAGTTGGCCGGCTCGGGCATCCCGCCGGCCACCTACATCGGCCAGCAGGGCCTGAACCCGCGCGCCGACATCGCCGGCCTCAACCTCGCGCAGTACCCGTCGATCCTCGTCGAGCTGGGCAACATGAAGAACCCGGTCGATTCGGCGCTGATGAAATCACCGGAGGGACGGCAGCGCTACGCCGACGCCGTCGTGCGCGGCATCGTGGCGTTCCTGGGCAGCCAGCGTTAGCCCTGGGCGCCTTCGATACCGACGGTTCCTTCCACCTCACGCTTGAGGTTGCCGAGCACCTCGGCCTGGATCTTGCGCAACCCGATCGGGGCGAACGTCTTCTCGAAGAACCCGCCGACACCGCCGGCGCCCTGCCAGGACGTCTTCATGGTGACCGACGATCCCGGCCCCGCGGGGGCGACGGTCCAGTTCGTCACCATCGACGAGTTCGCGTCCTTCTCGATCACGGTGCGACCCGCGACGTCGACCTCGGCCTTCACATCGCGCGAGCGTGACTTGGTGGCCTGCAGCTTCCACTCGGCGACGGTGCCCGCGCCCTGCCCGCCCTGGAGCACCCGGTAGCCGCTGTAGTGCGAGGAGAGAATCTTGGGGCGCATGGCCTCGTAGTCGGCGACGGCTCCCAGCACCGTCGCCGGATCTGCGTCGATCAGGACCGTGCTGGACGCGCTGACCTGTCCCATCAGTGCAATCTCCTTGTCAAGAGGCGGTCAAGAGACTCAGTGCGGTCGCATCGAGCACGACCTCGGACTAGCGTATATCCGTGTCTGTTGCCTCGACCGACGCACGGGCCGCTCACGCCGACGGTGTGCAGCGGTTGTTGGCCAGCTACCGGGCCATCCCTGCCGACGCCACCGTCCGCCTGGCAAAACCCACCTCCAACCTGTTCCGGGTGCGGGCCGAGACCACCGCGAAGGGGCTGGACACCTCCGGGTTGACGAACGTGATCGCGGTCGACCCGGACGCCGGCACCGCGGAGGTGGCCGGCATGTGCACCTACGAAAACCTGGTCGCCGCGACGCTGCCCTACGGGCTGGCTCCCCTGGTGGTGCCACAGCTCAAGACCATCACCCTCGGCGGCGCTGTCACCGGGCTCGGGATCGAGTCCTCGTCGTTCCGCAACGGGTTGCCCCATGAATCGGTGCTGGAGATGGACATCCTGACCGGCACCGGGGACATCGTGTGCGCCTCCCCCGACGAGAATCCCGAGCTGTACCGGGCGTTCCCGAACTCCTATGGCACATTGGGGTATTCGGTCCGGCTGAAGATCGAGCTGGAGCCGGTCAAACCGTTCGTGGCGCTGCGCCATCTCCGGTTCCGCTCCCTGTCCGCCCTCGTGGAGGCGATGGACCGAGTCGTCGAGACCGGCGGCTGGAACGGCGCACCCGTGGACTACCTCGACGGTGTGGTGTTCAGCGCCGACGAGAGCTACCTGTGCCTCGGTCAGCGCTCCGCGACGCCGGGTCCGGTCAGCGACTACACCGGCCAGAACATCTACTACCGCTCCATCCAGCACGACGGCCCGGACGGCGCCGAGAAGCACGACCGGCTCACGGTGCACGACTACCTGTGGCGCTGGGACACCGACTGGTTCTGGTGTTCAAGAGCTTTCGGCGCGCAGAACCCCCGGATCCGGCGCTGGTGGCCGCGGCGGTACCGGCGCAGCAGCTTCTACTGGAAGCTGATCGGCTACGACCAGCGCTACGGCATCGCCGACCGCATCGAGAAACGCCACGGCCGGCCCCCGCGCGAACGGGTGGTGCAGGACATCGAGGTCCCGATCGAGCGGACCGTCGACTTCCTGCGGTGGTTCCTCGACACGGTGCCGATCGAGCCGATCTGGTTGTGCCCGTTGCGGCTCCGGGGAGACCGGGACTGGCCCCTGTACCCGATCCGTCCACACCACACCTACGTCAACGTCGGCTTCTGGTCCTCGGTGCCGGTCGGCCCCGAAGAGGGCTACACCAACAGGTTGATCGAGCGGAAGGTCAGCGAGCTCGATGGACACAAATCGCTGTATTCCGATGCGTTCTATTCGCCGGAGGAGTTTGATTGCCTCTACGGCGGAGAGTTGTACAAGACCGTGAAGAAAACCTACGACCCAGAGTCCCGTTTCCTCGATCTGTATGCGAAGGCGGTGCGAAGGCAATGACCACGTTCCGGGAACGTACAAGCGAGCCGGCCCTGTCCGGCGATCGCAAGCTCACCCTGGCAGAAGTGCTGGAGATCTTCGCCGCGGGCCGGCTACCGCTGAAGTTCACCGCCTATGACGGCAGCAGCACCGGCCCTGACGACGCCACGCTCGGCCTGGATCTCCTGACCCCGCGCGGAACCACCTACCTGGCAACCGCTCCCGGCGATCTCGGGCTGGCGCGGGCCTACATCGCCGGAGACCTGCGGCTGACCGGTGTACACCCGGGCGATCCCTACGAGCTGCTCACCGCGCTGGCGGAGAAGCTCGAATACAAGCGGCCGTCCGCGCGGGTGCTGGCCAACGTCGTCCGGTCGATCGGGATCGAGCACCTCAAGCCGATCGCGCCACCACCCCAGGAGGCGATGCCGCGGTGGCGCCGCATCGCAGAAGGACTGCGCCACAGCAAGACCCGTGATGCGGAGGCCATCCACCACCATTACGACGTCTCGAACACGTTCTACGAGTGGGTGCTCGGCCCGTCGATGACGTACACCTGCGCGTGCTACCCGCATCCCGACGCCACCCTCGAGGAGGCGCAGGAGAACAAGTACCGTCTGGTCTTCGAGAAGCTGCGCCTCAAGCCGGGTGACCGTCTGCTGGACGTGGGCTGCGGCTGGGGCGGCATGGTGCGCTACGCGGCCCGTCACGGCGTCAAAGCGGTCGGGGTGACGCTGTCGACGGAGCAGGCACGGTGGGCCCGTGCCGCGATCGACCGGGACGGGCTCGGTGACCTCGCCGAGGTCCGCCACGGTGACTACCGCGACGTGCGTGAATCGCACTTCGACGCGGTGTCCTCGATCGGTCTCACCGAGCACATCGGCGTGGCCAACTACCCGTCGTACTTCCGGTTCCTGAAGTCCAAGCTTCGCCCCGGTGGCCTGCTGCTCAACCACTGCATCACCCGACATCACAACCGGAGTCACGCCGCCGCAGGCGGATTCATCGACCGTTACGTGTTCCCCGACGGAGAGCTGACCGGGTCGGGCCGGATCATCACCGAGATCCAGGACGTCGGCCTTGAGGTGCTGCACGAGGAGAATCTGCGCCACCACTATGCGATGACGCTGCGCGACTGGTGCCGGAATCTGGTGGAGTACTGGGACGACGCGGTCGCCGAGGTCGGCCTGCCCACCGCGAAGGTGTGGGGTCTGTACATGGCCGCGTCGCGGGTCGGCTTCGAGCAGAACGGCATTCAGCTGCATCAGGTGCTGGCGGTCAAGCTGGACGAACGCGGCGGCGACGGCGGATTGCCGTTGCGTCAGTGGTGGAGCGCCTGACCTACCGGCTTCCGGCGGTCAGCCGTCGATGCGGCGTGCGCCGAGTTCGTTCTGCAACAGTTCCAGCGCGGCCTCTTCCGGGTCGCGGCGTGGTGCGGCGGGGTCGGAGTTGCCGGCCTCGGCCAGCATGCTCTCCTCGTCGTCGACGTCCGGCGGTGGCGGCGCGGGCTCGGACACGGCGCGCTGCGGCTCACGGCTGGGCGCCGCGGCGGCCGCGGGGGGAGCGCCGGTCTCGCAGTGGACCCTCCAGTTGACGCCCAGCGCGTCCTTGAGCGCTTCCCTGATCACGTCGGCGTTGCGCTGTTCGCACAACCGTCGCGCCAGCGGTGCCGACTCGTGGCTCAGGATCAAGGTGTCACCTTCGACGGCACGCACGATCGCACCGGCGAGCATCACCTCGGTGGTGCGGCTGCGTTCACGCACCTTCTCCCGCACCGTCGTCCACATGCTGCGCACCGCGGCGGCGCCCGGCTCACCGGCAACAGCTCCACCACTTTGGACAGCTCCTCGACGAGGCGTGGCACCGGGAAGATGAGCTGCGACGTGCGGCCCCGCTGCACCACCTCGCCGTTGATGGAAGCGCTGATGCCCAGATCGTCGAC
>NZ_LMVQ01000302.1 GCF_001545925.1 Mycobacterium sp. NAZ190054 | reverse complement strand
CTTGGGGATGCCATGGACGCACAACGTACCGGCCCGCCCCGACACCCCCGCCGAAAGTTGGGATCGGTAGCGGGGGGCCGCGGATGAGCCCGCAACGGTTCGAGGAGTTGGTCGGCGACGCACTCGACCTGATCCCACCGCAGCTGGCGTCGGCCATCGACAACGTGGTCGTCCTCGTGGCCGACCGCAACGAGGACGAACCCGACCTGCTCGGCCTCTACGAGGGCGTCGCGCTGACCGAACGGGACTCCTGGTATGCCGCCGGATCGTTACCCGACGCCATCACCATCTACCGCGAGGCACTGCTGGACATCTGTGACAGCGAGGCGGAGGTGGTCGACGAGGTGGCCATCACCGTCATCCACGAGATCGCCCATCATTTCGGCATCGACGACGAGCGGCTGCACGAGCTCGGCTGGGCCTGACCCATTCGCGAAACAGCCGCGCGGCAACCCGGATCCGTCACCGGCGGGTGCTATGAACGGCACATGACCAATCAGTGCCGCGCCTGCCGCCTGGGGCTGGAGCACTGCCACGGGGCGCTCATCCATCACGCCTACCGCCGGCCCGAATGCACCGAGGACGACTGCGTCGCCGCCGACAGCGTTCACGAGATCCACCTCGACTGCGGCGCGGTCGGATGCGTCTGCGACGAGACGGCGGCGGTCTCAGCCCATCGGGTCGGTTGAGCCCGCCTCGACACTGCTCGTCACCGGCGCGTCGGGTACGAACGGCGGGGTCAACTTGCCCCACTGCACGCAGCTCCAGCGCCCGTCGGTGATCGGGGCCAGCACCACCGATTCGGTGTTGGCCAGATGGTGGTCGACGGCGAAGCGGCTGTCCACCCCGGACAGCACCGCGGACACCAGCCGGATCGCCGCGCCGTGGCTGACGACGACGATGTCGCCGTGCCAGGCCGCGTCGTCGAGATAGCGCATGCGCAGCTGGTCGAGCACCGGCACGTACCGGTCGAGCACCTGCTGAGCGGTCTCACCACCGGGCATCGCGAGGTCCAGTTCGCCCTCGTGCCAGCGCCGGTACACGGCGTTGAACTCGTCGTGTGCCGCCTCGTCGGTGCGGTCCTCCAGCTCGCCCACCTGCACCTCGTGCAGGCCCTCGAACGCCTGTCTGCCGTGCGCCGGCGCGGTGATCTCCGCGGCGATGTGATCGGCGGTCTGGACGGCCCGGACGGCGATCGAATGGGCGACCATCGCCGGCGGACGGTACAGCGTCCGGGCGAACGAGCGGGCCTGTTCGCGGCCGAGATCGGTGAGTTCGGCCCCGGGCGGCCTGGTGTCGAGCCGGCGCGCGACGTTGCTGTGGGTCTGGCCGTGCCGCACCAGCACCAGACGTCCGCTCACGACCCGCCCTCCCTGAGCCGGTTCAACCACGCCGTCGCGTCGTCCATCGGCGGCGGCGCGGCGCCGACCATCTCGCCCGTCGGCCACGACCCCAGGTAGCGCACGTCGGCGCAGCGGCGGTACAGCGCCCGCAACGCCTCGGCGACCGAGACGTCGTCGATGTGTCCGACGAAGTCGAGGAAGAATTTGTAGGTGCCCAGCTCGGTGCGGGTGGGCCGGGATTCGATGCTGGTCAGGTCGATGTCGCGGACGGCGAGTTCGGCCATCGCCGAGACCAGCGCGCCGGGGACGTTGGCCAGTTGCAGCACCACCGAGGTCCGGTCGGCGCCGGTGCGTTCCGGGGGCCGGCCCGGCCGGCCGGCCAGCACGAACCGGGTGCGGGCGTTGGGTTCGTCCACCACGCCGGCGGCCAGCGGGTCCAGGCTGTACCGTTCGGCGGCCAGCGCGGTGCTGACACCGGCGTCGGCACGGCCGGCGGCCACGTCCTGTGCGGCTGCGGCGTTCGAATTGGCAGGCACCACTTCGGCGTTCGGCAAATACTCGGCGAGCCAGTGCTTCACCTGCGCGGCGGCCACCGGGTATGCGGCGATGGTGCGCACGTCCCCGGCGACGGTCCCCGGGCGCACCGCGATCGTGAACGCCACGTCGAGGGTCAACTCGGCGAAGATCTGCAACGGGGTGCCGGCGGCCAGGCTGTCCATCGTGGGTATCACCGAGCCGTCGATCGAGTTCTCGATCGGCACGCACGCGTAGTGCGCGTCGCCGGAGCGCACCGCGGCCAGCGCGGCGGAGGTGCTGTCGGTGGCGATCCGGGTGACGGGCTCAGGGCCGGTGTCCGGCGTCGCGGACGGGATCAACCCGTTGGCTTCGATGGCGCGTAGCGCCGCCTCGGTGAATGTCCCCTCCGGGCCGAGGTATGCGATGCCGGGCACTGCACCACCCTATCGGTTGACCCGGTAATCCCATTCCGCTGCGCGAAGACCTTGCGCAGCCACCTCCCGGCTAGTTAAGTTAGCCTCACCTTACCAACCCGAGGAGGCGGCGATGGCAGCACCGGCAGTGACTTCAGCTCCCACAACCGCAGAGCGGATCCGCAGCGCATGCTCGCGGGCCGGCGGCGCGATGATCGCCGTCGAAGGCCTCGACCCCGTCACCACCCCGGTGCACCACCTGCTCGAGGACGGGTCGTTCGCGATCACCGTGCCCGTCGACGGCCCGCTGACCGCGACGGCCGTCTCGGCGGGCAGCGCCGGCATCCAGGCCGTCCTGGAGATGACGGACTACGCGCCGCTGCCGTTGCGCGAACCGGTGCGGTCGCTGGTCTGGATCCAGGGCGGGTTGCGCGACGTCCCCCTCGGCGAAGTCCCCGCGCTGCTGGATCTGATCGCCGCCTCGGACCCGAATCCCGCTCTGCTGCAGGTCACCTCGCGAGAGCAGAACCATGGCGCGCCCCGCGACGACACCCGGTACGCGCTGATGCGGCTGGAGATCGAGTCGGTCGTGGTCGCCGATTCGACCGGCGCGGAGTCCGTCGCGCTCGGCGCCTTGCTCGATGCCCGGCCGGATCCGTTCTGCGCCATGGAGTCCTGCTGGTTGCAGCACATGGAGTCCGCGCACCGCGACGTGGTCGACCGGCTCGCGACCCGGCTGCCCACCGCGCTGCGCCAGGGCCGCGTGCGGCCGCTGGGACTGGACCGCTACGGCGTGCAACTGCGTGTGGAGGGCGAGGACGGCGACCACGACGTGCGGTTGCCGTTCGCCCGTCCCGTCGACGACGTGACCGGCCTCAGCCAGGCCATCCGGGTCCTGATGGGGTGCCCGTTCCTCAACGGCCTGCGCGCCCGCGGCGCCTGAACCGCCCCGCGGTCCGGGGACCGCTACCGTGACTGCGGTGACTGCGACCGGCGAAGAACCCACCGACGCGCGGCGCCGCGCGCTGCGCATCGAGATCGGCGTCGTGCTGGCGGTCACCTTCGCGCTCAGCGGGTACACGGCGCTGCTCAGCCTGATCGAGAGTGTCCTGCTCGGGCTGGCCGGCCAGACCGTCGCACTCAACCCGAAGCGCTCGCCGTTCGACCTGATCGATCTCGGCTTGAACCTGGCCAGACTCTTCCAGCTGCTGGCCTGGGGTGCGCTCGCGGTGTACCTGCTGTGGCGCGGTGGGGACGGGCCGGCCCGCATCGGCCTGACCCCGATCCGGTGGCGTCCGGACATGCATGGCGGTGTCGGGCTGGCCCTGCTGATCGGCGTGCCCGGGCTGGCGCTCTACCAGATCGCCCGATTGCTGGGACTCAACGCGGCCGTCGAGCCCGCCGAACTCAACGACACCTGGTGGCGCATCCCGCTGCTGTTGTTGCTGTCCTTCGGCAACGGCTGGGCCGAGGAGGTCGTCGTGGTCGGGTTCCTGCTGACCCGGTTGCGCCAGCTGAACGTCGGTCCGTGGCCGGCGCTGGTGGTGTCCAGCCTGCTGCGCGGGGCCTATCACCTCTATCAGGGGTTCGGCGCGGGCCTGGGCAACATCGCGATGGGACTGGTGTTCGGCTACGTGTATCAGCGCACCGGGCGGCTGTGGCCGCTGATCGTCGCGCACACGCTGATCGACGCCGTCGCGTTCGTCGGGTATTCACTGCTCTACCACCGGCTCGACTGGCTGCTCTGACCGCGCGGGCTCACCGGCCGCGACCTTTTCTGCGCGTACATTCTTGTGGTGACCGACAAGCGGCCGCCGTTCCCCGGGCCGGTTCCGCCGCCGCCGCGGCGCGGAGCCCCGGGCCGTCGCGAGCCGTCACAGGTGATCCGCCGCGACCCGAACTTCCGTCCCGCGTGGCCACCCAACCCGCCGACCCCGGCGCGCAGACCGGCCCCGCCTCCTGCAGCGCGCCCAACGCCGTCAACGCGCCCGGCCCGGTGGACAGGAACAGCACGCCGACCTCACCGCCGGCCCTGGCGTACCCGTCGGCGCCGAACGCCGAGTTGTTCTCGACGCG
>NZ_LMVQ01000301.1 GCF_001545925.1 Mycobacterium sp. NAZ190054 | reverse complement strand
GACCGGCAACCGATTCGGCATCCAACAACTCAGGTTGATCATCAGAGTGCCCCTGCATTCATCCATCATCTCGAGGACGCGCCCACAAACCCCGCCCGCCACGCCGGATTAATCAGCAGAGTCCTAGCGGGATCGAGAACCGCGAAGCTGACGGTGGCGCGCGCGGCCAGCCGGCCGCGGGAGACGTCGGTGACGTCGACGGCGATCACCGACAGGCGCCGCCCGGCCCGCACGACGGTCGCCTCGGCCCGGGCGGGACCGTCGAGCACCGGCGACAGGTAGTGGATGGTCATGTCCGCGGTCGTGACGTCCTGCCCGGGCCCGACGTGCCGGTCGGCCAGCCGGCCCGCCGCGATGTCGATCAGCGTCGCGACCAGGCCGCCCTGCAGGGCGCCGCGCCGGTTCACCAGATCGGGGCGGTTGTCCAATTCGATGACCATGCGTTCGTCGGAGTCCTCGACGTCGCGGAAGTTCATTTGGGCGAACAAGTGGCCCGGGGTGACCTGCATGGCGGAACGCTAGCATTGCTATATGTCTGTACGGACCGCCCTCCGGCCCGGCACCGTCGCGCCGATGCTGCCGGTACCCAAGTCGATACCGCGCCCCGAGTACGTCGGCAAGCCGACCGCGCGCGAGGGCAGTGAGCCGTGGGTGCAGACCCCGGAGGTGATCGAGAAGATGCGGGTGGCCGGCCGGATCGCGGCGGGCGCGCTCGCCGAGGCGGGCAAGGCCGTCGCGCCCGGGGTGACCACCGATCAGCTCGACCGGATCGCCCACGAGTACATGATCGACCACGGCGCCTACCCGTCCACGCTGGGCTACAAAGGTTTTCCGAAATCGTGCTGCACGTCGCTGAACGAGATCATCTGCCACGGCATCCCGGACTCGACCGTGATCGAGGACGGTGACATCGTCAACATCGACGTCACCGCCTACATCGACGGTGTGCACGGCGACACCAACGCGACGTTCCTCGCCGGCGACGTCGCCGAGGAGCACCGGCTGCTCGTCGAACGCACCCACGAGGCCACGATGCGCGCCATCAAGGCCGTCAAGCCGGGCCGGGCGCTGTCCATCGTCGGCCGCGTCATCGAGTCCTACGCAAACCGGTTCGGCTACAACGTGGTTCGTGACTTCACCGGTCACGGGATCGGCACCACGTTCCACAACGGTCTGGTGGTGCTGCACTACGACCAGCCGGCCGTGGAGACGGTGCTGGAACCGGGTATGACGTTCACGATCGAACCGATGATCAACCTCGGTAGCCTCGACTACGAGATCTGGGACGACGACTGGACCGTCGCCACCAAGGACAAGAAATGGACCGCCCAGTTCGAGCACACGCTGGTGGTCACCGATTCGGGGGCGGAGATCCTCACCCAGCTCTGAGGTTCTCGGTAGCCTGACGTCATGACCAGGCGCGGGTTGGTCGCGGTGGTGGCCGGATGCCTGCTCGCCGGTTGCGGACACGCCGTCACCGGCACCCCGACCTGGCCGGGCGCGAAGCTGGACCGCGCGGTGCTCACGCAGGCCGACTTTCCGCCCGGGGTGCGCTACGAGCGCATCGTCAACGAACCCCGCGAGGACAACGCGGCGCGCCCGCCGGCGATGCTGTCCCGGCCGGAAGGCTGCGCCGACGCGCTGACCCGCGACATCGCGATGACCGCGGAATGGGGACCGGGCAGTGCCGCCGAGTTCGTCGCGGCCTATGACGGCGCCCGCATGGTGATCACGCTGCTGACGTGGCGGCTGGACCTCGAGCGGCTGGCCGGCACCGCGCAGCGGTGCGCCGAGTACGAGACGTTCTTCGAACCCGGCGACCCCGGCATCCCGATGACGACCACACAGCTGCCGAGCCCGCGCAGCGACGCGCTGGTCTATCAGCAGACCATGCACCTGCCCGGCGCCGACAACAGCGTGTACTTCACCTTCGAAAACGTGGGCGAGATGGCGGTGTTCGGCATCGCGTTCCCGACCGCCGATGCGTCGATCTCGGTCAAAGGCACGCTGCCGCAGACCTTTCTGGAGACCACCGGTAAGCAGGCCGAACGCGCACAAGCGGTTTGAGCCGTGGCGTCATCCGCGGGCAAACGGCCGCGCCGACTCGGCTCCGCCCTGTAGCGTGACGCAATGCCTTCCCCCATGGTGACCGTCGACGGCTTCGGCGTGCCCGTCGAGGTCGCCGGCCCGGAGGGCGGATCGGTCGTGGTGGTGCTGGGCGCGGCGCACCAGTCGCCCAGCGTGTACGGCGGGGTGTGCCAACGGCTGCACACCGCTTCGCTGAGGACCGTGGTGATCGGGCCCGATCCACGGCTGACCGCCAAGTCGGTCATCAGCATCCTCGACACGCTCGGGGTGCGGTGGGCACTGCTGGTGGGGGACCGGTTCGGCGGTGAACTGGCCTGGGAGCTGGCCGCCACCCGGCTGGACCGGTTCATCGGGCTGGTGGTGATCGACCGGGGTCATCCCAGGGTCGCCGACCTGACCGGTGTGGTCCGTGACGAGCACTGCCCGCCGGTGGAACTGAACACCACCGCACTGGTCAGCTCGAGCGCGGCCCGCGCGGTCGCCAAGGCCAGCCAGCGCTACGTGTACGGCGAGTACCGCATCGTCGATCTGCTGGGCCGTCGCAACGCCGCCGACTCGACCGCTCAGCTGGCCGCCGAGATCGTGATGCGCACCAGCACCTGGTGACGCGTCACGCTCCGCTGGTCGCGGCCTCGTCCGGGGTCCACGCCTGCGGCAGACCGGGCTGGCCCGGGAACAGGAAGTCGACGAACGCCGCCGCGGTGGGCTGGGGCTCGTGGTTGGCCAGCCCCGGCCGCTCGTTGGCCTCGATGAACACGTACTCCGGCTTGGTGACGTCGGGCACCAGAAGGTCGATGCCGGTGACCGGGATACCGATCGCCTCCGCCGCCGCGACCGCCACCCGGCACAACTCGGGGTGCACGATGGCGGTGACGTCGTGAATGGTCCCGCCCTGGTGCAGATTCGCGGTTCTGCGCACCCGCAGGCGATCCCCTTCGGGCAGCACGTCGTCGAACGAGTAGCCGGCCTCCCGGACCGTCGTCTCCGTCACCGCGTCCATCGGGATGCGTGACTCGCCGCCGGTGGCGGCCGCGCGACGCCGGCTCTGCGCCTCGATCAACTCACCGATGGTGTGCTGCCCGGTTCCGGTGATCTCGGCCGGCATGCGCAGCGCGGCGGCCACCACCTTGCCGTCGATCACGACCAGGCGCAGGTCATCGCCCTCGGCCCGCTGCTCGACCAGCACCTCGGGATGCTGTTCGCGGGCCCTGGCCAGCGCGGCGTCGAGTTCCTCGGGGCTGTCCACCCCGACCGTGATGCCCTTGCCCTGCTCGCCGCGGGTGGGTTTGACCACGACGTCGCCGACCTCGGCCAGGAACTCGTGGTCGGCTTCGTCGTACGTCGCGAGCCGCCCCTTCGCCACCGTGATGCCGGCCTCCGAGACGATGCGCCGGGTCAGCCGTTTGTCGTCACACCGGGCCATGGCGACCGCGGAGGTGTACTCGGACAACGATTCCCGCGTCACGACGCTGCGGCCGCCGTGGGACAGCCGCATCTCACCGGACTCGGCGTCGAGCACCTCCACCCAGATGCCGCGGCGCACGGCCTCGTCGGCGATGATCCGGGCGTACGGGTTGAGATCCTCGACGGTCTCGGGCGGATGGGTGAACAGCGGTTCGTTGATCGCGTTCTTGCGTTTGACCGCCATCACCGGCACCCGGTGGAAACCGAGCTTCTCGTACAGTGCGATCGCGGCGTGGTTGTCGTGGGTGACCGACAGGTCCATGTACGCCCGGCCCCGGCTCCGGTAGAGCTCGGCGAGGCTGCGCGTCAGCGCGGCCCCGACACCGGGCAGGGTGGCCGCGGGGTCGACCGCCAGGGTCCACAGGCTCGAACCGTTCTCCGGGTCGGAGAACAGCGCGCGGTGGTCCACCCCGGTGACGGTGCCGATCACCGCGCCGTCCTCGTCGCTGACGGCCACCAGATAATCGACGGCGGGTTGACTCTGGTGGTTCTCCCAGATCACGTCGGTCGGGGCGGGCACCATGCCGCAGCGTACGTAGACCCGGTTCATCTCGTCGGCGTCGTGACGGCTCTCCAGGCTGCGGATGTGGAACCCGCCGGGCGTCTTGCCCGTCGTCTGGGTGTCGGCGAACCGGAGGCGGTAGGTGTGGCTCGGGTCGATGAACAGTTCGGCGGGCGCCCTGGACACCAGCACGTGCGGTTCCCGCGCATAGATACAGATGTCGCGTCGGCCCTGC
Source organism: Mycobacterium sp. NAZ190054 (assembly GCF_001545925.1). Classification (GTDB taxonomy): domain Bacteria; phylum Actinomycetota; class Actinomycetes; order Mycobacteriales; family Mycobacteriaceae; genus Mycobacterium. The sequence continues at coordinate 26,291 of NZ_LMVQ01000301.1, read as the reverse complement.
CCCTCCTGGCGCAACACGTCGGCCAGGTGCTCCGGATCGGCGAACGTCTGACCGAACATCAACCGGCCCCAGCCCAGTTCGAGGACGACGTCGTCGGCCATCGTGTCGAGCATGTCCGGGGCGGCGGCCTCATGCAGGGTCAGCGTGATGGCCTCGGTGTTGTCTGCGGCGGGGTCTGCGGTCATGCGGCCGGCCCGTTGATACCGTGCCGCTGCAGCCACAGTTCGAGCAGCGCGATCTGCCACAGCTCGTTGCCGCGCAGCGGGGTGAGCCGGCCGTTGGGGTCGGCCAGCAGCCGGTCCACCGCCTCCGGCCGGAACAGCCCGCGTTCCTTGGCAGCCGGCTCGTAGAGCGCGTCGCGCACCAGGTCCAGATAGGGGCCTTCCAGGTGGGTCAGCGCCGGCACCGGGAAGTAGCCCTTCGGGCGGTCGATCACCTCGGACGGGATCACTTGCCGCGCCGCCTCTTTGAGCACACCCTTGCCGCCGTGGGCGGTCTTGTGCGCCGGCGGGCAGGTGGCGGCCAGCTCGACGAGCTCGTGGTCGAGAAACGGCACGCGGCCCTCCAGCCCCCAGGCCATCGTCATGTTGTCGACGCGTTTGACCGGGTCGTCGACCAGCATCACGGTGGTGTCCAGCCGCAGCGCACGGTCGACGCCGGTCTGCGCGCCGGGGCGTGCGAAGTGTTCGGTGACGAACAGCTCGCTGGGGTCGTCGGCGGTGAGGTAGCCCGGCGCGACCAGCTCGGCGTACCCGGCCTGGTCCCGGTCGAAGAAGGCGGCCCGGTAACTGGCCACCGACCCCTCGACCGACGCCGCGGCGGGTTCACCCATCGGCGGATACCAGTGATAGCCGGCGAACACCTCGTCGGCGCCCTGACCCGACTGCACCACCTTCACGTGCTTGGCGACCTCCTGGCTGAGCAGATAGAACGCCACGCAGTCGTGGCTGACCATCGGCTCGCTCATCGCCCCGATCGCGCCGTCGAGCGCGGGCAGCATCCGGTCGGTGCCGATCCGGATCTGGTGGTGGTCGGTGGCGAACCGCTCGGCGACGATGTCGGAGTACTTGAACTCGTCGCCGGCGACGCCGTTGACCGACTCGAAGCCGATCGAGAACGTCTTCAGCCCGTGCTGGCCCGCCTCGGCGAGCAGACCGACGATCAAGCTGGAGTCCACGCCGCCGGACAGCAGGCAGCCGACGGGGACGTCGGCGACCAGACGGCGCTTCACCGCCACCCGCAGCGACTCCAGAACCGCGTCCTGCCAATCCTTCTCGGTCCAGTCGGCGCGGTCGTCGCGTCGGGTGAAGTCGGGTTCCCAGTAGGTGGTGGTGGTGATCCGGCCGTCCGGCTCGATCGCCATCAACGAGGCGGGCGGCAGCTTCTCGACGCCGCGAAGGATGGTGCGCGGGGCGGGCACCACCGAATGGAACGTCATGTAGTGGTGCAACGCGACGGGGTCGATGCGGGTGTCGACCTCGCCGCCGGCGACCAGCGCGGGCAACGAGGACGCGAAGCGGATCCGGTCGGTGCTGCGGCTCAGGTAGAGCGGCTTGATGCCGAGGCGGTCACGGCCCAGCAGCACCCGCCCGCTGTCGCGTTCGACGATGGCGAACGCGAACATGCCCTTGAGGTGGTCGACGAAGCGGTCACCCCAGTGGTGGTAACCCTTCAGCAGCACCTCGGTGTCGCTGTGGGAGAAGAAGCGGTAGCCGTGGCCGGACAACTCGTCGCGGAGCTGCTCGTAGTTGTAGATGCAGCCGTTCCAGGCCACGGCCAACCCGAGCTCGGAGTCCACCATCGGCTGGGCGCCGGCCTCGGTCAGGTCGATGATCTTCAGCCGCCGGTGGCCGAGTGCCACCCTGCCCTGGGACCACGCGCCGGCGGCGTCGGGTCCGCGAGGGACGAGGACCTCTGCCATCGTCGTGACGGCACTGATATTCGGGGTATTTCCGTCGAGGCGCACCTCGCCGGTGGCTCCACACACCTTTTCGACCCTACTCTGTGACGGCTCTACCGGACCACTGGACCAATGGTGCCGCCGTGCGGCGGCGCCCGCAGCGCGGGTCTGATTACCCCTGCGTAAACCACCCAAACCGGGGCGTCGTCGTCAAGATCGAGACGATCGTCACAAACCGGACGGCTATTGGTCTGGTGCCCTACCTTTGGACGTGGAAATCTGTCCGTGCGAAGGTAAAGACGCCGCCACCGAGGCCCGCCAAAGGTCGGTCGGCAGACAGAAACCCCAAGGAAGGTCGGGCTGAGCTGATGAGCGGACGCGGCATGTTGACGAAGGCGGCGCTGGAACAACAGGTGGCCGACGGGGCCATCGACACCGTGATCGTCGGGTTCTGCGACATGCAGGGCCGGCTCACCGGCAAGCGCGTGTCCGCGCGGCTGTTCGTCGAAGACGTCGCCGCCCACGGCGCCGAGTGCTGCAACTACCTGCTGGCTGTCGACGTCGACATGAACACCGTGGACGGGTATGCGATCTCGAGCTGGGAGACCGGCTACGGCGACATGGTGATGGTCCCGGACTTCGACACGCTGCGCGTGGTGCCGTGGCTGCCGGGCACCGCGCTGGTGATGGCCGACCTGACCTGGACCGACGGCTCCCCGGTGAACCAGGCGCCGCGCAGCATCCTGAACAGGCAGATCGACCGCCTCGCCGAGCGCGGGCTGGTGCCCTACGTCGGCACCGAGCTGGAGTTCATGGTCTTCGACGACACGTTCCGCGATGCGTGGAAGGCCGACTACCGCGGACTGACGCCGGCCACCGACTACAACGTCGACTACGCGATGCACGCCTCGACCCGGATGGAACCGCTGCTGCGTGACATCCGGCTGGGCATGGACGGGGCCGGCATGTACTGCGAAGGGGTGAAAGGGGAGTGCAACCTCGGTCAGCAGGAGATCGCGTTCCGCTACGACCACGCCCGTGTCACCTGCGACAACCACACGATCTACCGCAACGGCGCCAAGGAGATCGCCGACCAGCACGGCAAGAGCCTGACGTTCATGGCGAAATTCGATGAGAGCGAAGGCAACAGCTGTCATATCCACATCTCGCTGCGCGGTGACGACGGCAGTGCGGTGTTTGCCGACGACTCCGACCCGCTGGGAATGTCGCCGATGTTCCGCAGCTTCATCGCCGGTCAGCTGGCCACGCTGCGCGAGATGACGTTGTTCTATGCGCCGAACATCAACTCCTACAAGCGCTATGTGGAGGGCAGCTTCGCCCCGACCGCCGTCGCGTGGGGGCTGGACAACCGCACCTGCGCGATGCGGGTGGTCGGCCACGGCCACGGGATGCGCGTGGAATGCCGGACCCCCGGCGGGGACGTCAACCAGTACCTGGCGGTGGCGGCACTGATCGCCGGCGGCCTCCACGGCATCGACAACGAGCTCGAACTCGACGGCCCGATGGAGGGCAACGCCTACACCAGCGGGGCCGACCGACTGCCCACGACGCTGGCCGAGGCCGCCGACCTGCTCGACAAGTCGGCGATTGCGCGGGAGGCGTTCGGCGACGACGTCGTCGACCACTACCTCAACAACGCGGCCGTGGAACTGAAGGCCTTCAACGCCGCCGTCACGGACTGGGAGAGGAGGCGCGGCTTTGAGCGACTCTGACATCCGCCCGGTGATCGGCCTGACGACCTATCTGCAGCAGGCCCAGACCGGGGTGTGGGACGTGCGGGCCAGCTTCCTGCCCGCCATCTACTTCGAGGGCGTCGGCATGGCGGGAGGCATCTCGGTGCTGCTGCCGCCGCAATGGGCCGACGACGCCGTCGCCGACCGGGTGCTCGACGGTCTCGACGGCCTGATCATCACCGGCGGGCGCGACGTGGACCCGGGAACCTATGGGGCGCAACCACATCCGAACACCGACCGGCCGGTCGCCGACGGCCGTACCCGCGACGCGTTCGAGTTCGCGCTGCTGCGGGCCGCGCTGCGCCGCGGGCTGCCCGTGCTGGGCATCTGCCGCGGTGCGCAGGTGCTCAACGTCGCGCTCGGCGGAACCCTGCACCAGCATCTGCCCGACGTCGTCGGGCACACCCGCCACCAACAGGGCAACGCGGTGTTCAGCACCTCGTCGATCGCCACCGTGCCAGGCACCCGGGTGGCCGCCCTGGTCGGACCGGACACCCAGGCGCAGTGCTACCACCACCAGGCCATCGACCGGCTCGGCGACGGCCTGGTGATCAGCGCGTCGGACACCGCCGACGGCGTGATCGAAGCCGTCGAGGTCGACGCCGCACGGTATCCGGAGCGCTGGGTGGTGGCGGTGCAGTGGCACCCCGAGGAACGACTAGACGACCTGCGGCTGTTCGCCGGCCTGGTGAGCGCCGCCGCCGGCTACGCCGCGCACAAGACACAGAAAGTGAGCTGATGACCGTAAGCGAAGTGATCAACCCGGCGACCGAGGAGGTGCTGCGCACCGTCGAGCACACCGACGAGGCCGGCGTCGACGACGCGGTGGCGCGGGCCCGGGTGGCGCAACGCCGGTGGGCCGCATTGGCGCCCGCCGAGCGGGGCGCCGCGCTGCGTGACTTCGCCGCGATCGTCGACGCCCACGTCGAGGAGCTCGCGCAGCTGGAGGTCGCGAACTCCGGCCACCCGATCGGCAACGCCAGGTGGGAGGCCGGCCACGTCCGCGACGTCCTGCAGTACTACGCCGCGGCACCGGAACGGTTGTCGGGCAAGCAGATCCCGGTCGCCGGCGGGCTGGACGTGACCTTCAACGAGCCGCTCGGCGTCGTCGGCGTGATCACGCCGTGGAACTTCCCGATGACGATCGCGTCGTGGGGATTCGCGCCTGCGCTGGCGGCGGGTAACGCGGTGCTGGTCAAACCCGCCGAGTGGACGCCGCTGACGACGATGCGGTTGGGCGAGCTCGCCGCCGAGGCCGGGTTGCCGGCCGACCTGTTCTGTGTGCTGCCGGGCCGGGGCCCGGTGGTCGGCGAGCGGTTCGTCACCCATCCCGACGTCCGCAAGGTCGTGTTCACCGGGTCGACCGCGGTCGGGACCCGGGTGATGGCCGGGGCCGCCGCCCACGTCAAACGCGTCACCCTGGAGCTCGGCGGCAAGAGCGCCAACATCGTCTTCGACGACTGTGACCTCGAGCGGGCCGCGGCGACCGCGCCGTACGGCGTGTTCGACAACTCCGGCCAGGACTGCTGTGCGCGCAGCCGGATCCTGGTGCAACGCAACATTTTCGACCGGTTCATGGAGTTGTTCGAACCGGCGGTCAAGGGCGTGGTGGTCGGCGACCCGGCCGCCGAGGGCACCGAGATGGGCCCGCTGGTGTCCAAGGCGCACTGGAACTCGGTGTCGTCGTTCGTTCCGGACGGGGCGCCGGTGGCCTTCCGCGGGGACGCGCCTTCGGGGCCGGGGTTCTGGTTCCCGCCGACGGTGCTGATGCCGCAACGCGGCGACCGCGCCGTCACCGAGGAGATCTTCGGGCCCGTGGTCACCGTGCTGCCGTTCGACGACGAGGCCGACGCGATCGCGCTGGCCAACGACACCGTCTACGGCCTGTCCGGCTCGATCTGGACCGAGAACCTGTCCCGCGCCATGCGGGTGTCGCGGGCGGTGGAAGCCGGCAACCTGTCGGTCAATTCGCATTCGTCGGTGCGCTACAACACGCCGTTCGGCGGCTTCAAACAGTCCGGCCTGGGCCGCGAGCTGGGGCCTGACGCACCGTTGTCGTTCACCGAGACCAAGAACGTGTTTTTCTCGATTCAAGATGGCCAGGAGGCACCGTAGATGGATCTGACCCAACGACTCGCCGGCAAGGTCGCCGTGATCACCGGCGGCGCCAGCGGTATCGGCCTGGCGACCGCCAAGCGGATGAAAGCCGAAGGCGCGACCATCGTGATCGGCGACATCGACCCCGCCACCGGCAAGACCGTCGCCGACGACCTCAACGGCACCTTCGTCCAGGTCGACGTCTCCGACCAGGTGGCCGTGGACGCGCTGTTCGACACCGCCGCCGAGGTGCACGGTTCGGTGGACATCGCGTTCAACAACGCCGGCATCAGCCCGCCGGAGGACGACCTGATCGAGAACACCGGCATCGAAGCATGGGACCGGGTACAGGACATCAACCTCAAGTCGGTGTTCTTCTGTTGCAAAGCCGCGCTGCGCCACATGGTTCCGGCGCAGAAGGGGTCGATCGTCAACACCGCGTCGTTCGTCGCGGTCAACGGTTCGGCGACCTCGCAGATCTCCTACACCGCCTCCAAGGGCGGCGTGCTGGCGATGTCCCGCGAACTCGGAATCCAGTACGCACGACAGGGAATCCGGGTCAACGCGCTGTGCCCGGGACCGGTGAACACCCCGTTGCTGCAGGAGCTGTTCGCCAAGGACCCCGAGCGTGCCGCCCGGCGGTTGGTGCACGTACCGATGGGACGTTTCGCCGAGCCCGGGGAACTGGCCGCCGCGGTGGCGTTCCTGGCCAGTGACGACGCGTCGTTCATCACGGGGTCGACGTTCCTGGTCGACGGCGGCATCACCGGCCACTACGTGACACCGCTGTAGGAACAGCGCGATGGTGGCCGCCGACGGCGCCGACGCCAGCGACGCGCTGTTGCGTCCGCTGAGGCCGCTCAACGCGTTCGAGGACACCGTCGAGCGGCTGCTGCAGACCATCCGGCTGGGGGTACTGCGGCCAGGCCAGTCGCTGCCCCCGGAACGTGAACTCGCCACGCAGATGGGGGTCAGCCGGGACACCGTGCGCGAGGCGATCAAATCGCTGGCCGACGCCGGTTACCTGGTGTCACGGCGGGGACGCTACGGCGGCACCTTCCTGGCCGACGCGCTGCCCCCGCCACCGACCGGTGGGGTCGCGTTCAGCCGCTCCGACATCGACGATGTGGTGCGGCTGCGCGAGATCCTCGAAACGGGCGCGGCGCGGATGGCGGCCGCGCGCACGCTGACCGCGACCGAACGCGAGGCGTTGTGGAGCCGGCTGCTCGACGTGCGGGGCTGCGCGCCCGAGGACTACCGCCGGCTGGACTCGCGGCTGCACCTGGCGATCGCCGAGGCGGCGGGGGTGCCGTCGCTGGTTCCGCTGGTCGCGCAGAACCGTATGCGACTCAACGAGCTGCTGGACTGCATCCCGCTGCTGTCGCGCAACGTCGCCCACTCCGACGAGCAGCACGAGACGATCGTGATGGGGCTCCTGGCCGGCGACGCCGACGCCGCAGCCGAGACGATGACCGCCCACGTGTGGGGATCGGCGGCGCTGCTGCACGGCTTCCTGGACTGACAGCCCACCCGGCGCCGACACGCCGCCGAAGCTGGCATTTGGTGTGCACTCGGCGGGGACTAGATTGCACGTGTGGAGGATCAGCAGCTCGTCGAGCGGGCGTCGTCGGCGCTGGCCGAGGTGGACACGCCCGGTTGGGCGCAGCGCTTCGACCTGGTGTCGGACCCGCACCGGCTGGAGATCCTGTTGTGCCTGCACCGCGCGCCGGGTATCTGCGTCAGCGACCTGGCCGCCGCACTGGGACGCTCGGAGAACGCCGTGTCGCAGGCGTTGCGGGTGCTGCGCCAGCAGGGCTGGGTCAACAGCACCCGGGCCGGCCGGTCGGTCTCCTACCGCCTGGAGGACGAGATCGTGCACGACCTGCTGCACTGGATCGGCGCACGGCACGGCTGACCATTCATCTGCTCACCTAGACAGGTGTTCAGATGGAGGAATAGGCTCTCCGCGTGGACTCTCATCTCGTCGCCATGCACATGAGCGACGGCATCGTCGACGCACGGGTCTCGGTGCTGTTCGTGGTGGTCGCCGTCGTCGCGTCGGGGATCTGCGCGTGGCGCGCCCGAGAAGAACTCGACGAGCGCACCGTGCCGCTGGCCGGCCTGGTGGCCGCCTTCATCTTCGCGGTGCAGATGGTGAACTTCCCGATCCTGCCCGGTGTCAGCGGTCACCTGCTCGGAGGCGCGCTCGCGGCGATCCTCGTCGGCCCCTTCACCGGGGCGCTGTGCGTGGCGATCGTGCTCGTGGTCCAGGCGCTGCTGTTCGCCGACGGCGGCGTGACCGCGCTCGGCACGAACATCACGAACATGGCGGTGTTCGGCGTCGCGGCCGGTTACGGCACCGCGCTGGTGCTCTACCGCCTCGTGCGCCGCGGACGTGACGACGTCGCCGTCCCGGTCGTCGGGGTCATCGCCTTCGTCTCCGCACTGATCGGAACTGTCTGTGCGGCAATGGGGTTCGTACTTCAGTATGCGCTCGGAGGAGCGGGGACGGCCTCGCTGGGCACGATCGCCGCGTACATGTTCGGCACCCACGTCCTGATCGGGATCGGTGAGGGCGTGATCACCGCGCTGACCGTCATGGCGGTGGTCAGGGCGCGCCCGGACCTGGTGTACCTGCTGCGGACCCAACGCGCGCGGACGGCGGTCCGGGTGTGAGCGGGCCGGCCGAGCGCCGCGGGCGGTTCTGGATCGGGTTCGCGGTCGTCATTCTGCTGATCGCCGGCGGCGTCTCCTACTTCGCGAGCTCCAGCCCGGACGGCCTGGATTCGGCGACGACACAGGGCTGCGAGGTCGTCGAGACCGCCGGCGGGGAGGAATTGCGGGGCGAGTGCATCGCCCAGCACGCCGAGGAGCACCCGCTCGGTGACTCGCCCCTGGCCGACTACGCGGTCGGCGGCCGGGACGGGACCGGGGGAGCGGCGGGAATCATCGGCGTGGTCGTCACCGTGGTGGTCGCCGGCGCCGCGTTCCGGGGGATCGCCCGCTCGCGCGCGAAACCCGCGAAAACCGCGCCGGCAGTGCGGGACTGACGTGGGGACAGGGCATTCGCATCCGCTCTACCGGGACGGCGACTCACCGGTGCACCGCGCGCCCGCCGAGGTGAAGATCGTCGGCCTGGTGATCTTCGTCCTCGCCGTGGTGGCGACACCGCGGGAGTTGTTCTGGCCGTTCGCGATCTACGCACTGATCATTCTCGCCGTGTGGCGGGTCGCGCGGATCCCGCCGGCCTGGGTCGCCCCGCGCATGCTGATCGAGGCGCCGTTCCTGGTGCTCGCGGTGTTGCTGCCGTTCGCCGAGGGCGGCGAGCAGGTCACCGTCGCGGGCATGCAACTCTCGGTCACCGGCCTGTACGCCGCGTGGGGCATCGTGATCAAAGGCACCCTCGGCGTCGCCGCGTCACTGACGGTCGCGGCCACCACCACCGCCCGCGAGCTTCCCGTCGCGCTGAGCAGGTTACGGGTGCCTGCGGTCATCGTGTCGGTGCTGACGCTGATGATCCGCTACGTCGACGTGCTCTCCGCCGAAGCCCGCCGGATGCGGATGGCGCGGATCTCGCGCGGAGATTCACCGCGGATGCTGCACCAGATCGGAGCGACCGCCGGCAGTGTCGGGGCGCTGTTCCTGCGGTCCTACGAGCGCGGCGAACGCGTCTACCTGGCGATGCTGTCCCGGGGGTTCGACGGCCATGTTCCCGCGCTCGCCCTCGGCGCCGGGTGCGTGGCCACCGCGACACCGCGGCAGTGGACCGTGGCGCTGCTGCCCGCGGCCACCGCCGCCGTGGTTGCCACGAGTGCATGGGTGACGCTGTGACGGCGACGCCCGCGGTGCGGGTCAGCGGGCTGCGCTACGCATATCCCGACGGCAACGTCGCGCTGGACGGTATCGATCTCGACATCGCCCCCGGTGAGCGCGTGGCCCTGCTCGGCCCCAACGGGGCGGGCAAGACCACGCTGATGCTGCACCTCAACGGCGTGTTGTCGGCGCTGGAAGGCAGCATCGAGATCGGCGGAATCCGGTTGTCGCGCAGCACTCTTCGCGATATCCGGCGAAAGGTGGGCCTGGTTTTCCAGGACCCCGACGACCAGCTGTTCATGCCGACGCTGGCCCAGGACGTGGCGTTCGGTCCGGCCAACTTCGGCCTGCGCGGCGCCGAGCTGCAGGCGCGCGTCGCGCACGCGCTCGAGGTGGTGTCGATGAGCGACCTGGCCGAGCGCAGCCCCGCCCACATGTCCGGCGGTCAACGGCGCCGGGCGGCGCTGGCCACCGTGCTGGCCTGTGAACCCGAGGTGCTCGTGCTCGACGAGCCCTCGGCCAACCTCGACCCCGTCGCCCGCAGGGAACTGGCGGAGACGCTGTCCCGGCTGGACGCCACGATGCTGATCGTGACCCACGACCTGCCCTACGCCGCGCAACTGTGCCGGCGGGCGATCGTGATGGACCACGGCGTGGTCGTCGCCGACGGCACCGTCGACGAGGTGCTCGCCGACGCCGAACTGCTCGCCGCGCACCGCCTCGAACTGCCCTGGGGTTTCGTCGTCGGCTCACGCTAGGCAGGCTGCACGGCGCCGACCGCGACGGTGGGCAACCGGATACGGAACGCCGTCGTCCCCGAACCGGAGGTGGCGTCGATCGACCCGCCGTGCGACTCGACGATCGACGCGACGATCGACAGGCCCAGACCGAAACTGCCCGCCTGGCGGGACCGCGATTTGTCGGCGCGCACGAACCGCTCGAACAGGTGCGGCAACAGCTGCGGGTCGATGCCCGGTCCGTCGTCGGCCACCGTCACCTCGACGTACCCGGTGCCGTCGGCGGCGGTACCGGTCGCAACGGTGGTCGTCACCGTGGTGCCCGCCGGTGTGTGCACCCGCGCGTTGGACAACAGGTTGGCCAGCATCTGATGCAGTCGCGCACGGTCGCCCAGCACGTGCACGACGTCGTCGGGTACAGCGGTCAGCCAGCGGTGCCCCGATGCGCACACCGTCGCGTCGTTGACCGCGTCGACGACCAGATCGGCGAGGTCGACCTCGGTGGTCTGCAGATCCTGCCCCTCGTCGAGACGGGCGAGCAACAACAGATCGGCCACCAGGGAGTGCATCCGCTGCGCCTCGGCCTCGATGCGGGCCAGCGAGTACTCGGTGGTGGCCGGCAGCACCGAGCTGTCCTGTCGGGTCAACTCCGCGTAACCGTGGATGGCCGCCAGCGGGGTGCGCAGCTCGTGGCTGGCGTCGGTGATGAACTGGCGCATCCGCCGATCCGATGCGGCGACGTCGGCGAGCGCGTGCTCGACGTGGTCGAGCAGCCGGTTGAGGGTGTCGCCGACGAGCCCGACCTCGGTTCCGGGGTCGGTGTCACCGGCGGGGACGCGCGGGGTGATCGCGTAGTTGTCGCGGTCCAGGGGCAGGCCGGCCACCTCCGCCGCGGTCGCGGCGACGCGGCGCAACGGGCGCAGCGCGAACCGGACGATCGCGACGGTGCTCAGCGCGGTGATCACCAGCCCGATCGCGGTGATCCCGGCGACGAGCGCGGTCTCGCGGATCATCGCGTCCCACGCCGGGGTGCGCGACACCCCGGTGACCAGGATCTCGTCGCCGTCGCCGGGCCGGCTCACCATGCGGTACCAGTCCAGCCCGGGCAGCTCGACGGTGCGGGGTTGCGGGTCGGTCCACGACAGTTCGGCGATCTTGGCCACCGCGGCGGGCGGCGCCACCTGCGCGTCCCCGTCGCCGAAGTACGCCGAATCCACCACCGTGCCGTTCTGGATCAGCGCGACGATGTTGCCGGGCGCCTGCCCGATCAGATTCGTCAGCGGTTTCATCTCGCCGGGCCCGGGCATCTGCCCGTCGGGCCCCGGCGTGCTGCGGTACTTGGCCACCGAGTTGACGCTGCCGTCGGCCGCCCCCGCCAGCTGCGTGTCGATGATGCCCAGCACCGACGAGCGCAGCGTCATCACCGTCATGGCCCCGACCGAGACGAGTGCGAGCATCACGACGACCGACACCCCGACGACCAGCTGCCGCAACAGGGTCAAACTCCTCCAGAAACGCGTCATCGCGCAGACCGCAGCATGTAGCCGACGCCGCGGACGGTGTGGATCATCGGGTCCCGGCCGGCATCGATCTTCTTGCGCAGATACGACACGTAGAGGTCGACGATGCTGGTTCGTCCGCCGAAGTCGTAATCCCACACCTGCTTCAGGATGTCGGCGCGGCTCACCGCTTTCCGTTGATGTCGCATCAGCAGCCGCAGCAGCTCGAACTCCGTCGACGTCAGCGAGACCGGCTCACCCGCCCGGGTCACCTCCCGGCTCGCGGCGTCGAGCACGAGATCGCCCACCGTCAGCGACTCGTCTTCGGACGGCGTGAGATACGCCGTCCGGCGCAGCAGTCCGCGCAACCTCGCGACGAGCTCCTCCAACGAGAACGGCTTGGTCATGTAGTCGTCGCCGCCGGCGGTCAGACCGGTGACCCGGTCGGCGACGGAGTCACGCGCGGTCAGGAACAGCGTGGGGGTGTAGGCGCCGGACTCGCGGAGCTGGGCCAGCACACCCAGCCCGTCCATGTCGGGCAGCATGATGTCGAGCACCAGCAGGTCGGGCGGTCCGGCGCGGTACTTCTCGACGGCCTCGGCGGCGTCGTGGGCGACGTCGATCTCCCACCCTTCGTACTGCAGTGCCATCCGCACCAGATTGGTCAACGCCCGCTCGTCGTCGACGAGCAACACCCGGATCGGTGACCCGTCCGCGCGGTACATGCGGGGCAGTCGGCCCAGGATCGCGCGACGCGGGCCCTGGTCGTCGACCGGCGCAGACGTCATCCGACCATTGTGGCCGCCACGGCCCGGCTACGTCACCACCCTCATAGAGATCTCATAGGTGCAGGCGCAGGCGCCGCCCCGGACCGCGTTTCACACGAATCCCAAATGTTTGTGGTTCCTATGCGAATCGGGCGAAAGTGCGAATCGTCCTTAGAGTCGGATCAACAGGCAGAGAACCCATTTGGAGGTCCGACCATGGTGCCAACGCCGGAAGACACCGTCCTGGAACGGTTTGAGCGCGACGTGTTGCCGCTGCTCGACCAGCTCTATCGCGCCGCGCGCCGCTACACCGGCAACGCCCCCGACGCCGAGGACCTCGTGCAGGAGACGATGGTCAAGGCGTACGGCGCATTCCACCGATTCGAGAACGGCACGAACGTCCGTGCCTGGCTGTTTCGCATCATGACCAACACCTGGATCAACTCCTATCGCAGGGCGCAGTGCCGGCCGGATGAGGTTCTCTCCGACGACATCACCGACGCACAGGTGGCCGGACAGGCCAGCCACTCGTCCACGGGTCTGCCGTCGGCCGAGCTCGCCGCGCTGGAAGCGCTGGGCGACGAGGAGGTCAGGGACGCCGTCGGGCAGCTGCGCGAGGATCAACGCCTGGTGGTGTACTACGCCGACGTAGAAGGCTTGCGCTACAAGGAGATCGCGCTCATCCTCGACATTCCGGTCGGCACGGTGATGTCACGGCTGCACCGTGGCCGTCGCGCACTGCGCAGACTTCTGGTCGATGTCGCCACGGACCGCGGCTACCTGCGCGACGCCCGGGCCGCCTGACGACCGAAGGTCAGTGTCGCTTGGATGGCGGCCACGTCGGCTCCCCGCACAGCGCCAGCAGCGCGTTCTCGACCACCTCGGGCAGCGCCGGGTGGATCCAGTACTGGCCCCGGGCCATGTCCTGGGCGGGCAGGTCGAACGCCATCGCCTGGATCAGCGGCTGGATGATCGACGACGCCTGGTGCCCCATGATGTGCGCGCCGAGCAGCAGCCCGGTGTCGTCGTCGACGATCAGCTTGGCGAACCCGGTCGAGTCCTCCATGGCCCAGCCGTAGGCGACGTCGCCGTAGTCCTGCACCTTGGAGCGGATGCGGTAACCCGCTGCGCGCGCCTGGTTCTCGGTGAGCCCCACCGACGCGATCTGGGGTTCGGTGAACACCGCCGACGGCACGTGCCGGTGATTGGCCGGCTGCAGGCTCTCGGTGTCGTCCCAGTCCTGCAGCAGATTGTGCCTGACCACCCGGGCCTCGTGGTTGGCGACGTGCTTGAGCTGAAACGGGGAACTGACGTCGCCGAGCGCGAAGACGTTCCGCGCTGTGGTGCGCTGGAATTCGTCGACCACGACGAGACCGTTGTCGACCTCGACGCCCGCCAGGTGCGCGTCCAGCAGATCGCCGTTCGGGGCCCGGCCGGTGGCCACCAGCAGCGCGTCGGCGTGCACCGTCGAGTCGTCGTCGAGCCGCAGCGTCACCCCGGAGTCGTCGGATTCGCCGCCCACGACGTTGCGCCTGCTGCGGATCTCCCACTTCTTGCCCGCGATGTCGGTGAACCGCTCGCAGATGGTGTCGTCGCAGTGCGTCAGCATCGTGGTGCCACGCAGCACGATCGTCACCCGGGTGCCGAACGACGAGAACACGTGCGCGAACTCGGCCGCGACGAATCCGCCGCCGACGATCACGAGGTGCTCGGGCAGCTCCGAGATCCGCATGATGGTGTCGCTGGTGTGGTACCTGACGCCGCAGTCGGCGATCGCGGGCGGCACCGTGGCGCGCGCGCCGGCCGCGATCACCACCTGCGCGGCGGTGAACTCGGCGCCGTCGTCGGTGCGCAACCGGTACCCGGAACCGGAGTCCGGACCGGCGAACCGGGTGTGGCCGGCGAAGACCTCCACGTTCGGTGACGACCGCCGGTACTGCTCGCCGCCGCTGGCCAGCGGGTCGATGCGGCCGAAGACCCGCGACACGATGTCGGTCCACCGCACCCCCTCGAGGTGGCCGTCCACGCCGAAGCGGCTCGACTCCCGGATCTGGTCGGCCACCCCGGCCGAGTAGACGAACATCTTCGTCGGGATGCACCCCACGTTCAGGCAGGTGCCGCCGAACAGGCCCTGCTCGCAGATCGCCACCCGCTTGTCGACGTAACGCTCGTCGAGGATCGAGTTCCCGGAACCGGTGCCGATGATCGCGATGTCGAAGTCAGCCATGGCCTCCGCTTTCGTCGAATTCTGTTGTGCACGCCGAGGTCTCGGCGAGAAACCACTCCAGCCAGCGATCCAGCTCGGCGTAGGCCGCCCGGCGCGGTTCGGGCAGTGACAGGAACACGTCGTGTTTGGCGTCGGTGATCGGCACGATCGTCGTCCGGTTGCCGATGCAGCCCGCCCAGCGGGCGATCTGCGCGACGTCGAGCACCGCGTCTCCGCGCTGGATCCGCTCCGGGTCGGCGACCTCACGCACGCTGCGGTCCGACCGCAGGATCAGGTTGGGCACAGCGACATCGAGACCGCGGTGCAGGCGCGCCTGCCCCCGCCGGATCGCGTGGATCCAGCCGACGGTCACCGGGAAGCCACCGACCGGTTTCCACTGCAGGTTGTAGTCGAAGTCCCCGAAGTAATCCCGGTGCAGCGTGGTGCCGTAGCCCCCCTGGCCGGGACGGCGCACCACGGAGTGCTTGCGCAGGCGGCGCATGGCCATCAGGGCCGCCGTGGTCGGCGGCGTGCGCAGGATCGCCGGCCCCTGCAGGTCCAGCCACGGGCTGTTTAGCACGAGCCCGGAGACCTTCCGGTGCGCGGCCGGGCGCCGGGTGCGCAACCGGTGCAGCCACAACGAGACCACCAGACCGCCCGCGGAGTGCCCGTACACCAGCACCCGCGACGGCCCCGCCGTGGTGATCGCGTCGAGCGCACGCTGCAGTTCGGCGTCGTAGCGCTTCAGGTCCGTGGTGAAATGCGGGGTCTGGCCCTCACGATGGGACCTTCCGCATTTGTGCAGGTCGAGTGCATAGAAGGCGAAGCCGCGGGCGGCGAAATGGTCGGCGAGCTCGGTGTTGAAGAAGTAGTCGGTGAAGCCGTGGACCATCAGCACCGCGTGGCGCGCCGATCGGTCCTCGCCGCGCCGCACCAGCGTCGCCTCGAGCTCGCCTTCACCGTCGGGGTCGGGTCCCAGCGCGAAAGTGCACTGCCAGTATCCGGGCAGCACGTCGGGCTCCCATCCAGACACGAACGCCACCCTAGTGGTCTGGGCAGTGGTCGGCGGGGTACCGCGGAGGTTGGCGGGATAACCTGAACATCGGTAAGCCGTGTTCAACGGGCAGCGACCACGAAGGACCATCGAAAAGGTGTCAGAACCACAGAAGACAGACGTCCTGCTGGTCGGAGCGGGCATCATGAGCGCGACGCTCAGCGCCCTGCTGCGGCTGGTGGAACCGAACTGGTCGATGACGTTGGTCGAACGCCT
Organism: Mycobacterium sp. NAZ190054; assembly: GCF_001545925.1. Taxonomy (GTDB): domain Bacteria; phylum Actinomycetota; class Actinomycetes; order Mycobacteriales; family Mycobacteriaceae; genus Mycobacterium. The sequence goes on along the minus strand of NZ_LMVQ01000301.1, from coordinate 10,248 downwards.
CGACGGTGCCGCCGCCGAGAGCAGCGACCCGTGGAACAACGCGGGCACCGGCCACTCGGCGCTGTGTGAGCTGAACTACACGCCGGCCCGGCCCGACGGCTCGATCGACATCGCCAAGGCGGTGAACGTCAACGAGCAGTTCCAGGTGTCGCGGCAGTTCTGGGCCTACGCCGTAGAGAACGGTGTGCTGCCCGACGTGCGCAGCTTCCTCAACCCGATCCCGCACGTCAGTTTCGTCAGCGGTGCCGACAACGTGCAGTACCTGCGCAAGCGGTACAACGCGCTGGTCACCAATCCGCTGTTCGCGACGATGGAGTTCATCGACGACCCCGACGAGTTCGCACGCCGGCTGCCGTTGATGGCCGAGAAGCGCGACTTCTCCGAGCCCGTCGGCCTGAACTGGACGCAGGACGGCACCGACGTCGACTTCGGGGCGTTGTCGCGGCAGCTCATCGGTTTCGGCGCCAAGAACGGGATGACCACGCTGTTCGGCCACGAGGTCCGTAACCTGAGCCAGGGCTCGGACGGATCCTGGACGGTCAAGATCCTCAACCGCCGAACCGGGCGCAAACGCACCGTCAACGCCCGGTTCGTGTTCGTCGGCGCCGGCGGCGGCGCGCTGCCGCTGCTGCAGAAGGCCGGCATCGACGAGGCCAAGGGATTCGGCGGGTTCCCGGTCGGCGGCCAGTTCCTGCGCACCGACAAGCCGGCGCTGACAGCCGCCCACCAGGCCAAGGTCTACGGGCTGCCGCCGCTGGGCGCCCCGCCGATGTCGGTGCCGCACTTGGACACCCGGGTGATCAACGACAAGTCGTGGCTGCTGTTCGGCCCGTTCGCCGGGTGGTCGCCGAAGTTCCTCAAACAGGGCAAGGTCACCGACCTGCCGTTCTCGGTGAAGCCTCACAACCTGGTGTCGATGCTGGGCGTCGGCCTCACCGAGATGGGCCTGCTGAGGTATCTGATCGGTCAGCTGCTGCTCAGCGAGCCCGCCCGCGTCGAGACGCTGCGTGACTTCGCGCCCAGCGCACAGGATTCCGACTGGGAACTCGACATCGCCGGGCAGCGTGTGCAGGTGATCCGCAAGGCCAAGGGCAAGGGCGGCGTGCTGGAGTTCGGCACCACCGTGCTCGCCGCCGCCGACGGCAGCATTGCCGGACTGCTCGGCGCCTCACCGGGCGCCTCCACCGCGGTGCCGGCGATGCTGGACGTGATGAAGCGGTGTTTCGCCGACCGGTACACCGGGTGGGAGCCCAAGCTCAAGGCGATCGTGCCGTCGCTGGGCGTCCAACTGTCCGATGAGCCCGCGCTTTTCGAGCAGGTGTGGGCGCACGGGACGAAGGTGCTCAAGCTCGACAAGCCGGCCAGCGGCGTGCCCGACATCGCCGGGGACGCGTCGGCCGCCGGCACCGAGCACACCCCGACGACCGCGGCGCCCGTCTGAACCGGGACCACCGGATGACAGTGGCGCTGCGCCGTAGCTGGGCCAAGGACCTGGACGCCGCGACGCTCTACGAACTGCTCAAGCTGCGCGTCGAGGTGTTCGTCGTCGAGCAGGCGACCCCGTACCCCGAACTCGACGGTCGGGATCTGCTGGCCGAGACGCGGCACTTCTGGCTGGAAAGCCCTGAAGGCGAAGTCATTTCGACGTTGCGGTTGATGGAGGAGCATCCCGCCGGGCAGAAGGCGTTCCGGATCGGCAGGGTGTGCACCAAGCGTGGTGACCGCGGCCGCGGGCACGCCGCGCGGCTGCTGCAGGCCGCCCTGGCCGAGGTCGGCGACTATCCCTGTCGCATCAACGCCCAGACCTACCTCCAGGAGATGTACGGCAGGCACGGGTTCGTCCGCGACGGTGACGAGTTCCTCGACGACGGCATCCCGCATGTGCCGATGGTCAAGCCGTGACGTCGCCGGCCCCGGCGCGTCCGGCGGCCCGCTTCGTCGCGGCGGCCGCAACCTCTAAGCTCGCCGGGTGAGTCCGGCGGACACAAGGAGCAGTGTGAGTTCCGAGAACGCCTATCTGGTGGGCCTACGTCTCGCCGGTAAGAAGGTGGTGGTCGTGGGCGGAGGTACCGTCGCCCAGCGGCGCCTGCCGCTGCTGGTCGCCAGCGGCGCCGACGTGCACGTCATCACCAGGGCCGCCACCCCGGCGGTCGAGGCCATCGACGGGATCACGCTGACCTTGCGCGAGTTTCGCGACGGAGACCTCGAAGGCGCCTGGTATGTGATCGCCGCCACCGACGACACTGCGGTGAACGCCGCGATCGTGGCCGAGGCCGAGCGCAGGCACGTGTTCTGTGTGCGCGCCGACGTCGCCGTCGAGGGCACCGCCGTCACACCCGCGACCTTCGACTACGAGGGGCTGTCGGTCGGCGTGCTGGCCGGAGGTGAGCACCGCCGCTCGGCCGGCATCCGCACCGCGATCCGCGAGGCGCTGCAGCAGGGCCTGATCGGGGTGGACGGCTCCGAGGCCCCCGGCGCCACGAAGAGAACCGTCGCGCTGGTCGGCGGCGGCCCGGGAGATCCCGAGCTGATCACCGTGCGCGGGCGCAGGCTGCTCGCGCACGCCGACGTCGTCGTCGCCGACCGGCTGGCACCGCAGGATCTGCTCTCCGAACTCTCGCCCGACGTCGAGGTGATCGACGCGGCCAAGATCCCGTACGGCCGGGCGATGGCGCAGGATGCGATCAACGAGGTCCTGGTCGCGCGGGCCCGGGAGGGCAAGTTCGTCGTCCGCCTCAAGGGCGGTGACCCGTTCGTGTTCGCGCGCGGATACGAAGAGGTCATCGCGTGCGCGGAGGCGGGCATCCCGGTCACCGTGGTGCCCGGTGTGACCAGTGCCATAGCCGTGCCCGCGCTGGCCGGGATCCCGGTCACCCACCGCGGGCTCACCCACGAGTTCGTGGTGGTCAGCGGCCATGTCGCCCCCGGGCATCCCGAATCGTTAGTGAATTGGGATGCGCTGGCCGCGATGAACGGCACCATCGTGTTGCTGATGGCGGTGGAGCGTATCGAACTGTTCGCCCAGGCGCTGCTGGCAGGCGGTAGACCTGCGGATACCCCGGTTCTGGTGGTTCAGCACGGCACGACCTCCGCGCAGCGGACTTTGCGGGCGACGCTGACCGACGCTGCTGACAAGATCCGGTCGGAGGGCATCAGGCCGCCGGCGATCATCGTGATAGGGACGGTGGCCGGCTTCGGGGCTTAGAGGATTCTTAAGATTACTGTAGGGTAGCCCGTTATGACGGCTCTCAACGATGCGGAGCGTGCCGCCATCCAGCGTGAGGCAGAAGGCAGGGACAAGCGGGGCTCGGACCGGGCCTCGGAGCGAGCCCTGCCCGCTCGCGTCCCCGCCTCGAGTGCCGGTGGACGCGGAGGCGACGGAGCACGGGTCGGCAGGACCCCGGCGTGGCTGCCCTCTCCGCGCTTCATCGCCGCGGTCATCGCGATCGGCGGCATGCAGCTGCTGGCCACGATGGACAGCACCATCGCCATCGTCGCACTGCCGAAGATCCAGGACGAACTCAGCCTGTCCGACGCCGGCCGCAGCTGGGTCATCACCGCCTATGTGCTGACGTTCGGCGGGCTGATGCTGCTCGGTGGCCGCCTCGGCGACACCATCGGCCGCAAGCGGACCTTCATCGTCGGCGTCACGCTGTTCACCATCGCCTCGATCCTGTGCGGCATCGCGTGGGACGAGGCCACCCTCGTCACGGCCCGGTTGCTGCAGGGCGTCGGTGCGGCGATCGCGTCGCCCACCGCGCTGGCGCTGATCGCCACGACCTTCCCGAAGGGTCCCGCCCGCAATGCCGCGACCGCGGTGTTCGCCGCGATGACCGGCGTCGGGTCGGTGATGGGGCTGGTGGTCGGCGGCGCGCTGACCGAGGTGTCCTGGCGGCTGGCCTTCCTGGTCAACGTGCCGATCGGGCTGATCATGATCTACCTGGCCCGAAAGACGCTGCGCGAGACCAACCGCGAGCGCCTGAAGCTCGACGCCGCGGGAGCCCTGCTGGCGACCATGGGCTGCACCGCGGCCGTCTTCGCGTTCTCGATGGGTCCCGAGGCCGGCTGGCTCTCGCCGATGACGATCGGGTCCGGGGTCGCCGCCGTCGGCTGCCTGATCGCGTTCCTGTGGGTGGAACGCACCGCCGAGAACCCCGTGGTTCCGTTCGAGTTGTTCTACGACCGCAACCGGCTCGCCACGTTCGGTGCGATCTTCCTCGCCGGCGGCGTGATGTTCACCCTCACCGTGCTGATCGGCCTGTACGTGCAGGACATCATGGGCTACAGCGCGCTCAAGGCGGGCATCGGCTTCATCCCGTTCGTCATCGCGCTCGGCATCGGCCTTGGCCTGTCCTCGGCGCTGGTGTCGAAGTTCCCGCCACGGGTGCTGGTGATCGGTGGCGGCATCCTGGTGCTGGCCGCGATGATCTACGGCTCGACGCTGGACGCGAACATCCCGTACTTCCCGAACCTCGTGCTGCCGATCACCGTCGGCGGCCTGGGTATCGGCATGATCGTGGTGCCGCTGATGATCTCGGCCATCGCCGGCGTCGGGTTCGACCAGATCGGTCCGGTCTCGGCGATCGCGCTGATGCTGCAGAACCTCGGCGGACCGGTGGTGCTGGCCATCATCCAGGCGGTCATCACGTCGCGCACGTTGTATCTCGGCGGCACCAACGGCCCCGTCAAGGACATGAACGCCGCGCAGCTGCACGCCCTGGACCAGGGGTACACGTACGGCCTGTTGTGGGTGGCCGCCGTGGCGGTCGTCGTCGGCGGTGCGGCGCTGTTCATCGGATACACCGCCGAACAGGTCGCGCACGCCCAGGAAGTCAAGGACGCCATCGACGCCGGAGAGCTCTGACCGCACCGGATTTCCGGGTCAGTAAGGTGTTCGCCTGTGATCACCCGCATGTCCGAGCTGTTCCTGCGCACGCTGCGCGACGATCCGGCCGACGCCGAAGTGCCGAGCCACAAGCTGCTCATCCGGGCCGGCTATGTGCGGCCGGTCGGCCCCGGCCTGTACAGCTGGCTGCCTCTCGGACTGAAGGTGCTGCGCAAGATCGAGAAGATCGTGCGCGACGAGATGGACGCCATCGGGGGACAGGAGATCCTCTTCCCGGCGCTGCTGCCCCGGGCCCCGTACGAGACCACCAACCGCTGGACCGAGTACGGCGACACCCTGTTCCGGCTGCAGGACCGCCGCGCCAACGACTACCTGCTCGGCCCCACCCACGAGGAGATGTTCACCCTCACCGTCAAGGGTGAGTACTCGTCGTACAAGGACTTCCCGCTGCGGCTCTACCAGATCCAGAACAAATACCGCGACGAGGCCAGGCCCCGCGCCGGCATCCTGCGCGGCCGCGAGTTCCTGATGAAGGACTCCTACTCGTTCGACATCGACGACGACGGCCTCAAGAACGCCTATGTGGCCCACCGCGAGGCCTACCAGCGGATCTTCGACCGGCTGAAGGTGCGCTACGTGATCGTGTCGGCGGTGTCCGGAGCGATGGGCGGCAGCGCGTCGGAGGAGTTCCTCGCCGAGAGCGAGGTCGGCGAGGACACCTACGTGCGCTGCCTGCAGTCCGGGTACGCCGCGAACGTCGAGGCCGTCGTCACCACCGCGCCCGAACCGCTCCCGGCCGAACAGATCGCGGGGCTGCCCGCGGCCGTCGCCCACGACACCCCCGACACCCCGACCATCGCGACGCTCGTGGACTGGGCCAACAACGCGAACCTCCCCAGCTTCGCCGGCCGCACCGTCACCGCCGCCGACACGCTGAAGAACGTGATGCTGAAGGTGCGTGAGCCGGGCGGCGAGTGGGAGTTGCTGGCCGTGGGCGTGCCCGGCGACCGGGAGGTCGACGACAAACGTCTCGGAGCGGCGCTGGAACCGGCCGAGTACGCGATGCTCGAGGACGCCGACTTCGCCAGGCACCCGTTCCTGGTGAAGGGTTACATCGGTCCGAAGGCGCTGGCGGCCAACGGTGTCCGCTACCTCGTCGACCCCAGGGTGGTGGACGGCACGGCCTGGATCACCGGCGCCGACCAGCCGGGCAAGCACTACGTCGACCTCGTCGCCGGGCGCGACTTCACCGCGGACGGCACCATCGAGGCCGCCGAGGTCCGTGAGGGCGACCCGTCTCCGGACGGCGCAGGCCCGCTGGTCGCCGCGCGCGGCATCGAGATCGGCCACGTCTTCCAGCTGGGCCGCAAGTACGCCGACGCGTTCGGCGCCGACGTGCTCGGCGAGGACGGCAAGCCGGTGCGGCTCACCATGGGCTCGTACGGGATCGGGGTGTCACGGCTGGTCGCGGTGATCGCCGAACAGCACCACGACGAACTCGGGCTGCGCTGGCCGTCGTCGGTGTCGCCGTTCGACGTCCACGTGGTGATCGCGAACAAGGACGCCGACGCGCGTAGCGGCGCCACCGAACTCGCCGCCCAGCTGGACCGGCGCGGCGTCGACGTGCTGCTCGACGACCGCTCCGCCTCGCCCGGGGTGAAGTTCAAGGACGCCGAACTGCTGGGCGTGCCCTACCTCGTCGTGGTCGGGCGCGGATGGGCCGACGGGGTCGTCGAGCTGCGCGACCGGTTCAGCGGCGAGAAGCGCGACCTCCCGGCCGCCGACGCGGCCGGCCAGATCAGCGCGGCACTCGGGGTCTGACCGCCGCTGTCTACTCGGCTCCGCCGGGGAACGCGACGATCACCGATTCGTCACCGCGGATCGCCCGCCAGCGCGCCGCGGTGATCGCGCACTCGGTCATCGCGGTGACACCCAAGGCCCGCGCGCTGTGGTCGGTGGCCTGCTCGACGACGGCACGCCAGGCGACCGCGGCGTCCTCTTCCATCGAGATCGCGAGGTTGACGGCGTCCTCGGGGGCGTCCACCTCCGACGGCAGCCGGTATCCGGCGGCGGGCAGCGGAGCCTGCACGCCGCGCTCGTCGAGCAGCGCGATGGCCGCTTCCCGCCGCTTCCGGTGCTCGTCCATCGCATCCGAGACCAGGTAGTTCACGTCCGGCGTGGAGTGCGCCGACACCACCCCGTACGCGTAGACGGTGGCGTGCTCGGTGGCGACCGCGTCGAACAGCGCACCGTCGGCGGGGTCCTCGGGCCGGGTCGGCATCGCCGGGTTCGGTGAGGTCATCGCGAGGCTCCCGCACCGGCCAGGGCCACGCTGTACGCGCAGGTGCAGGCCGCGGCGATCGAGGCCAGCAGCCCGGCCCGGTAACCGGACAGCGCGCCCGCGGCCTGGGTGGCGCTGTCGGCGGAGGTCCGCAGTGCGCCGATCACGTCGTCGACACCCGGGGCGGGCACCGACGCCGGGGTCGAGGTCGTCGTGCTGGTCACGGTGGTGGTGGGCGCGGCCTGCCCGGTCATCCGCACGATCTCCTCGGCCAGCGCCTCCGCGTGCGCCGAGCGTTGCGCGGCGACGTCGGCGAGGACTTCGGCGAGTTTCCCGCGCGACGTCGCGGCGAGCTCGTCGGCCAGCCGGCTGTCGGAGCGGGCCCGGTCCAGCGCGGTGGTGAGGTCGTCGAGATCCGGGGGAGGCGGCGCAGCGCCGCAGGCGGTGGCACCGACACCGAGCGCCGCGAGGGCGGCCGCGCCGATGAGCACACGTCGACGGCTGACGGTCGGCGGCTGGCACGGCACCCTGACATCCTGCCACCCCGGCATTCGTGCACGGTGGTGCCGCCCATCCGGCGGTGCGCGCTTTCGGTCCTTGGGCCGCTCGGCGCTGGCGTATCGTGGGATGCCGGATTCGCAGGAGCCCTTCCTGCGCGCCGTGTCCGGACAACTCAAGACGAGGAGCTCGCCGTGGCGGAGCGGTCTACGGGATTACCGTCGCAACGACAGGTGGTCGAACTGCTCGACGGCGAGTTCGCGCGCTCCGGATACGACCTCGAGGACGTGGTGATCGACACCGCTGCCCGGCCCCCGCGCATCACCGTCGTCGCCGACCGCGATCAGGGGCTGGACCTCGATGCGATCGCCGAACTGTCCCGCACGGCGTCGGCGCTGCTCGACGACCTCGACACCGTGCCGTACGTGCTGGAGGTCACCTCGCCGGGCGTGGACCGCCCGCTGACCACCGAGAAGCACTACCGCAGGGCCCACGGCCGGCTGGCCAGGATCACGCTGGCCGACGGCTCGGCGTTGACCGGCCGCATCGGCCGGGTCGGCGACGGAACCGTCGGTGTCGTCGTGCGGGAGGGCGGGAACAAACTCGCGGTCCGCGACATCGCGATCGATACGATCACCGAAGCTGTTGTCCAGGTGGAGTTTTCGCCGCCGAACCCCCGTGAGCTGGAGCTGGCCGGCGTCTCCGGAGAGGAAGCCTGAGCATGAACATCGACATGGCGGCCCTGCATGCCATCGAGGCCGACAAGGGCATCACCGTCGACGTGGTGGTCGACACCATCAAGACGGCGCTGCTGACGGCCTACCGGCACACCGAAGGTCACGAGCCCGACGCCCGCATCGACATCGACCGCAAGACCGGTGTGGTCAAGGTGATCGCCAGGCAGACCGACGAAGACGGCAACGTGCTGCACGAATGGGACGACACCCCTGAGGGTTTCGGCCGCATCGCGGCGACCACCGCACGGCAGGTGATCCTGCAGCGCCTGCGCGACGCCGAGAACGAGAAGAACTACGGTGAGTTCTCCGCCCGCGAGGGTGACATCGTCGCCGGGGTGATCCAGCGCGACGCGCGCGCCAACGCGCGCGGGCTGGTCGTCGTCCGGATGGGCAGTGAGACCAAGGGCTCCGAAGGGGTGATCCCGGCGGCCGAACAGGTGCCGGGGGAGAGCTACGAGCACGGCGACCGGCTCCGCTGCTACGTCGTCGGGGTGACCCGCGGCGCGCGGGAACCGCTCATCACGCTGTCGCGGACGCACCCGAACCTGGTCCGCAAGCTGTTCTCGCTGGAGGTGCCCGAGATCGCCGACGGCTCGGTGGAGATCGTCGCGGTGGCCCGCGAGGCCGGGCACCGCTCGAAGATCGCGGTCGCGTCCAGGGCGCCGGGGCTCAACGCCAAGGGTGCCTGCATCGGACCGATGGGCCAGCGGGTGCGCAACGTGATGAGCGAACTGTCCGGCGAGAAGATCGACATCATCGACTACGACGAGGACCCCGCGCGGTTCGTGGCCAACGCGCTGTCGCCGGCGAAGGTGGTGTCGGTGACGGTGATCGACGAGGCCGCCCGCGCGGCGCGGGTGATCGTGCCCGACTTCCAGCTGTCACTGGCGATCGGCAAGGAAGGGCAGAACGCCCGGCTGGCCGCCAGGTTGACCGGTTGGCGCATCGACATCCGCAGCGACGACGCGGCCTCGGACCGTCAGGCCGGACCGGCCGCGCACGCACCGCGACCGGGCGGGCCCGGGGAGCGCTGAGCCGACATCTGTTCGTATTGCGCACCGGTTTTCCTCTCAGCAGCGGGGTGACGGTAGACTCAGCTGTGGTCCAGCGCGAGACATCGGCTCGGATGCAGAAAAACACCGTCAACCCCTCGGGCGCGCCGGTACGTACCTGCATCGGGTGCCGAAAACGAGAGCTGGCCGTCGATTTGCTCCGGGTTGTCGCTGTCGACGCCGGGAATGGCGAGTACGCCGTGACCGTTGACGCAGCGAGACGGCTTCCTGGGCGGGGCGCATGGCTGCACCCCGATCCGGGTTGCCTGCAAGCCGCAGTTCGGCGGCGAGCGTTCGGCCGAGCGTTACGGATCACCGGTTCACCGGACATCACCGCGTTGTCGCACGCGTTTCCCGACCGGGAACGCGACGGCACACCCGGGCTAGAGAACAGGTAAGCGAAGAACATGAGCACACCGTGAAGCCCCGATGACCATGCGTCATAGCTAAACCGAGGCGCGGCGCCTACCACCGCTGTCGCCTCCCAGACAGGAGATGTAGTGGCAGGTAAGGCCCGCGTGCACGAGTTGGCTAAGGAACTCGGTGTCACGAGTAAGGAAGTACTCGCCCGGCTCAGTGAGCAGGGCGAATTCGTCAAATCGGCGTCCTCGACGGTGGAGGCTCCCGTCGCGCGCCGGTTGCGTGAATCGTTCGGGGGATCCAAGCCGGACAAATCCGCCGTTGCCGCCGGCGGTAACGGCTCCTCGGGTGCGGGGGCCAAGCCGGCCGCGCCGGCGAACCGGCCGGCGCCCAAGCCCGGCCCCCCGGGGGTGCAGCAACCCGCGGGGATCGGGAGAGCGGCGTGGAGGGGAAGGGGGGAAGTCTCGGTGGTCG
>NZ_LMVQ01000300.1 GCF_001545925.1 Mycobacterium sp. NAZ190054 | reverse complement strand
CCGGTGTCGCGATCAACATCGCCCATGAGCTGGGGCATCAACGGGCGCGGTCGGAGCGGTGGCTGAGCAAGGTCGCGCTGGCCCAGTCGGGCTACGGGCACTTCTTCGTCGAGCACAACCGCGGCCGGTAGCCGCCCGCCGCCTCCAGCGCGGCCCGGCGACGGTCCAGTTCGGCGTCGGGGACGTCGACCTGGATGGTGCGGTGCGGGATGTCGATGGTGATCAGGTCGCCGTCTTCGACCAGTGCGATCGTCCCGCCGGCCGCCGCCTCCGGGGAGACGTGGCCGATCGACAGCCCCGACGATCCACCCGAGAACCGGCCGTCGGTGACCAGCGCGCACACCTTGCCCAGGCCGCGGCCCTTGAGAAACGAGGTGGGATAGAGCATTTCCTGCATGCCCGGCCCGCCCTTGGGGCCTTCGTAGCGCACCACCACCACGTCGCCGGGCTGCACCCGCCCGTTCAGGATCGCGTCGACGGCGTCCTCTTGGGACTCCACCACGACGGCCGGGCCGGCGAACTTCAGGATCGACTCGTCCACGCCCGCGGTCTTGACGATGCAGCCGTCCACCGACAGGTTGCCGCGCAGCACCGCCAGCCCGCCGTCCTCCGAATAGGCGTGCCGCACATCGCGGATGCAGCCCTCGGCGGCGTCGGTGTCCAGGGACTCCCAGCGCTCCGACTGCGAGAACGCCGACGCCGACCGCACACATCCCGGTGCGGCATGGAACAGCTCGACGGCTTCGGCGGAGGCTTCACCACCGCGGATGTCCCAGCGGCGCAACCACTCCGCCAGCGACCCGGCGTGCACCGAGTGCACGGTCTCGTGCAGATGCCCACCCCGCCACAGCTCGCCGAGGATCGCCGGGATGCCGCCGGCGCGGTGCACGTCCTCCATCAGGTAGTGCCCGTTGGGCGCGACCTTGCACAGGCACGGCACCGCCCGGCTGCGCTTCTCGATGTCCTCCAGCGTGTAATCCAGCTCGGCCTCGCGGGCGGCGGCCAGCAGATGCAGGATGGTGTTCGTCGAACCGCCCATCGCGATGTCCATCGCCATCGCGTTGTCGAACGCGTCCCGGTTGGCGATCGCGCGCGGCAGCACGCTCGCGTCGTCCTCGTCGTAGTACCGGCGGCACAGGTCCATCACGGTGGCGCCGGCGTTCTCGTACAGCGCGCGGCGCGCGGTGTGCGTCGCCAGTACCGAGCCGTTGCCGGGCAGCGCCAGTCCGAGCGCCTCGGTCAGGCAGTTCATCGAGTTCGCGGTGAACATGCCCGAACACGACCCGCACGTCGGGCACGCCGACTCCTCGATGCGGGCCAGATCCGGATCGGACACCTCGCTGCTGACAGAGTCGGCGATCGCCGAGATCAGGTTCAGCCGGGTCCGCACGGTGCCGTCGACCAGCACGGCGGTGCCGCCCTCCATCGGCCCGCCCGAGACGAACACCGTCGGGATGTTCAGCCGCAGCGCGGCCATCAGCATGCCTGGAGTGATCTTGTCGCAGTTGGAGATACACACCAGCGCGTCGGCGCAGTGCGCGTTGACCATGTACTCCACCGAGTCGGCGATCAGCTCGCGGCTGGGCAGCGAGTACAGCATGCCGCCGTGGCCCATCGCGATGCCGTCGTCGACGGCGATGGTGTTGAACTCGCGCGGCACCCCGCCCGCGGCCTTGACCGCGTCGGACACGATGCGCCCCACCGGCTGCAGATGGGTGTGGCCCGGCACGAACTCGGTGAAGCTGTTGGCGACCGCGACGATCGGCTTGCCGATGTCGGCGCTGTCCACGCCCGCCGCGCGCAGCAGCGACCGCGCGCCGGCCATGTTGCGTCCGTGGGTGACCGTCCGTGACCTGAGCTCCATGCGTCCACGGTGCGGCCTCGCCCCGCCGTCCGGAAGACGGCACGGATACTGGTACCCGTACTACCACCCTCGATACCCTCGGGGGCGTGGACAGACGCACGCGGCAACGCCTCGCCCTCGGCGAGTTCCTGCGTGCGCGCCGCACGGCGGTCGCGCGGGCCGACCTGGGCCTGCCCGAGCTGCCGCGGTCACGCATCAGCGGGTTGCGCCGCGAAGAGGTGGCGGTGCAGGCCGGGGTCAGCGTCACCTGGTACACGTGGCTGGAGCAGGGCCGCGACATCAACCCGTCCAAACAGGTGCTCGACGCGGTCGCGCGGGCGTTGCGGCTGTCGGCGGCCGAACACGAGTACGTGCTGGCGCTCGGCGGATACGCCGTCGATCCGGCGGTGTCGGACGGTCCGCTGCCGCCGCAGATCCAGCGGTTCCTCGATGCGCTGGACGGTTACCCGGCGTTCGCGATCACCCCGGACTGGGGCATCGCGGCGTGGAATGCCGCCTATACGGCGCTGTATCCGAACATCGAGCAGGTGCCGGCCGCGGACCGTAACCTGCTGTGGCTGGTGTTCACGGACCCCTATATCCGAGAGTTGTTGCCCGACTGGGACTCCGACAGCCGGCGCTTCCTGGCCGAGTTCCGTGCCGACGCCGGCCCGCGGGTGGGCGGGCCGTCCTACACCGCGCTGGTGTCCCGGCTGTCGGAGAGCAGTGAGCATTTCGCGGCGGCGTGGCAGGCCACCAGCATCGAGCGGTTCACGTCGCGGGAGCGGCTGTTCCGACATCCGGTGGCCGGCGAGCTGCGGCTCGAACACCATCAGGTCGCGCCCGTGGACGTGCCCGAGGTCCAGATCGTCGCGTACCTTCCGGTGCCCGGATCGGATGCGGCAGAACGCCTTCGGACGATTGCGGGTTAGCGGACGATGATCGTGTGCGCGCCGCGCGGGACGAGCTCGCCGATCACCGGCGCGCCGGGGATCTCCCCGGCGATCAGCAGCCCGCCCGAGGTCTGGGCGTCGGCCAGCAGCAGCGCCTCGTCCTCGTCGACGGCCGACAGGTCGACGTGCGGGGCGACCCAGTCGAGGTTGCGGCGGGTGCCGCCGCTGACGTAGCCGTCGCGCAACGCCTGCCGCGCGCCGTCGATGTAGGGCACGGCGGACGCGTCGATCACCGCCGTGACCCCGCTGGCGCGGGCCATCTTGTGCAGATGCCCCAGCAGCCCGAATCCCGTGACGTCGGTGGCGCATTCGACACCGGCCAGCAACGCGGCCTCGGACGCCTCGGCGTTGAGCGTCGTCATCACCTCGATCGCCTCGGCGAAACGCTCACCGGTGTTCTTGTGCCTGCTGTTGAGCACGCCGATCCCGAGCGGCTTGGTCAGCGACAGCGGGACACCGGCCTTGCCTGCGTCGTTGCGCAGCAGCCGGTTCGGGTCCGCGATCCCGGTGACGGCCAGACCGTACTTGGGTTCGGGGTCGTCGACGCTGTGCCCGCCGGCGAGGTGACAGCCCGCCACGGCGCACACGTCCAGACCCCCGCGCAGCGTCTCGGCGGCCAGCTCGAACGGCAGCGTGTCGCGCGGCCAGCCGAGCAGGTTCACCGCGACCACCGGGCGTCCGCCCATCGCGTACACGTCGGACAGCGCGTTGGCGGCCGCGATGCGGCCCCAGTCGTAGGCGTCGTCGACGACCGGGGTGAAGAAGTCCGTCGTCGCGATCAGCGCCGTGCCGCCCCCGATGCGCACCGCGGCCGCGTCGTCGCCGTCGTCGAGCCCGACGAGCAGTTCCCCGACCGGATCGACCGGGTTCGCCTTGGTGAGTCCGCGCACCACCTCTTCCAGCTCGCCGGGCGGGATCTTGCACGCGCATCCGCCTCCGTGGGCGAACTGGGTCAGCCGGAAACTCGTCGGGGAAACCATGACCACCATGCTGCCCTGTCATGATGGACCGATGGGTCAGGGAGGCGTTTCCGGTCTGGTGACCGGCACGATCTTCAAAATCGCTGAGCGGCAGTTGCTGTCGCTGGCGGGTTCGATTCCCGTCCGCCTCCGCCATTTCCCTGCGATTTCGGCGTACTTCGTCACGCTCACGTTGACCAACTACGCCCAAATCGCGCCATGAGTGACCCGCGACGGCGGGTGCCGCGCACCGACGCCCTGCTCGCCGACCCCCGCCTGGCCGCCGCGGTGCACACGCTGGGCCGCACCCTGGTCAAGGGCGTGATCGCCGACGCGCAGCAGCGGGCCAGGGCAGGCGACATCGCCCCCGAAGACGTCGCCGACCACGCCGTCGCGGCCCTGCCCGCAGGCGCGACCAGCCTGAAGGCCGTCATCAACGCCACCGGTGTCGTCGTGCACACCAACCTGGGGCGGGCGCCCCTGTCGCAGGCCGCGGTCGACGCGATCGTCAACGCCCACGCCACCGGCACCAGCGTGGGCGACGTCGCGGAGTCGGTGGCGATCAACAACGCGCTGGGCACTCACGCGCCCGCGGTGTACGCGCCGAAGGCGGCGCTGGGGCA
>NZ_LMVQ01000299.1 GCF_001545925.1 Mycobacterium sp. NAZ190054 | reverse complement strand
CACCGCGCCGACGCGTCCGGTCATCGCCAGCAGCAGTGCCTCACCGGGCCCGCGCACCTCGGGACCGCGCCCGGCCGACCAGTCCAGATCCGTCGCGACAAGCCGCACGCCGCGGGTGCGGCGCGCCCCACCGATCACCGGGCTGATCCGCGCATAGGTCAACGACACCCGCAGCGCCTCCTCCGGCACATCGGACTCCAGCCCGAGCGGGCGGCGGATGTCCTGCTGGTGGATCACGCACTCGATCAGGGCGACCCGCCCGCCGTACAGTCCCGCCGCACCGGTCGGCACGGTGCCGCGGGCCATCAGCGTCACCAGCTCGGCGGGCGTCCGCGCGGTGAACGCGGGCAGCAGCCGGGCGTTGAGCCGGTCAACGTCGCCGCGGTCCCGGATCATGTTGCGCACCAGCGCCGGCACGCTCTGCCCGAGATAGCCGACGGTATGTGCGGCGACGTCGCGCACCGACCAGCCCGCGCACAGGCTCGGCGCCGTCCACTGTTCGGCGGTCAGCCCGGCCAGCAGCTCGGCGAACCTCTCCCGTTCCCGGTAGGCGAGAGCGCGGACCGCGGCCATGGTCACAGTGTCCGCTACCCGGGGGCGACGAACCCGACCGGGCCGGCGGCCACGCACACCGACAGCGCCGCGGTGTTGGCGCTGACGGTGACCGCGTCGCCGGCACCGGGCACCCGGACGTAGACGCGGTTCAGTCCCGGCCGTACCGGAACCTTGACGTCCTCACCCTCCGACAGCGACACCGTGAGCGAGCCGTCGCTGTTGCCGAGGTAGTTGAGCTCCACGGTCCAGTCCGCCGGCAGCAGCGGGCCGTCCAACGGCATCCGGACCGGGAAGTCGGGCTGGACCAGGTACCCGCACTGCGGATCGGGCCCCGGCCGGATGCTGCGGACCCACGTCACCATCGCGTCGACGAGGTGGCCCTGCGGATCCAGCATGCGCAGATCGGTGGTGGCAGAAGCGAACTCCGGCCGGTCCGGCAGCAGCGCGAACATGTGCGAGGCCAGGTTCTCCGGCCACGCCACCCGCTGCAGCACCAGCGGGTCCACCTCCTGGTCGAGCATCGGGGCATCCGACGCGGCGCGCGCCTGCGCCAGCCCGGCCCGCGCGTTCTGCAGATACGGCTGGGCCGGGTTGTCCCGCCAGCTGGTCAGGAAGGTCGCCGTCGAGTACAGGCTGCTGGCTACGAAAGCCGTTGCCGCACAGACGATCACGACGGTGCGCCGGGGCGCCGCGGCCAGCCACGGCGCACGGTCCCGGTTCGGCGCGCACAGCCCGACGGCGGCCAGCAGCGCCAGCACGACCACCAGATCGGGCAGATAGCGCAACGTCTGGGCCAGTTCCAGCGCGGTGAACCGCGACGAACGCATCAGATAGATCGGCACCTGGCAGGCCACCGCGTACCCCAGCGCGGCCAGCCACACCGGTCCCAGACGCTGTTTGCGAAGCAGTGTCACCACGACGACGGCCGCGAGCGTCAGCCAGCCGAGCGCCATCACCGTGAGTGGCGGCGTCGCCCACGGCGAGGCCGGGGCCCACCGCTGCCAGTCCCACGGCCCGCCCACCAGTCCGGGCACGATGCCGTGGGTGAAGGAGCGGCGCAGCAGATCCCACGTCATCGCAAGGTCGAAACTCCACCGCTGCTGGTCGACCACCAGCAGATAGACCCCCACCCAGGCCGCCGTCAGCGCGGCCGACGCGGTCCACAGGCGGAGCCCACGCCGCCACACCCCGCGGACCGTCACCGTCCCGGTGACATATCCGTACAACGCCGCGACGGCGAACGCGACGAACGGGATGATCGCCGACTTCTCGAAGAACAGCAGCGCACCCAGATACACCACGGCGCCGGACCAGATGTGGCGGCGATTCCCGGTGCGCACCAACAGGATCGCCTCGGCGCACACCCACGCCAGCCCGGCCAGCATCGGCAGCGAGTTCAGACCCGCGGCCCACCACGCGAATCCCGGAACCGCCAGCGGGGTGAACAATGCGAACGTCAACGGCAGCAACAACACCGGACGCCAGCCCAGGATCACATACAGCGCGCGCAGCAGTGCCAGCGACGCCGGCAGCGCGAGCACCACCAGGCTGACCGCGGGCCACACCCAGTCCAGCGGCGCCGCCCGGGTGATGACGCCGGCCACCAGGAACGCCCCCGGCATCACGTGCCCGTCGTGGTCGTCGAACAGATAGCCCGGCGAGAACAGCGGTTGGGTGCCGGCCCGCCCCACCAGGATCAGGTCGTCCCAGTAGAAGTAGCCGCCGAAGGCGAGTACCGCGCGCATCGCCAGATGCAGCGCGATCAGCACCACCGCGGCACGGGCGACCCCGTTTCTGGTGGCTGTCAGGGGACCGCCCCAGCGGTCGGGTACGCCTGCCCGGCGGCCTGACGCGCCGACCACGCCGACGCCACCATGTCGGTCAGCGAGTGCCGCATCCGCCAGTCCAGGTCGCGCGCGGCGAGGTCACCCACGGCGACGATGCGGGCCGGGTCGCCGGGCCGGCGCGGCGCCACCTCCGGCTCGAAGTCCACACCGGTGACCTCACGCATGGTCGTCATGATCTCGCGTACCGAGGTGCCCGCGCCGCTGCCGAGGTTGTACACCGGCTCGATGGGCCGGCCGTCGTCGAGCCGGCGGGCCGCAGCGACGTGGGCGGCGGCGATGTCGGACACGTGCACGTAGTCGCGCACGCAGGTGCCGTCCCGGGTCGGATAGTCGTCGCCGTTGATCCGCGGGGTCTGGCCGCCCAACAGCATGTCGAACACCTTCGGGAACAGGTTGAACGGGCTGACGTCGAACACGTCCTCGGAGCCGGAGCCGACCACGTTGAAGTAGCGCAGGCTGGTGTGGCGGAGCCCGGTGGCGGTGCCGATGTCGCGCAGCAGCCATTCGCCGATCAGCTTGCTCTCGCCGTACGGCGACTCCGGCCGGGTCGCGGTGGCTTCGTCGACGACCTCGGTGTCCGGGGTGCCGTAGGTCGCGGCGCTGGAGGAGAACACGAACTTGTCGACGCCGGCCGCGGTCGCGGCGTCGAGCAGGGTCACCATCGCCGACACGTTCTGCTGATAGGTGTGCAGCGGGCGCTGCACCGACTCGCCGGCGTACTTGTAGCCGGCGATGTGGATGACGCCGGTCACGTCATGGCTGTCCAGCGTCGTGCGCACGGCCTCGCCGTCGAGCAGGTTGGCCCGCACGAACGGAACCCCGTCGGGGACGAACTGCGCCAGGCCGGTGGACAGGTCGTCGATCACCACGACGCCGAGGCCGGCGCCGCGCAGCGCCCGCACCACGTGCGCGCCGATGTAGCCGGCGCCGCCGGTCACCAACCAGGTCACGGTGTCTCCTTCGTCGTCGCTCGCGGCTCGGTGGAACCGAGGTGTCGGTATGCCACCGTAACGAGTGCCCCCAGGTGCACGGCGATCCCGAGCAGCGGACCGCACAGCAGCGCCACGACCGTGCGCACCTGCAGGTCCAGCGGCAGCAGCAGGAGCAGCGTGGACGCCAGCGTCGCGATCACCCAGCCCGCGGCGTAGGCCCGGTGCAGCGCGGCCGCCACGGTCGCGGCGCCGGTCAGCGTCAGCAGTGCGATCGCGACCGCCCCCGCGGTCAGCCACGCCAGCAGCGCGCCGCCGGCCTGGTACTGCGCGCCGAAGCCCGTCCGCAGCAGCCACGGCCCGAACGCGCCGGCCAGCGCGATGCCGGCGGTGCCGACCGCGGTGACGATCGCCGACGGCGCGATGAGCGCCCGGAGTCGGTGCGCGCGCTGGTCGACGAAGTGTGCGATGAGGTTGCCCTGCATGGCGGTCAGCGGGACCAGCAGCGGCGCCCGGGTCAGCGTCACCGCCAGGATCACCACGCCGCCGGCGGCGCCGAGCTCACCGGAAGTCGCCTTGAGCAGCACCGGAAAGCCCATCACCAGCACCGCGCTCGCGCCGGCCGCGGCGATCGAGTGACCGGCGCCGCGCAGAAATGTGACCGTGCCGCCGGGTGTGAGCAGCCGGGCCGCGACCCGGGCGGCCGGTGAGATCAGCAGCATCGCCATCCAGGCGAACGCCCCGGCGACCGTCGCCCACAGGTAGCCGCCCAGACCCCAGCCCAGAGCGAAGGTCGCCGCGGCGACCGCGACCCGCAGCACGGCGTCGGCGACCATCAGCGCGCCGTACTCCGACCAGCGGTTCATCCCGGCCAACGCGCCCAGCAGCGTGGTGTGCAGACAGAAGCCCGCCAGCCCCGCGCTGAGCAGCAGCACGCTGAGCACCCGCGCGTCGACATCCGCGGCGTCACCACGGGGCACCTCGGTGATGGTCCGTCCGGTGCTCGGTTCGATGGTCGGGAACGTGGCGCCGCCACGTGCCGAACACCATTCGCCGTCGATGT
>NZ_LMVQ01000298.1 GCF_001545925.1 Mycobacterium sp. NAZ190054 | reverse complement strand
CGAACTGGTCGGCGTGGTCGAGGACAGCGGCGACGCCATGGGCCGGGTCACCCTCACCGACGACACCGGCACCGTGCTGGCCCAGGTCGACGACGTGCACCTCAAGCGCATCCAGCGGCGCACCGTGCCACTTCCGTTGTCGCAGAAGATCTTCGACTCGCGCTGGGTCGAATCCACCGACATCTCCGGTGGCGCGGCCACCGGCAGCTGGCTGGCGCTGGGCGACGGCGAGGCCGGGATGGCGCGCACGCAGGAGTTCGCGACGCGGTTCGGCGCCGGCACCCGCCGGGTGATCACCGCCGACCTGGCCGATGAATCCGCGGTGCGCGAGGCGTTCGCGACCGCAACCGCCGATCCCGACCTGCCGCCCGCCGGGGTGGTCGTCTTCGTGTCGAACCCCGCTTTCGACGGCACCGACGCCGCCGGCGGTCTGGAGCACGCCAGGGATGTCATCTGGGGCGTCGCGGGCACCGTGCGCGCGATCGTCGGCAGCTGGCACGGCAGGGCGCCGCGGCTGTGGCTGGTCACCGACGGCGGCCTGGTCGTCAATTCCGAAGATGGACAGGGCAATCCGGGCGCGAACAGCCTCAAGGGCCTGGCCCGGGTGCTGGCCTACGAGCATCCGGACCTGAAGACGACGCTGCTCGACACGGGCGGCGACGACGCGGCCCTGGTCACCGAGATCGAAGCAGCAGGCAACGACGACGTCATCGCCTGGCGGGGCGGCGCCCGCTACGTCGAGCGGCTCTCCCGCGCCACGCTTCCGGCCGGCCAGGGGCAGCTCGTGGTGCGCAAGGACGGCGCCTACGTGGTCACCGGCGCGCTCGGCGGTGTCGGCATGTCCGTGGTCCGCTGGCTCGTCGACAACGGTGCCGGCCGGCTCGTGCTCAACGGCCGCAGCGGCCCGTCCGACGAGGTGGCTGCGGTGCTCGACGAGCTGTCCACGCGCGCCGAGATCGCCGTCGTCACCGGCGATGTCGCCGTGGCGGGGGTCGCCGAGCGGCTGATCGCCGCCGCGGAGGAGACCGGAAAGCCGTTGCGCGGCCTGATCCATTCCGCGGCCGTCCTCGAAGACGAGATCTTCGTCGGCCTGACCCGCGAGAGCCTGGACAAGATCTGGGCGCCGAAGGCCGCGGGTGCGCTGCGGCTGCACGAGGTCACCGCCGACAAGGATTTGGACTGGTGGGTCGGCTTCTCGTCGATCGTGTCGCTGCTGGGTTCGCCCGGCCAGGCCGCGTACGCGTGCGCGAACGCGTGGCTGGACGGCCTGGTGTCGTGGCGTCGCGCGGCGGGACTGCCCGCGATCGCGATCAACTGGGGTCAGTGGGCCGATGTCGGTCTGGCCAGCACGCTGCGCTTCTCGGTGCTCGACCCGATCACCCCGGCCGAGGGCGTCGACGCGCTCGGCGGTGTGATGGCCGCCGGTTTCTCCCGGGTCGGCATCGCCCGGCTGCGGCTGGACCGCGCCGCGGCGGCGTTCCCGGAGATCCACCAGATCGGCTTCTTCGCCGACCTGGTCGGCGAACTGCAGACCGACGACGTCGACGAGGACTGGGGCGGCGCCGAGGCGCTCAAGGCGATGGAACCCGCCGAGGTCAACCGCGTCGTGGTGGCCAGGCTGCGCCGGCGCATCTCGGCGATCATGGGCTACTCCGACGACAGCGCGGTCGACGTCGCGCAGCCGCTGACCGAACTGGGTCTGGACTCGCTGATGGCGGTCCGGATGCGCAACACCATCCGCGGCGACTTCGGCGTCGAGCCTCCCGTGGCGCTGCTGCTGCAGGGCGCTACGCTGTCCGATCTCGCGCTCGACCTGATCCGCCAGCTCGGGCTGGAGGAGCAGGAGTCCGCCGAGCGCCCGAATGCGCTGCGGGAACGGGCACAACAGCGTGCCGCAGCGCGGCAACGAGCCGCATCGCGGCGGAAAGTGGGACCACGATCGTGACCAGCGGTACACAGGAACTGCCCGACAATGCTGTCGCCGTCATCGGCATCGCAGGCAAGTTCCCGGGCGCGGGCTCGGTCTCGGAGTTCTGGCGCAACCTGCGGGGCGGGGTCGAGTCGATCGTCGACCTGTCCGAGGACGAGCTGCTCGCCAACGGCGTGACGGAGAAGGCGCTGTCCAATCGCAGCTACGTGCGGCGGGCCGGACTGATGCCGGGCATCGACGAGTTCGACGCCGACTTTTTCGGTTTCACCCCGTACGCGGCGCGGATGCTCGATCCGCAGCACCGGCTGTTCCTGCAGACGGTGTTCCACGCACTGGAGGACGCCGGCTACGACCCGAAGGAGCTGGAGTCCACCGTCGGCGTGTTCGGCACCAGCAGCTCGAGCGGCTATCTGCTGCACAACCTGATGTCGAACTTCGACCCGATGATGGTGATCGGGCAGGGCGCCAGCTTCGAGATGGTCAACCTGTCGCTGCAGAACGACAAGGACCACCTCGCCACCCGGGTGGCCCACCAGTTCGATTTCCGCGGCCCGGCGCTGTCGGTGGCCACCGCGTGCTCCTCGTCGCTGGTCGCCGTGCACCTGGCCTGCCAGTCGATCCTCAACGGCGAGTGCGACATCGCGCTGGCCGGCGGTTCGTCGCTGCGGATCCCGCACCATGTCGGCTACTGGTACGAGCAGGGCGCGATGGTCTCGCCCACCGGTCAGTGCCGCCCGTTCGACGTGCGCTCCGACGGCACGATCTTCGCCAGCGGCGTCGGTGTGGTGGTGCTCAAGGCACTGGCCGACGCCGTCGAGGACGGCGACCACATCCACGCGGTGATCCGCGGGTCGGCATTGAACAACGACGGCTCGACCAAGATGACCTACGCCGCGCCGAACGCGCTGGGCCAGGCGGAGGTGATCGCCGAAGCCCATGCGATCGCCGGGGTCGACGCGTCGACGATCACCTACGTCGAGACGCACGGCACCGGCACCCCGCTGGGCGACCCGATCGAGATCGAGGGCCTGCGCCAGGCGTTCGACCTGGCCGAGGAAACCCGCAGCGCCCCTTGCTATCTGGGCTCGGTGAAGTCCAACATCGGCCACCTGGAGACCGCCGCGGGCATCGCCGGCCTGATCAAGGCCATCCTGTGCCTTGAGCACAAGGCGATCCCGGCCACGCTGCACTACACCAGCCCGAACCCGGAGCTGCACATCGACCGCGGGCCGTTCCGCATCCGCAGCCAGGACGGGCCGTGGGAGTCCGACGGCATCCGCCGCGCCGGTGTGAGCTCGTTCGGTGTCGGCGGCACCAACGCCCACGTGATCCTGGAGGAGGCGCCGTACCCGCCGGCACCCGCGCCGGCGCCGGCCCGGCCGCAGGTGCTGGTGCTGTCGGCGCGCACCGAAGAGACGCTGGACCAGGCGCGGGGCGCGCTGGCCGCAGAGCTCGCCGACGTCGAGGAGATCAGCCTGTCCGACGCCGCGTACACACTGACCCGGCGCCGCAAGGAGCCGCTGCGGCTCGCCGCCGTCGTGCACGACCAGGCCAACGCCGCGACGGTGCTGTCGGCCGCTCAAACCGACGGGGCGACCGACAACGTGTTCGTCGGCCACGCCGTCCCCGATGCCGACGGGGCGGGTGAGCGGGTCGCGTTCCTGTTCCCGGGGCAGGGTGCCCAGCACGTCGGCATGGCCCGCGGGCTGTACGACAGCGAACCGGAGTTCGCCCGTCACTTCGACGAGTGCGCGACCGCTTTCGGCGACGAGATGGGCTACGACCTGCGCGCCGAGATCTTCGACGGCGTCGGCCGCAACCTCGAGCACACCGACCGCGCCCAGCCGGCGCTGTTCACCGTCGAGTACGCGCTGGCCAGGCTGGTGCAGTCCTACGGCGTGGAGCCGGCGATCATGGCCGGGCACAGCATCGGCGAGTACCCGGCGGCCACCATCGCGGGCGTGTTCGACCTCGACACCGCGGTCAAGGTGGTCTCGAAGCGGGCCAAGCTGATGCACGCCGCGCCGCGCGGGGTGATGGTCGCGGTGCCGCTGAGCCCGGAGGCGATCACCGAGCACCTGACCGCCGACGTCGACGTCGCGACGATCAACGACCCGGGCAGCTGCGTGGTCGCCGGCAGCGAAGAGGCGATCCGCACCTTCCAGACGGGGCTGGCCGAGAAGGGCATCGTGGCGCGCCGGGTGCGCACCTCGCACGCGTTCCACTCCCGGCTGATGGATCCCGTCGTCGCCGAGTTCGGCGCGTTCCTGTCCGGGGTGACGTTGCGGGAACCGCAAATCCCGTTGCTGTCCAACATCACCGGCACCACGATGACGGCGGCCGAGGCCACTGGATCGCCGCGATCGACGGTGCCATGTAAGCCGTCCCGACGACGTAGCTCAACGCGATGAAGCACACCGACTGCGTCGCGCTGCCGACGACGAAACCCAGTGTGGAGAACGGGATCAGCACGGCC
>NZ_LMVQ01000297.1 GCF_001545925.1 Mycobacterium sp. NAZ190054 | reverse complement strand
GCGATCCCGACGCGATGGTGTCCCGCGTCGCGGTCTGCGGTGGCGCCGGGGACTCGCTGCTGGCGGAGGTGGCGGCAGCCGGGGTGCAGGCCTATGTCACCGCCGATCTGCGCCACCACCCGGCCGACGAACACCGTCGCGCCTCGGACGTCGCGCTGATCGACGCCGCGCACTGGGCCACCGAGTTCCCGTGGTGCAATCAAGCCGCGGCGTTGCTGCGCAACCACTTCGGCCCGTCGTTGCCGGTCACGGTGTCCGACGTGCGCACCGATCCATGGAATGTCGAGGGATGTTGACGTGAAAGCCTCAGTGGCACAACAACAGTTGCTCGCCGAGCTGGCTGAGCTCGACGCCGGGCTCAGCCGCCTCGAGCACCGGGCCAAGAACCTGCCCGAGCAGAAGACGGTGGAGGAGGCCCAGGCCGCCCACCGGGAAGCCGGCGACCGGCTGGCGGCACTGCAGATCGCGCTGGCCGACATCGACGCCCAGATCGCGAAGCTGGACACCGAGATCGACGGCGTGCGGCAGCGCGAGGACCGCGACCGGGCGCTGCTGGAGGGTGGCACCGTCGAGCCCAAGCAGCTCGCCGATCTGCAGCACGAACTCGAGACACTTCAGCGGCGCCAGGCCAGCCTGGAGGACTCCCAGCTGGAGGTCATGCAGCGGCGTGAGGATCTCGCCGCCGATCAGTCCCGGGCGCACGCCACGGTCGCCGAGCTGCAGTCCGCGCTCGACGACGCGCAACGCGCATGCGACCTCGCCCGGACCGAGCTGACGCAGGCCAGGGAGCAGTCGGTGGCCCGGCGTACCGAACTGGTCGCGGCGATCGACGACGAACTCGTCACGCTCTACGAACGCCAGCGTGCGCGCAGCGGCGTGGGCGCAGGTGTGCTGCAGGGCCGCCGGTGCGGAGCGTGCCGCATCGAGATCGACCAGGGAGAGTCCGCGCGGATCGCCGCGGCTCCCGAGGACGAGGTGCTGCGCTGCCCGGAGTGCTCGGCGATTCTGTTGCGCGTCAAGGCATCTCGTACATGAGAGTGATCGTCGAGGCCGACGGCGGGTCGCGCGGCAACCCGGGGCCCGCGGGTTACGGCGCGGTGGTGCGGTCGGCGGACCGCGCCGCGGTGCTCGCCGAGGTCGGAGCACCGATCGGCACGGCCACCAACAACGTGGCCGAATACCGCGGCCTGATCGCCGGGCTCGAAGCCGCCGCCCAGGCCGGTGCCACCGAGGTCGAGGTCCTGATGGACTCCAAGCTCGTGGTGGAGCAGATGTCGGGGCGCTGGCGCGTCAAACACCCCGACCTGGCGCCGCTGCACCAGCGCGCCCGTGACCTCGCGGGCAGGTTCGACCGCGTCGGCTACGCATGGATCCCACGGGCGCAGAACAGTCACGCCGACCGGCTCGCCAACGAGGCGATGGACGCGGCGGCGACCGGGGAAACCCCGGCCGCCAGAACGGAAGTCGTCACCAACCCGGCCGGCTGGACGGGAGCCACCGGCGCGCCGACCCGGCTGCTGTTGTTGCGTCACGGGCAGACCGAACTGTCGGTGGAGCGCCGCTATTCGGGCCGTGGCAATCCCGAGCTGACCGAACTCGGTGCCCGGCAGGCGGACGCGGCGGCCCGCTATCTCGGCGAGAAGGGCGGCGTCGACGTCGTCGTCTCCTCGCCGCTGCAACGCGCCCACGACACCGCGACGGCAGCGGCCAAGGCGCTGGGCCTGGACGTGGACGTCGACGAGGACCTGATCGAGACGGACTTCGGTGCCTGGGAGGGCCTGACGTTCCTCGAGGCCTCCCGACGCGACCCCGAGTTGCACCGGCGCTGGTTGCGCGACACGTCCGTGCCGCCGCCCGGCGGGGAGAGTTTCGACGCCGTCGCGACGCGGGTGTCCCGGGCGCAGCGGCGGCTCGTCGCCGAGCACCCGGGCCAGACGGTCCTGGTGGTGTCCCATGTGACACCGATCAAGACGCTGCTGCGGATGGCCCTGGATGCCGGGCCGGCGATCCTCTACCGGCTGCATCTGGATCTGGCGTCGCTGTCGATCGCGGAGTTCTATCCCGACGGCGCGGCCTCGGTGCGACTGGTCAACCAGACCGCCTACCTGTGATCGCCGTGCATGTGCACGCGTTCTCCGTGCAGGCCGAACAGCGCGATGGCCTCCACCGGGCCGTCGACGACTCCGAACCAGTGCGGGGTCCACGTCGAGAACTCCACGGCTTCACCAGGTTTGATCGTGAAGTCCCGGTCGCCCAGCATCAGGCGCAGGTGCCCCGACAGCACATACATCCAGTCGTGGCCTTCATGGACCGGTAGCTCGGCGGGCGGGGTGCGCCTGCGGGCGCTGACCCGGATCTTGTAGGCGTGCAGCCCGCCCGCGGGACCCTGCCCGGTCAACGGCCAGAACGTGATCTGGTTGTGCGTGTGGGACGCCCCGCGGACGCGCGGGTCCTCGATCTCGGGGGAACGCAGCAGTTCGTCGGTGCTGACCGACAGCGCGGACGCGAGCCGGGGCAGATGGTCGAGCGCGAGGCGACGTTTGCCGGACTCCAGCCTGCTCAGCGTGGAGACGTCGATGTTCGACCGGGTGGCGACATCCTCGAGCGTCATACGGCGCTGCATGCGCAGATCCCGCAGGCGTCGCCGCACCCGGACGTCGACGCTCTCATCATTTGCCTCCATGGCAAATCACCTTGGCATTCGCTCGCCGCCGGTGCAAGGTCGTGTCATGGACGAAATGTGGGACTGCGTGATCGTCGGTGGCGGGGCGGCCGGGTTGAGCGCCGCGCTCGTGCTCGGCCGGGCGAGGCGGCACACCCTCGTCGTCGACGCCGGCGCGCAGAGCAATCTCGCCGCGCACGGAATCGGCGGGTTGCTGGGATTCGACGGCGTGCCGCCCGCCGAGTTCTATGCGCAGGGGCGCCGTGAGCTGAAGCGGTATCCGAGCGTGCAGGTGT
Source organism: Mycobacterium sp. NAZ190054 (assembly GCF_001545925.1). Taxonomy (GTDB): domain Bacteria; phylum Actinomycetota; class Actinomycetes; order Mycobacteriales; family Mycobacteriaceae; genus Mycobacterium. Next base: position 1,467 of record NZ_LMVQ01000297.1, on the reverse strand, counting down.
GCGACGGTGAGGTGGTGAGCGCGGCGGCCGGCGCCGGATTCACGCTGGGGCTCGCGGACGGCAGCACGGTGCAGACGCGACGGGTGTTGCTGGCCACGGGGATGCGATACCAGTCGCCGTCGATCCCCGGACTGGCCGAGCTGTGGGGCCGGTCGGTGTTCCACTGTCCGTTCTGCCATGGCTGGGAGGTTCGCGACAGTCCGCTCGCGGTGCTCGCGGACGGGGACCGTGCTGTGCACATGGCCACGCTGCTGCGTGCCTGGAGCGACGACGTCGTGCTGCTTACCAAGGACCTCGCCGACGCACACCGGTCGCGCCTGGCCGAGGCCGGGGTGACGGTGGACGACCGGACGGTGGCCGAATTGTCCTCGGCCGACGGCGAATTGGAAGCGGTGGTCTTCACCGACGGAACCAGTCTTGCGCGGCGCGGGCTGCTGGTCGCCACGACGCTGCACCAGCGCTCCGCACTTGCCGCCGAACTGGGCGTGAAATTTGCTGCGCCGGGCCCGGTTTCGGTGGAGGCGGTCGAAGTGGACGGAATGTACCGGACGTCGGTCCCCGGCGTGTTCGCAGCGGGGGACACCTGCGCACAGATGCCGCAGGTGGCGGCCGCGATCGCGGCCGGGTCGGCGGCGGCAGCATCGGTGATGGCGAGTTTTCTGGAGGAGCGATGACGACATCTGAGGTCAAACAACACTGGGAGGACCGGTACGCCGAGCGGGACCGGATCTGGAGCGGTCGGGTGAACCGGTGGCTGGCGGAGGTCGCCGGCGCCGAAAAACCGGGCCGGGCATTGGATCTCGGGTGCGGTGAGGGCGGTGACACGGTGTGGCTGGCCGAGCAGGGCTGGCAGGTCGTCGGGGTGGACATCTCCGACACCGCGCTGGGCCGGGCGGCCGCGGAGGTGGCAAAGCGCGGACTGACGCAGCGGGTGCAGCTCGTCCAGATGAATCTGTCGGAGACGTTCCCGCCGGGCACCTTCGATCTGGTGTCGGCGCAGTTCCTGCAGTCGTTGGTGCACCTGGACCGGGAGCGGATCTTCGCCGCGGCCGCACGCGCCGTGGCGCCGGGAGGGCTGTTGGTGGTCGTGGATCACGGTGCGGCGCCGCCGTGGGCTCCGCAGCATGTGCAGGACCACGTCTTCCCGACGGTCGACGAGGTGCTCGCCACCATCGACCTCGGCGAGGGACGGTGGGATCAAGTCCGCGTCGAAGCGGTGACGCGGGAAGCCGTCGGTCCGGACGGTCAGCAGGCCGAGCTCATCGACAACCTGATCGTGTTGCGCCGGATCTGATTCTTGTCGGACGTCGGGTGTAGCGTCGGTGGCATGTTCGAAAGTTTGTACTGCTTATCTGCTTAAGTGGACTAGCAGCGATCAGAATTCGCCGTAGGTATCGCTGGTGATGAATTCGGTGGCATCGTCGTTGGACGAGAACGGCTCTGACGTGCGGCTGACAAGCTCACTCA
>NZ_LMVQ01000296.1 GCF_001545925.1 Mycobacterium sp. NAZ190054 | reverse complement strand
CGACCTCGGGTCGCTGCTGGGCCAGGCCGCGCAGACCGATGCCCTCGCGCAGGTAGTCCATCTCGTAGAGGTGCTCACGCCACTTGCGGTCGAGCACGTTGAGCAGCACGTTGCGTTCCAGCTGCCGGCCTGCGCGCCAAGGGACTCGACGACAAGGCTCAGCCGCTGGTCTACTCGGGACCGTCCGAGGACGGCGGGGTCGAGGTCAAGCGCTCCGGGGGAGCGCCGTCGACCGGTGGTACGCGCAAGGAACGCCGCGAGGCCGCCCGCCAGCAGAAGAGCGGCAAGCACGCCAAGCGCCGCTGACCGGCCTCAGCCGATCTGCAGGGCCACCAGGCGCCAGCTGTCCTGGTGGCGCACGATCCGTGCCGCGACGGCGTGCACCCGGCCGCTGCGGGTGAACGACGCAAACACCTCCGCGGCGGCGACCGTGGGCGCGGGCGCCCGTTCCACCTGCACGTTGAACAGGAAGCCGACCGACTCCTCCTTCATGCCGTCGAGCATCGCGACGAACATGTCGTACCCCTCGCGCGCGTACTCGACCTCGGGTCGCTGCTGGGCCAGGCCGCGCAGACCGATGCCCTCGCGCAGGTAGTCCATCTCGTAGAGGTGCTCACGCCACTTGCGGTCGAGCACGTTGAGCAGCACGTTGCGTTCCAGCTGCCGCATCGCGCCCTCGCCGGCGATCTCCTCGATCTCGCGCTCACGTTCGGCGTAGGCCCGCTCGGCATCGGTGACCAGCGCCTCGAGCAGCTCGTCGCGGGTCAGCTCGCCCGGCTCGCCGACGGCGTCGGAGTCGATGAGGTCGTGATGGTCGATGCCCACCGGGTAGAGCTTCTTGAGCCCGTCCCACAGTTTCTCCAGATCCCAGTCCTCGGAGTAGCCCTCGGCGGTGGCGCCGTCGACGTAGGCGGTGATCACGTCCACCAGGATCTTGTGCGCCTGCTCGGCGAGGTTCTCGCCCTCCAGGATGCGGCGGCGCTCGGCGTAGATCACCTTGCGCTGCTGGTTCATCACCTCGTCGTACTTGAGGACTTCCTTGCGGATGTCGAAGTTCTGCTGCTCGACCTGGGTCTGGGCGCTCTTGATCGCGCGCGAGACCATCTTGGCCTCGATCGGCACGTCGTCGGGCAGGTTGAGCCGGGTCAGCAGCGTCTCCAGCGTGGCGCCGTTGAAGCGGCGCATCAGCTCGTCGGCCAGCGACAGGTAGAAGCGGGATTCGCCCGGGTCGCCCTGACGGCCGGAGCGGCCGCGCAGCTGATTGTCGATGCGGCGGGACTCGTGCCGTTCGGTGCCCAGCACGTAGAGACCGCCTGCGGCGATCACGTCCTCGGCCTCGGCCGCCACCTGCGCTTTGATGCCCGGCAGCTCTTCGTGCCAGGCTTTCTCGTACTCGTCGGGCGTCTCGACCGGGTCGAGGCCGCGCTGGCGCAGCCGCCGGTCGAGCAGGTAGTCGACGTTGCCGCCGAGCACGATGTCGGTGCCGCGGCCGGCCATGTTGGTGGCCACGGTGACCGCGCCCAGCCGGCCGGCCTCGGCGATGATGCCGGCCTCCTGCTCGTGGTACTTGGCGTTGAGCACGTTGTGCGGGATGCGGCGCTTCTCGAACTGCCGCGACAGGAACTCGGAGCGCTCGACGCTGGTGGTGCCGATCAGCACCGGCTGGCCCTTCTCGTAGCGCTCGGTCACGTCGTCGACGACGGCGATGAACTTGGCTTCCTCGGTCTTGTAGATGAGGTCGGACTGATCGGTGCGGACCATCGGCCGGTTGGTCGGGATCGGCACCACGCCCAGCTTGTAGATCTCATGCAGCTCGGCCGCCTCGGTCTGGGCGGTACCGGTCATACCGGCGAGCTTGTCGTAGAGGCGGAAGTAGTTCTGCAGCGTGATCGTCGCGACGGTCTGGTTCTCGGGCTTGATCTCGACGTGTTCCTTGGCCTCGATCGCCTGGTGCAGGCCCTCGTTGTACCGGCGGCCGATCAGCACACGGCCGGTGAAGTCGTCGACGATGAGCACCTCGCCGTTGCGGACGATGTAGTGCTTGTCGCGTTCGAACAGCTCCTTGGCCTTGATCGCGTTGTTCAGGTAGCTGATCAGCGGCGAGTTCGCGGCCTCGTAGAGGTTCTCGATACCGAGCTGGTCCTCGACGAACTCGACGCCGAGCTCGTTGATGCCGACCACCCGCTTCTTGATGTCCACCTCGTAGTGGACGTCCTTCTCCATCAGCGGCGCCAGCCGGGCGAACTCGGGGTACCAGTTCGATCCGCCGTCGGCCGGGCCGGAGATGATCAGCGGCGTGCGGGCCTCGTCGATCAGGATCGAGTCGACCTCGTCGACGATCGCGAAGTTGTGGCCGCGCTGCACGCAGTCTTCGAGCCGCAGCGCCATGTTGTCGCGCAGGTAGTCGAAGCCGAACTCGTTGTTGGTGCCGTAGGTGATGTCGGCGTTGTAGGCCGCCCGGCGCTGGTCCGGGGTCATCTGGGACAGGATCACGCCGACGTCGAGGCCGAGGAAGCGGTGCACGCGGCCCATCTGCTCGGCGTCGCGCTTGGCCAGGTAGTCGTTGACCGTGACGATGTGCATGCCCTTGCCGGCCAGCGCGTTGAGGTAGGCGGGCAGCACCGCGGTCAGGGTCTTGCCCTCACCGGTCTTCATCTCGGCGACGTTGCCGAAGTGCAGCGCGGCGCCACCCATCACCTGGACGTCGAAGTGCTTCTGGTTGAGCACCCGCCAGGCGGCCTCGCGGGCGACCGCGAACGCCTCGGGCAGCAGGTCGTCGAGGTCCTCCTTGCCGTCGGCCAGGCGGGCCCGGAACTCGTCGGTCTTTCCCCGCAGTTCGGCGTCGGAGAGCTTCTCGATGTCGTCGGACAGGGTGTTGACATAGTCAGCCACCCCCTTGAGGCGCTTGACCATGCGGCCCTCGCCGATTCGGAGCAACTTCGACAGCACGCTGAATACCCTTTTTCCTCGCCGGATGCGTTACGCAGATAGACGGACACCATCGTAGGTGACGCGCCGAAATTGCTGGTCGCGCATCTCCGGCCGCGACGGTCGAATGCAAAAGTCCCCCGGGACCGGCGGTCCCGGGGGATCTCGCGGGTTCAGGACGGGTCGGCGAGTTTGATCAGCCCGTAGTCGAACGCGTGACGGCGGTAGACCACGCAGGGCCGGTCGCTCTCCTTGTCGTGGAACAGGAAGAAGTCGTGTCCCACGAGCTCCATCTCGTACAGCGCGTCGTCGACCGTCATCGGGTTCGCCGGATGCTCCTTGACGCGCACGATGCGCCCCGGTTCGTGTTCGTCGGCGATGTCGGCGAGCCCGGCGTCCGGCGTCCCGGCCTGCTCGGCGGGCGGGGCGAAGGCGGTCTCGAGGTGGTCGAGCGAACAGGCCTCGTGCAGGGACCGCGGGGTCTTGTCGCCGTAGTGGATCTTGCGGCGGTCCTTGCTCTTGCGCAGCCTGCTCTCGAGTTTGCTCACCGCCCCTTCCAGAGCCCCGTAGAAGCTGTCGCCGCAGGCTTCACCGCGCACCACGGGGCCGCGGCCCTTGGCGGTGATCTCGACGTGCTGACAGTTCTTGCGCTGGCGGCGGTTCCTCTCGTGATAGAGCTCTACGTCGAAGAGGTAGATGGTCCGGTCGAATCTCTCCAGACGGGACAACTTTTCGGCCACATGGGTGCGGAAGTGATCGGGCACTTCGACATTGCGCCCGGTCACCGCCACCTCGGCGTGGGGAGTCGCGTCGGACGACCCCATCCCGGTGTCGGGGTCCATCAAAATCGTGCTGTCGGCGTCCACGGAATGACTTGACATACTTGGCAACTCAATTCTCCCTCGCGATCGCACGCCCCCTGCGTGCCCTACTGATCAGACATCGCACCGACGGGGCATTCTGGTCGCGCCGCTCGCCGGTGCAAGGTGTCGACTACTCACCTCCTACCGCTGGCGCGATACCGGCGTCTCGCTGCTTGAGCGCCGCCGTGAAGTGTTCACGGATGGTTGGTGCCGACGGTAGTCGCTGTTCACCGGACGTGCCACTAATTCGGTCCTCCTGTTCTCAGTTCTTCACATCGGATTGATCCCGGGGTAATCGGGTGGGCGAGGGTCACGCGTTCGCCAGTGCGAGCACAGCAACGACGTCGGCCCCGGTGGTTTGCAGGACCCGGACCGACTCGGCCGCCGTGGCGCCCGTGGTGACCACGTCGTCGACCACCACCACCGGGCCCGGGACCGCCGCACGCAGGCGCACCCGGCCGGCGACATTGCGCTGCCGGCCCGCCGGCGAAAGGCCGACCGAGTCGTGGGTGAACGCCTTGAACCGCAGGACGGGGGCGACGGCGACGCCGGGCAGGCCGGCCGCCGCTTCACCGGCGATTTTGGTGTGGCCGTAGCTGGCACCTTGTTTGGCGTGACCGAAGACCGGCCGCAGTAGTGAATCGATGTCGACGAACGCCCGGGTATCGGCACCGGGCAGCAACGCGACGCGCTCGCACA
>NZ_LMVQ01000295.1 GCF_001545925.1 Mycobacterium sp. NAZ190054 | reverse complement strand
ATCCTGTCGTCGACCCGCTCCGATGCCGTGACGTTCCTCCTCACCGCTGCGGTCACCGTGTGCTTCGACCTGATCGAAGCGGTCCAGATCGGGATCCTGGTGGCGGCGTTCTTCGCGCTGCGCGGCGGCCTCGGCGGCGACGTAGCCGCCGACCTCTGCCTCGTGCCGGGCGTGCTGGGCCGCGGCCTCGATCACGGCCAGGCTCTGGCGGGAACAGGCGGCGCTGTCGACGTGCACGCCCGCCACGGGCGGTCGCGCCGCGCGCCAGTCCTCGGCGAGGCTCATTTGACCGCGAGGGACAGGCCGAAATCTCCGGCTTCGTCTGTCCACCAGTGGGTTCGGCGTAACCCGGCGGCGGCGAGTTCCCGGTCCACGCCGGACGTCCGGAACTTGCACGACACCTCGGTCAGCATCTGCTCACCGTCGGCGAAGTCGACCTCCAGGTCGAGCGCGGCGATGCGCACCCGCTGTGCGCGGGTCGAGCGCAGCCACATCTCGATGCGTTCCTCGCCGTCGTTCCACCGGGCGACGTGCTCGAACGCGTCGAGGTCGAAGTCCGCGCCCAGCTCGCGGTTCACCACCGCGAGCACGTTGCGGTTGAAACGTGCTGTCACACCGGCACTGTCGTCGTACGCCCGGACGAGCCTGCCGACGTCCTTGACCAGGTCGGTGCCGAGCAGCAGGGTGTCGCCGGGGCGCATGAGCGCGGCCACCGAGGCCAGGAACTCCGCGCGCGGACCGGGGGTCAGGTTGCCGATCGTCGAACCGAGGAACGCGACCAGGCGCCGGCCCACGGCCGGGATCTTGCCCAGATGCTCCTCGAAGTCCCCGCAGACGGCGTCGACGTCGACACCCGGGTACTCCGCCTGGATCGCCGCGCCCGCCTCCTTGAGCACCGAGGCGTCCACGTCGAACGGGATGAAGCGGCGCAGCGCCCCCCGGTCCCGCAGCGCGTCGAGCAGTATCCGTGTCTTCTCGGAGGTCCCGCTGCCGAGCTCGACGAGCGTGTCGGCTCCGGAGACCTCGGCGATCTCGCCGGCGCGGGTGCGCAGGATCTGCGCTTCCGCGCGGGTCGGGTAGTACTCCGGCAGCCGGGTGATCTGATCGAACAGCTCGCTGCCCACCGAGTCGTAGAACCATTTGGGCGGCAGGGTCTTCGGATACCGCGTCAGCCCGTTGCGCACATCGCGCCGCAACGCCTCCGCGGCGGCGTCGGCCGCGAGATGGTTGGTGATCGACAGGGAAGGAGAAGACATCACGATCCTTTCAACGGTGTCAGGTGGACGCGCGTCCCCTCGACCTCGACGAGGTGGCGATCCGGGACCTCCTGCCAGGCGGGGTCGTCGTCGTAGGGTTCGCTGGCGACCACCACGCCGTCGGCGCGGCGCAGCACCGACAGGGTGTCGCCCCAGGTGGTGGCCAGCAGCCGGGAACCGTTGCCGGCCAGGATGTTCAGCCGGGCATTCGGGTCGTCGGCGGCCACGCCGGTGATGGTGTCGCCGAGGGCGTCCATGCCGCGGTCGAAGATCAGCGCGGCGAGCAGGGCGCTGTCGTTGGTGGACTCCGCGCGCGGGGACGCCGGCAGCACCGTCCGGTCGACGAGCCCGTTGTGGGACAGCAGCCAGGTGCCGTCGGTGAACGGCGCCGACGCCGAGGCCTCGATCGGCATGCCGACGCTGGCCGACCGCACCGCCGCCACGATGCAGCCGCTGCGCAGGACGGGGGCGACGGACGCGAACGACGCGTCGCCCCACAAGGGTGCGGCGCTGCGCCAGCGCCGGGCCACCGGGCCGTCGAAGAACCCGACCCCCCAGCCGTCGGCGTTCATCAGCCCGTGTTTCTGTCGCCGCGGCGAATACGACTGCACCAACAGGCTCGACGCGGGGTCGAGCACGAGCGACGCGACCGAGACCGGATCGCCCAGCCAGGCCAGGTGTCTACACATCCCACGCCAACCGCACGCCGGAGAAGATCTGCCTGCGGATCGGGTGGTCCCAGTTACGGAAGCTGGGGCGCAGGATGTTCGGTGACACCGCCCAGGAACCGCCGCGCAACACCCGGTACTCCCCCGATGCGGTGCCGTCGAAGAACGGTTGCGAATACCGCTCGTAGATCATCGGCGTGAAGCCCGGCCACGGCCGCAGCGGCGAGGTGGTCCACTCCCACACGTCGCCGAGCATCTGCTCGGCGCCGTAGGCCGACGCGCTGCGCGGGTACGCGCCGACGGGTGCTGGACGCAGCGCATCCCCACCCAGGTTCGCGACGCCGACGGTGGGCTCGGTCGCGCCCCACGGGTAGCGACGCCGGGAGCCGGTCGCGGGGTCCCACGCGCAGGCCTTCTCCCACTCGACTTCGGTGGGCAGGCGGGCCCCGGCCCACGCCGCGTACGCCTCGGCCTCGTAGTAGGTGACGTGCTGGACGGGTTCGTCGGCCGGGATGTCCTCGACGTGTCCGAACCGGGTACGGCTGCCGTCCCCGTGCCAGAACAGCGGCGCGGTCAGCCCGGCCTGCCGACGGTGTGCCCAGCCCGCCTCCGACCACCACCGGCGCTGGTGGTAGCCACCGTCGTCGATGAACTGCTGCCACTGGGCGTTGGTGACCGGGACGCGGCCGATGCGGAAGGCCGGCACCTCGACGGTGTGGGCGGGGCGCTCGTTGTCCAGCGAGTACGGCTCGGCCACCGCGTCCACGCCGAGCACGAACTCGCCGGCCGGAACCAGCACCGACGTGCCCGCCACCCCGGGACGCCCCGGCGGCAGCGGCGCGCCCCGGTCGAGCAGCGGCGCACCCGAACGCAGATTCAGGGCCTGCAACATGGTCTCGTCGTGCTGGTTCTCGTGGCTGACCACCAGCGCGAACGAGAAGGCGTCGGGGTGGTCGTCGGGCAGTGTGTCCAGCACGTCGAGCACCTTGCCGCGCACCGTGGCGCAGTAGCTGCGCGCGTCCGTCGGCGGCAGCAAGGGCAGATCGACGCGGCTGGCGCGGGAGTGCACGAACGCGTCGTAGAGGTCGTTCACCGGCGGGGCGAGCAGGCCCGGACGGTCCGGGTCGCCGCCGCGCAGCAGCCACAACTCCTCCTGCTGACCGATGTGGGCGAGGTCCCACACCAGCGGGCTCATCAGCGGATCGTACTGGCGCCGCAGTTCGGCGTCGTCGAAGTCGACCAGCCGCAACGTGCGGTCCCTGGCGCTGGTCAGCTCGCCGGCAAGTGCCTCGCGTGTCGTCACGACTGTCCTACGACTCCCCTTGTGCCAGTGCGGTGACCGCTGGTGCGATCCCGTGGGCGACCACCCGGTCGGCGAAATCGTCCGCCGGGCAGCAACCCTGCTCCACCGAACGTACGAGCCTGGCCATCGATTCCTCGAGCGGGGTGGGCGCACGCTCGGCGGCGGCATGCACGCAACGGAGGGCGGCGCGCCGCAACCTGCGGTCCTGCAGGCCCAGCTGGGCGGCGCGGTCCCACGCGGTGGCCACCGGTTCGGTGGCCTCGGCGGCGACGGCCGCGGCGACCGGGTCGTCGAGAAGGACGGTCAGCATGAACACCACCGCGGGCCACACCGCGTCGGGAACGCTGTCGAGGTAGCGCACCTCGAGGAAGCCGCGCGGGCGCACCGGCGGGAACAGCGTGGTCAGGTGATAGTCGAGATCGGCCACCGTCGGCCTGCGGCCGCCGAGCGGCACCCGCCCGTCGGCCCAGTCCGCGAACGGCACCCACTGCGTGACCGCCACCGGTTCCGGATTGTGCACCAGCATGACCGGTGCCCGCAGCGCGTAGCGGGCCCAGTCGCTGGCGGGGTCCTCGGCGCCGGCCCCGAGGATGGGCCCGCACCGGGCCGAGTCCAGCCGGCTCCACACCAGTTGCCGGGTCGACTGCCAGCCGGTGAAGTCACCACCGAGGATCGGCGAGTTCCCGGCGATCGCGATCATCGTGGGGCCCAGCGCGTGGGCCAGCCGCACCCGATCCGCCCATCCTCGCCGCGGCCCGGCCTCGAGATTGACCTGCACCGAGGCCGTCGACGTCATCATCGCCGCTCCCGCGGCGGCGGTGCCGCTCGCCCGGAAGAAGGCCTCCATGGCCGCATAGCGGCCTCCCGGATTGACCCGCAGGGCCGGGCGCAGCGGGTCCGCGCCGAGCAGTACCAGTCCGAACCCGGCCCGCGCGAACGCGGCGCGCAGCACCGCACGGTCCGAGTTCATGGCCGCCACCGCGGTCGTCACGTCGGGCAGCGGGGGACCCGACAGTTCCACCGCGCCGCCGGGCTCGACGGTGACGACGCTGCCGCCGGGCAGCGGCGGCAGCGCGTCGATCGTCGAGAGCCGTTGAGACGAACCAGGTTTCGTAGGCGCTCGGCGGCGGGTAGATCCCCGCGTTCTTCCACGCACTGCTCGACGCGGGGAAGCGCCACGTCTCGGTGGCCCTCGCGGTGGCGAAGTCGGTGACCGGCTCGCCGCCGAAGAACACGCTGAACATGTTGCCCGCGCGCGGAATCTGATGCGCCACACT
>NZ_LMVQ01000294.1 GCF_001545925.1 Mycobacterium sp. NAZ190054 | reverse complement strand
CACGACCGCGTACACCCTCAACACGGCTCTGCAGGATCTCGGCCAGAATGTCAGTGCGCTGGACAAGCCGAGGTTCGAGATGGCGCTGCAGACGTTGACCGACTCGTTGCGGGACGCCACGCCGCAGTTGCGCGGTGCGCTCGACGGCGTCGCGAACCTGTCCCGCAGCCTCAACGCCCGTGACGAGGCGCTCGATCAGCTTCTCGCACATGCCAAGAACGTGTCCGAGACGCTCGCGCAACGCTCCGGCCAGGTCAACCAGCTGATCACCGACGGCAACCTGTTGTTCGCCGCGCTCGACGAGCGGCGCCAGGCACTGAGCAATCTGATCGCCGGCATCGACGACGTCGCGACCCAGATCTCCGGGTTCGTCGCCGACAACAGGCGGGAGTTCAAGCCGGCGCTGGAGAAGCTCAACCTGGTGCTGGACAACCTGCTTGAGCGCCGGGAGCACATCAGCGAAGCACTCAAGCGGCTGCCGCCGTACGCGACCGCACTCGGTGAGGTGGTCGGGTCCGGGCCCGGCTTCCAGATCAACCTGTACGGTCTGCCGCCGGCGCCGATCGCAGAGGTGCTCCTCGACACCTACTTCCAGCCGGGCAAGCTGCCCGACAGTCTGTCCGACATGCTCCGTGGCTACATCTCGGAGCGGATGATCATCAGGCCGAAGTCGCCATGACACAGGGGAACACAGTGCAGCGGAGCCGCTGGATGCGGACCGCGCTGGTCTGCGTGCTGGTCGCGACGCTGGCCGTCGCGGTGTACCTGGTGTGGCCCAGCCGGACCGGGCACAAGCTGACGGCCTACTTCACCTCGGCGGTCGGGCTGTACCCGGGCGACGACGTCCGCGTGGTGGGCGTGCCGGTCGGCAGGATCGACTCGATCGAGCCTCGTGCCGGCGACGTGAAGATCACCATGACCATCGACGACGGCGTCAAGGTGCCCGCCGATGCGAAGGCGCTGATGATCGCACCGAACCTGGTGTCCGCCAGGTTCATCCAGCTCGCACCCGCCTACACCGGCGGCCCCGAACTCGGTGACGGCGCCGAGATCGGCCTGGACCGTACCGCGGTGCCGGTCGAGTGGGACGAGGTCAAAGAACAACTGACCCAGCTGAGCAACCAGCTCGGCCCGCACGAAGGATCCGTCCAGGGGCCGCTCACCGCGTTCGTCAACCAGGCCGCCGACACGTTCGACGGCAACGGCGACACCTTCCGGCGCGCGCTGCGCGAGTTGTCGCAGACCGCCGGGCGACTCGGAGATTCCCGCACCGACCTGTTCGGCACCGTCCGCAATCTGCAGGTCCTGGTCGACGCACTGTCGAACAGCAACGAGCAGATCGTGCAGTTCACCAATCATGTCGCGTCGGTTTCGCAGGTACTGGCCGACGCCACAACCGATCTCGACGTGACACTGGGCACCCTGAACCAGGCCCTGGACGATGTGCGGGGCTTCCTGGGGGAGAGCAACGACGCGCTGATCGGCCAGGTCAACCGGCTCACCGATTTCACGAACATCCTGACCGAGCACAGCGACGACATCGAGCAGGTTCTGCACATCACGCCCAACGGCCTGAGCAACTTCTACAACATCTACAACCCCGCGCAGGGCACCGTCGGCGGTCTGCTGACCCTGCCGAACTTCGGCAATCCGGTGCAGTTCATCTGCGGTGGCACGTTCGACGCCGCCGCCACCCCGGACAACTACAAGCGGGCCGAGATCTGCCGTCAGCGGATGGGTCCGGTGTTCAAGCGCATCACGATGAACTATCCGCCGATGCTGTTCCACCCGATCAACAGCATCACGGCCTACAAGGGGCAGATCATCTACGACACCCCGGCCACCGAGGCCAAGGCCGAGACCCCGGTGCCGTACCTGCAGTGGCAGAACGCCCCCGGCGTCACGCCGCCGCAGGTCGCCCCCGACGCCGACCTGACCTCGCTGCTGCTCCCGGCCGAGGGGCCCGAGGCGTCGACCTCGCACGCCGGCGGTCCCGAGACCGGGCCGGCCCCGGCCGGACCCACCGCTGTTCCGGAGGGGGGCCGATGATCCGTCGCGCACTCGGGCTCTCGACGGTCACACTGCTGCTGGCAGGCTGCCAGTTCGGTGGGCTGAACTCGTTGAACATGCCCGGCACCGCCGGTCACGGTGCGGGTTCCTACACGGTCACCGTGCAGCTGCCCGACGTCGCGACCCTGCCGCAGAACTCGCCGGTGAAGGTCGACGACGTCACCGTCGGCAGCGTGTCGGGTGTGGACGCGGTGCAGCGTCCCGACGGCACGTTCTTCGCGCGGGTCCAGCTCTCGCTCGACGGCAACGTCAGGCTGCCCGCCAACGCGACCGCGAAGGTGGCGCAGACCTCGCTGCTCGGGTCGCAGCACATCGAGCTCGCGCCGCCCGAGGACGGGGAGGACGTCGGCACCCTGGCCGACGGCGGCGAGATCCCGATCGACCACACCGAGAACTATCCGACCACCGAACAGGTGCTGTCGTCCCTAGGCATGGTCGTCAACAAGGGCAATCTCGGTGCGCTGCAGGACATCACCGACGAGACCTACAACGCCGTCGTCGGCCGGTCGGGCAGCTTCGCGGACCTGCTGCCCAGGCTCGCCGAACTCACGGCGTCGCTGAACCAGCAGACCGCGGACATCATCACCGCGGCCGAGGGGCTGGACAGATTCGCCGGGATCCTGGCCCGCAGCAAGGACAGTCTGGGCCGCACGCTGGACACCCTGCCCGAGGCGCTGACCGTGCTCAACGACAACCGCGCCCAGATCGTCGACGCGTTCACGGCGCTGCGCAGCTTCGCAAACGTCGCGTCCCGGGTGCTGCAGGAGACCAAGGACGACTTCGCCGCGGACTTCAAGGACCTCTTCCCGGTCATCAAGTCGCTCAACGACCACGTCGACTACCTGATCAAGGATCTGGAATTCCTGCCGACGTTCCCGTTCCACTACAAGTACCTGCGCAACGCCGTGCGCGGTGACTACCTGAACGTCTACGTCACGTTCGACCTGACCCTGCGCCGCGTCGGTGAGTCGATCTTCACCACGTCGCTCGGCCTGGATCCGAACATGAAGCGCATGAGCGAGGTCGTCAACCCGCCCGACTTCCTCACCGGCGCGATGGCCAACCTCTCCGGTCAGGCGGCGGATCCGTTCAAGATCCCGCCGGGCACAGCCACCCAACACGAGGGGGCGCCGTAATGCTGACCCGCTTGACGCGCCTGCAACTGACGATCTTCGCGATCGTCACCGTGCTCAGTGTCGGTGCGGTGTCGCTGTTCTACCTGCACGTGCCGGCGGCTGTCGGGATCGGCGCCTACAACGTCACCGCCAACTTCGTCGCCGGCGGCGGGCTCTACGAGAACGCGAACGTGACCTACCGCGGCGTCACCGTCGGCCACGTGAGATCGGTGGGGTTGTCCGATCACGGTGTCGTGGCGCACATGCGGTTGAACAGCGACACACCGGTGCCGGAGAACGTGACCGCGACCGTCAAGAGTGTCTCGGCCATCGGCGAGCAGTACATCGACCTGGTGCCGCCCGAGGATGCCTCCGAGGCCACACTGCGCGACGGTTCGGACATCGGCATGGACCGCACCGCGATCGGGCAGGACATCGGCGGGCTGTTGGCCGAGGCCGACACCCTGGTCCGCAGCGTGAGCGACAGCCGGCTGCAGGACCTGCTGCGCGAGGCGTTCAACGCGTTCAACGGTTCCGGCCCCGAACTGGCCCGGCTGATCCAGTCGTCGCGGCTGCTGGTCGACGAGGCCAACGCGAACTTCCCGCAGACCGCGCAACTGATCGACCAGGCCGGTCCGTTCCTGGACGCGCAGATCCGCGGCGGCGACGACATCCGGTCGCTGGCGGAGTCGTTGGGCCGGTTGACCACCGAGGTGGCCGGCGCGGACCCGCAACTGCGGACCACGCTGCGGACGGCGCCGGGTGCCGCCGCGGTGGCCAACGAGACGTTCGACGGCATCCGGCCGTCGTTCCCGATGCTGGCGGCCAACCTCGCCAATTTCGGCCGTATCGGCGTGATCTACAACAAGTCGCTCGAGCATGCGCTGGTGGTGTTCCCGGCGCTGCTGGCCGCGTTGAACACCGTCGCGGGCGGGGTGCCGACCGATGAGGGCGGCAAGCTGGACTTCAAGATCCACCTGCAGGATCCGCCGCCGTGTGCGACGGGGTTCATTCCGCCCACGCAGATCAGGTCCCCGGCGGACACCACGCTCCGGGACCTCCCCACCGACCTGTATTGCAAGGTCCCACACAACGATCCGAGCGTGGTGCGCGGCGCGCGCAACTACCCGTGCCAGGAGTTCCCCGGCAAACGGGCGCCCACCGTGCAGCTGTGCCGGGACCCCCGCGGCGGGATGTTCGGGAACTTGTTGGGCGGCAGGATGTTACGGCCGTCCTCGACCGGGGTGCCGGTCGGGACCGGCGGGCCGCGCCACGGGTTGTTGCCGATGGGCACGTAGCCGCGGGGGTCCCGGCACAGCTGCACG
>NZ_LMVQ01000293.1 GCF_001545925.1 Mycobacterium sp. NAZ190054 | reverse complement strand
GTATCGGCTCCCGCACCATCGTCGACGGTGTGTCCTTCGACGTCGCCCGGGAGAAGACGGTCGGCATCGTCGGCGAGTCGGGTTCCGGCAAGACGATGACCGTACTCGCGGCCACCGGGTTGGGCGCCGGGGCCGGCGCGGGCTGGGCCAGCGCCGACGGGGCGCTCAGGGTGAGCCCGGCGGTCACGCTCATTGCCATGAACAGGGCGAGGACCCGGCTCCTGTTTCGCTGCCGCATGCATCTACCTCCAGTCGGGCGACTGACCCCAGTGTGGCACAGCACCAAGATCGATTCCGCTGGCGAACGCGTCCGCCGGACCCCGGCACCCGCTGCACGCAGGGCTTTGACCTGCCCTGATGATCGCGTCGGCGGCTTCGGGCGTTACCTGAGTGGAAAACCGCCGCGGCCGGACACATCGGGCGCCACTCCCGCGGGCGACACTGGACGCATGATCGTCGCGTTCAGCATCAGTCCATCCGGCGGAGACGAGACGGGCGGGGTGGGTGACGCCGTCGCCGCAGCGGTCCGGGTCGTGCGGGCGTCCGGCCTGCCCAACGAGACCAATGCGATGTTCACCAACATCGAGGGCGAGTGGGACGAGGTGATGGCCGTCGTGAAACAGGCCGTCGACGCCGTCGCCGCCGTGTCCCCGCGCGTCAGCCTGGTGCTCAAGGCCGACATCCGGCCGGGCTACACCGGTCAGCTCACCGCGAAGGTGCAGCGCATCGAGGACGCCATCGGCTGAGTTGTCCCCGATCCGGCAGACCCAGAACTAGGAGCGGACCAGTCGGGCGATCGCCGCCGAGGCCTCGGCCAGTTTCGCGTCGGCCTCCGCGCCGCCCGCGGCGACCGCGTGGCTGACGCAGTGGCCGAGGTGTTCGTCGAGCAGGCCGAGCGCCACCGACTGCAGCGCGCTGTTGACGGCGCTGATCTGGGTCAGGACGTCGATGCAGTACTTGTCCTCGTCGATCATCTTGGCGATACCGCGCACCTGGCCCTCGATACGGCGAAGCCGCTTGGCGTAGTTCTCCTTCTGCGCCGAGTAGCCGTGGCCGCCGGCATCGGCTGCTTTTCCGCTCTCGACCTGCGGCGCCGCCCCGCCCGGGGCCTGGATGTTCGTCACGGCATGCCCTCCAGAATCTGCGTCATCTTCTCGATCTGCGCCTGCTGCCCTGCGCCGATCGTCCTGGCGATGGCGATGGCGTCGACATTGGCGCCGTCGGCGATCTCCGCGTTCGCGATCTCGATCGCGCCCCGGTGCTGGCCGATCATCGTCTGCAGCCACAGTTTGTCGAACTCCGGGCCGCTCAGCGACCCGAGCCGCGCGACGGTCGCATCGTCGACCAGGCCCGGTGCGGCTCCACCGGCCGGCCCGCCGGGTCCGCTGCGGATCTCCGGGTTCTCGTTCCACTGCACCAGCAACACGTTGAGGATGTTGATCTCCGGCTGCTGAGTGGCCACGACCTGCTCGGCCAGCGCGACCAGTTCGGCGTTGCCCGACCGCTCCAGCGCCATCGTCGCCAACTCGATCCCCTGCGCATGGTGCGGAACCAGGTCGGTGGCGAAGGCGATGTCGGCCTCGTTGTAACCCGCCGGCTCGCCGGTGATCAGCGGTGCCTCGGGTTCCTCCCGGCCCGCCCGGTCACCGGCCGCGTCGCCCTGGCCGCTGCAGCCGGCGAGCAGCGTCAGCGCGGCAACCGCGACGATCAGCCGCGCGATCCTTGTCGTCATGCGCCCAGGGTACTAGTACCCCACGGGGGTATCCGAGATGGTTTGGCCGGGTGAAACGCCAGGCGCATAATCTCCGCATGCCCTCAGATCCCACGGATTCCGGTATCGACATCAAGCCCCGTAGCCGCGACGTCACCGACGGACTGGAGAAGGCGGCCGCCCGCGGCATGCTACGGGCCGTGGGCATGGGTGACGACGACTGGGCCAAACCGCAGATCGGCGTCGGCTCGTCGTGGAACGAGATCACCCCGTGCAACATGTCGCTGCAACGGCTCGCGCAGGCGGTCAAGGGCGGCGTGCACGAGGCCGGCGGTTACCCACTGGAGTTCGGCACCATCTCGGTGTCCGACGGCATCTCGATGGGCCACGAGGGCATGCACTTCTCGCTGGTCTCGCGCGAGGTGATCGCCGACAGCGTGGAAACCGTGGTGCAGGCCGAGCGTCTCGACGGCACGGTGCTGCTGGCCGGCTGCGACAAGTCGATCCCCGGCATGCTGATGGCCGCCGCGCGCCTGGACCTCGCATCGGTGTTCTTCTACAACGGCTCGATCATGCCGGGCACCGCCAGGCTCACCGACGGCACCGAGACGGAAGTCACCATCATCGACGCCTTCGAGGCTGTCGGAGCCTGCGCGCGCGGGCTGATGTCGCGTGAGGACGTCGACATCATCGAGCGCGCGATCTGCCCCGGCGAGGGCGCCTGCGGCGGGATGTACACCGCCAACACCATGGCCTCGGCCGCCGAAGCCCTCGGGATGTCGTTGCCGGGCAGCGCATCTCCGGTCGCCATCGACAAGCGACGTGACGAGTTCGCGCGCCGGTCCGGCGAGGCCGTGGTGGAGATGCTGCGCCACGGCATCACCGCCCGCGACATCCTGACCAAGGAGGCGTTCGAGAACGCGATCGCGGTGGTGATGGCGTTCGGCGGCTCCACCAACGCGGTGCTGCATCTGCTCGCGATCGCCTACGAGGCCAACGTGAAGCTCTCGCTGGAGGACTTCACGCGTATCGGGCAGAAGGTGCCGCACCTGGCCGACGTGAAACCGTTCGGCCGTCACGTGATGAAGCACGTCGACGAGATCGGCGGGGTGCCTGTGGTGATGAAGGCACTGCTGGACGCCGGCCTGCTGCACGGTGACTGCCTGACCGTCACCGGCAAGACCATGGCCGAGAACCTGGCGCACATCGAACCGCCGGACCCGGACGGCAAGGTGCTGCGCGCGATGAACAACCCGATCCACCCGACCGGCGGCATCACCATCCTGCACGGTTCGCTGGCGCCCGAGGGTGCGGTGGTGAAGTCCGCGGGCTTCGACTCCGACGTGTTCGAAGGCACCGCAAGGGTTTTCGAGCGCGAGCGGGCAGCCCTGGACGCGCTCGAGGACGGCACCATCACGCACGGCGACGTCGTGGTGATCCGCTACGAGGGCCCCAAGGGCGGCCCGGGCATGCGCGAGATGCTCGCCATCACCGGCGCGATCAAGGGCGCCGGCCTGGGTAAGGACGTGCTGCTGATGACCGACGGCCGCTTCTCCGGCGGAACCACCGGCCTGTGCGTCGGCCACATCGCGCCCGAAGCGGTCGACGGTGGTCCGATCGCGTTCGTGCGCGACGGTGACCGGATCCGCCTCGACGTCGCCAACGGCACCCTCGACATCCTGGTCGACCCGGCTGAATTCGAGTCCCGCAAGGCGGGATTCGAGCCGCTGCCACCGCGTTACACG
The DNA here is from genome assembly GCF_001545925.1 of Mycobacterium sp. NAZ190054. Classification (GTDB taxonomy): domain Bacteria; phylum Actinomycetota; class Actinomycetes; order Mycobacteriales; family Mycobacteriaceae; genus Mycobacterium. Next base: position 1,107 of record NZ_LMVQ01000293.1, on the reverse strand, counting down.
ACCGGCGTGCTGGCCAAGTACACCAAACTGGTCGGTTCGGCGGCCGTCGGCGCGGTCTGCACCTGAGGCGCGCCGGAGGCAGTCCACCCGATTCGCCGGTGCGGCAGCGCCGGGCGTGAGAGCATCCCCTTCTGGAGATGCTCTCACCCCGGTGGAGGCAGCATGGTTCGAGTATTCGCCGCAGCTTCGGCAGCCTTCGTCGCCCTGGGCGCGTGTCCGTGGATCTCGCCGGCGGCCGCCGCCGGCGGGGACCAGACCGTCCGCGTCCAGAACGGCCAGATCCGGTGCCTGCTCAGCACCGACTTCGAGGGGCGCGGATATCCCGCGGCGGTGTGCGCGAGGACGGACGGGCGTCCGTTCGGTGTGTCACCCGCGCCGCTGAACCTCGCGGTGGTGCAGGGAACCGGCGAGCTCTATTTCAAGGCGGGAACTCTTCCCGGTCCCGAGTCCGCGGACATCGTGTTGGGGGTCGGCCAGACCTACCGGGTGAACGGTTGGACGGTCAAGACCGAGGAGCTGCGGACCCTGATCACCGAGGACCAGCACGGCGACCACGGGATCCGGGTCAATCCGGTGGACGTGACCGCTGTCTGGATGTGACGACGCGGCTGTGCTCAGGCACGCGGCGCGCGTAGTCCGAGGGTGCGCCGGCCCGCGTCGATCAGCTGTCGGCGCAACTCGTCTTCGTCGGCGTCGACGACGCCGGGCGCTGCGGTGGCGGCGATACCCGACATCACCAGCGAGGCGCGCAACCGCCCGGTCAGCCCCGGCTGGACGGCAGCGAGGAGACCGATCTGGCGCTCGATCAGGTCGGCCCACTCCGGTTCGGCCCGGATCACCTCGACGACGCTCGGATCTCCGCTGGTGACCGCGACCAGCGCGCGGTTCCCGGCCGCCAGGCCTGCATAGCCGGTCAGCACGCGGTCGGCGCGGGCCGGCGCGGTGCGCCGGGTCTCGGCGTCGTCGACGACCGCGCGCAGCTGCTCGACGAGATCGCCACCAGCAAGATCACCGGTGAGGAGGACATCTTCAGCCACACCGACCTGTGGGATTTCAACGCCAACCTGCAGGGGTCGCAGACCGCGGTGGCGTCGGTGCGCCCGATCC
>NZ_LMVQ01000292.1 GCF_001545925.1 Mycobacterium sp. NAZ190054 | reverse complement strand
CACCAAGATGTCCATCAGCGCGGAGGACGGGGAAGATGCGTGCGCCCGCGTCGACCGGCGCTGGCTCGGACCCGTCAGTTTCGACGAATGCCGGCTCGCCTTCCGCATGTCCTACGACGCCGCCCCGACTCACACGCGTTGCTGGGCACCGCATTCCATGAATGGGTGCAACGGTACTTCCAGGCCGAGAAGTTGTTCGATCTCGACGACCTGCCCGGCGCGATGGACGCCGACCGCGACGACCGGGGCGAGCTCGAGGAACTCCAGAACGCGTTCGCCGTGTCGCCGTGGGCTGCCCGCACCCCGATCGATGTGGAGGTGCCGTTCGACATGATGCTCGCCGGGCGGGTGGTGCGTGGCCGCATCGACGCGGTCTTCGCCGACGACGACGGTGGAGTGACCGTGCTGGACTGGAAGACCGGGGAGCCGCCGTCGACCGATGAAGAATTGCGGCACAACGCTGTTCAGCTGGCGGTGTACCGGCTGGCGTGGGCTCGGCTGCATGATCGCCCGGTGTCCTCGGTGCGCGCGGCTTTCCACTATGTGCGGTCCGGGCGCACGGTCGTCCCGGACGGCCTGCCCGACGAGGACGCGCTGATCGCGTTGCTGGCCGCGCAGCCCGGCGGTGAGGAGGTCGCTCAGCTCTCGCGGTAGATCTTCCACGCCTGCGTGATCATCGGGATCTGCAGGGGCAGGCGGGCGATGGCACCCAGCCGCAGCGGAAGTGACTTGGACGGATCGTCGAACCACAGCCGGACCATGTTCACGTTTCCGGGGAACACCCCGACGAACAACGCGATCGCCGACAGCGCGCCGGCTTTGCGGGTCTTCCGGGTCAGCAGCAGTCCGCCGACGCCGATCTCGGCGACGCCGGAGGCGTAGGTGTAGAAGCGCTGACTGCCCGGCAGCTCCTCAGGCACGATGGCGTCGAACGGCTTCGGGGCGAGGAAGTGCAGGATGCCCATCCCGACCAGCCAGGCACCCATCCGGGCGCCGCGTGAGGACGTGGTGATCTGCTGCAGTGCCGTCGACGACGTGGCCATGATTACATTGTGCTGGTGTTGACGCCTCATGCGATGACCGGCCCCCGTGGCTAAGGGGCGGCTGCGGCGGCGGATGCGCCGGTTCGATCAGTCCCTGGCTGATATGCCGGTCCACGCGCTCACCGACCGTGTGCAGATCCCGGCCGAGACGGTCAGCCCGGGGCGGCGCATCACCGTCCGCGTCATCTATGCACTCGGCGCGTTGTTCGCCGCGGTGTTGATCGTCTATCTCGACCGCGACGGATACCGCGACAGCCAAGAGAATCCGCTGTCCTTCCTGGACTGCCTCTACTACGCGACGGTGTCCCTGTCGACCACGGGCTACGGCGACATCACACCGATCACCCCCGAAGCGCGACTGGTCAACGTGCTGGTGATCACACCGCTGCGCGTGGCGTTCCTGATCGTGCTGATCGGTACCACCGTCGAAACCCTCACCACGCAATCGCGTCAGGTCTATCAAATCCAGCGCTGGAGGAGCAGATTGCGCAACCACATCATCATCGTCGGCTACGGCACCAAGGGCCGGACCGCCGCCGCGGCGATGGTCGGCGACGAGATCGCGCCCGGCGACATCGTGGTCGTCGACGAGGACGCCGCGGCCCTCGAGCGCGCCAAGAGCGCCGGTCTGGTCACCGTCCGTGGCACCGCCACCGACTCCGAAGTGCTGCGACTGGCCGGGGCCCAGCACGCGAAGACCATCATCGTCGCCGCCAACCGCGACGACACCGCCGTCCTGGTCACGCTCACCGCCCGCGAGCTGGCCCCGAACGCCAAGATCATCGCCGCGGTGCGGGAGACCGACAACGAACACCTGCTCAAGCAGTCCGGCGCGGATTCCACGGTGGTGACCTCCGAGACCGCGGGGCGCCTGCTCGGCATCGCGGTGCAGACGCCCAGCGTCGTCGAGATGATGGAGGATCTGTTGACCCCGGACCGGGGCTTCGCGATCGCCGAACGGGAGGTCACCCCGAAGGAGGCCGGCGGCTCACCGCGCCATCAGACCGACATCGTTCTCGGCGTGGTCCGTGGCAACCGCCTGATCCGCGTCGACGATGCCGAGGTCGACGCACTCGAGTTGGGGGACCGGTTGTTGTACATCCGGTCGGCGGACGAGGAGCGATGACAGCGTTCCGGCTGCGCAATGTCCCGCTGCTGTCCCGGGTCGGCGCCGACCGCGCCGACACGCTGCGCACCGACATCGACGCCGCGGTCGCCGGCTGGGCCGACGCATTGCTGCTGCGCGTCGACCGCCGCAACCAGGTGCTGATCTCCGACGGCCGTGCGGTGCTGAACCGGGCCGCCTCTGCCGGTGACAGCCCGCCCGAGGGCGCCGTGTTCCTGGGCAAGCTCGACGACGGCCGCCACGTGTGGGCGGTGCGCTCCGAGCTGGAACCGCCGGAGGATCCCGGCGCCGCGACCGAGGTGCTCGACCTGCGGCGCACCGGCGACGTGTTCGACGACGTCAGCGCCCAGCTGGTCGCCACCGCGACCGCGCTGCTGAACTGGCACGACAGCGCCCGGTTCAGCCCGGTCGACGGCGCACCGACCAAGCCGATCAAGAGTGGCTGGGCGCGGATCGATCCGGTCACCGGTCGCGAGGAGTTCCCGCGCATCGATCCCGCGGTGATCTGCCTGGTGCACGACGGCCACGACCGTGCGGTGCTGGCCCGTCAGACGGTGTGGCCGCCGCGGCTGTTCTCCATCCTGGCCGGCTTCGTCGAGGCGGGGGAGTCGTTCGAGTCGTGCGTCGTCCGCGAGATCGCCGAGGAGATCGGGCTGACCGTCACCGACGTCGAGTACCTGGGATCTCAGCCGTGGCCGTTCCCGCGGTCGCTGATGGTCGGTTTCCACGCGCTCGGCGACCCCGAGCAGCCGTTCTCGTTCAACGACGGCGAGATCGCCGAGGCCGCATGGTTCACCCGCGCCGAGATCCGCGCGGCGTTGGATCAGGGTGACTGGAGTTCGGACAGCGCGTCGCGGCTGCTGCTGCCCGGATCGATCTCGATCGCCCGGGAGATCATCGAGTCCTGGGCCGCGCTGGACTGAGCCGGGCTCAACCGGCCAGCTTGGCCTTGACCTGCTTGATGCTGGGGTTGGTCAGCGTGGAGCCGTCAGGGAACTTCACCGTCGGCACGACGTGGTTTCCGCCGTTGACCGATCCGACGAACTCCGCGGCGGCCGGATCGGCCTCGATGTCGACCTCGGTCCAGCTGATGCCCTCCGACTTCAGCGCCATCTTCAGGCGGAAGCAGTAGCCGCACCACGTGGTCGTGTACATCGTCAAAGTGGCTTCGTCAGCGCTCATAAGCCATTCAACGTAGTCGACCCGCCGGACATGCCCGTCCCAGACCCGCGCTTGTCGGGCCGCGCTGACATGATGGTCGCCATGTCCCCGACGGCCTCCCGTGACCGGCTGCTGGGCGACCTCGACGACGAACAGCGCGAGGCGGTGCTCGCACCCCGCGGTCCGGTGTGCGTGCTCGCCGGCGCCGGCACCGGTAAGACCCGTACCATCACCCGGCGCATCGCCCACCTGGTGACGGCCGGGCACGTGGCGCCCGGGCAGGTACTGGCGGTCACTTTCACCCAGCGGGCGGCCGGGGAGATGCGGGGCCGGTTGCGCGCGCTCGGCGGCGATGACGCGGGTGCCTCCACCGAATCCGTGCAGGCTCAGACGTTCCACGCCGCCGCGCGGCGCCAGCTGGCGTACTTCTGGCCGCGCGTCGTCGGCAACACCGAGTGGCAGCTGATGGACAGCAAGTTCGCCGTCGTCGCGCAGGCCGCCAACCGGACCGGGCTGCCCACCGGCACCGACAACGTCCGTGACCTCGCCGGCGAGATCGAGTGGGCCAAGGCGTCGCTGATCACGCCGGAGGCTTACGCGCAGGCCGTCGCCGACGCCGGCCGGGACATCCCGTTCGACGCGGAGAAGGTCGCGACGGCCTACGCCAACTACGAGACCCTGAAGTCCCGCCGCGAGGGCTTGGTGCTGCTGGATTTCGACGACCTGCTGCTGCACACCGCCGCCGCCATCGAGAACGACGTCGCCGTGGCCCAGGAGTTCCGGGACCGGTACCGCTGTTTCGTCGTCGACGAGTACCAGGACGTCACACCGCTGCAGCAGCGGGTGCTCGACGCCTGGCTGGGTGGCCGTGACGACCTGACCGTCGTCGGTGACGCCAACCAGACCATCTATTCGTTCACCGGCGCGTCGCCGCGCTACCTGCTCGACTTCTCGCGGCGCTTCCCCGAGGCCGCCGTGGTGCGGCTGGAACGCGACTACCGGTCCACTCCGCAGGTGGTGTCGCTGGCCAACCGCGTCATCGCCGGCGCGCGCGGCCGGATGGCCGGCAGCAGGTTGCACCTGATCGGTCAGCGCCCGCCCGGGCCGGAACCGGTGTTCAAGGAGTAGTGGTGGAAGTGCGAGGCCGGGTCGGCGAACGCGCCCTCCCGCATCGACAGGAACCGGGAGATGTACCAGTTCTCGATGTCCTCGATGCGGGCGTCGACGTAGACGGAGAAGTCGAACAGG
>NZ_LMVQ01000291.1 GCF_001545925.1 Mycobacterium sp. NAZ190054 | reverse complement strand
GGGCCCATCTTCGCCCTGGTCTTGATCCACGGCGGCTTACGCTCGATCGGCGTCTCGGCGTTTCGAACTTCCAGACGCAGCAGCTTGCGGCCGTCGGGGGCGATAGTCACTGGGCCGCCCCCGCCGCCCCCGCCGCCGCCGCGTGGTCCGTTGAAGTGCCGCTGCGCGGCCATCACGTCAGAATTGGCCAGCGACTGGGCCTGCGCGGCGAGCATCGCGGCGCCGTTCGCGTGCGCGATCGCCTCGTTCAGGTCGGTCTCGCGCTTGTCGCGCGCGGCCTGCAACTGCCGGACCGCCTCGGCGAGCCGGGTCCGCGCCTCGGGGCCGATCGCGCCACGGCGCGTGTCGATGTAGTCCGACACCGCCCGCACCCGTGACTGCGCGTTGAACAGTGCCTGGTCGTAGGTCCGGCTGAGCCGCTCGACGGTCTCCCGTTCCTGCGCCACCTCGGCCAGCAGCCGGTCCAACTCCGCGTCGGCCTGGGTGAGCCGCGTGAACGCGCCGAGGGGATCGCTGTCACCGGTGCTCTGGGCGTGCGAGACCGCCTGCACGGCAGCGTCTCTGGCGGCGCTGAGCTCGGTGGCCACCGCCACGCCGCCCTGCCCCAGCTGCGCCCCGGCCTGGTTGATGCCGTTCTGGATGTCGGCGATGACGCCGGGCAGCCCGGCCACGGCCCGGTTGATGTCGGTCGACGCGCTGTCCACCGCGTCGAGCAGCGTGCGGGCCTGGCCGAGCGCGGCTTCTGCGGCGTGGATCGCGTCGACCAGGCCGCCCTGCTTGTCGGCCGGCCGGGACACCAGCCCGCGGGCCGTGCTGATGCTCTGGTCGGCGAAGGCCAGCCGCTGCCTGGCCTCATCGATGTTGTCGGACACCGAAACCAGTGCGCTTTCGGCGAACTGGGACTTCAGCTGCTGCAGTGTCTGTTCGGCGGGCGTGAGGCGCGCGGTCAGGTCGACCATCTGCTGGGTCAGCGTGTCCAGCCGGCTGGGCGCGTTGATCACCAGATCACGAAGTGACGCGAACGCCTCCCGCTGCGCTTCGAGCTCCTCGTCGGCCTTCGCGGCGGCGACGATCACCCGGGTCAGCAGGTCGCGGCGCTGCATCGGGGTCTCGGGTACCGCGTCGTCGAGGATGTGCCGGACGTTGAGGGCTTGCGCGAGCGTGGCTTTGGCGTTGGCCACCGCCCGGGTGAACGCCGCGGTGTCCTGTGGACCGAATTCCTCGACCGCGAGCGCCAATTCGCTCTCGCTGGTGCGCACCTCGTTGTCCACGTCGACGACGATCTTGCGGGACAGGTCGTCGAGCGCATCCAGCGGCACCGATGCGAGCGCGTTCGGATCCGACGGGTCCACCCGCTGGGCTGCGGCGAACTCGGCTTCCCGTCGCTTGCGCTTGCGGCGCCGCTGCCACACCACCAGCAGCGCGAGAGCCAGCGCGATGACACCGAGCAGCACGAGCATGCCGACCCAGCTGACCGATCCGCCGCCACCACCGGCCAGCCCGTCGGCAGCCGCCACCGCCGCACCGGCCCAGTCGCCGTTGCGGAGCAGCGGTTCGACGTCGTTGGTCCGGACCTCGTCGACGTCGACTCCGCGCACCGCCTCGGTGGGCGCGAGCAGCGCGTAGGCGCGGTCGACGGTGGCCACCGCCAGGATCGCGTCCCTGCTGCCGAGATCGCTGGCCCGGTAGGTGGCCTGCGCCCAGCTCTGCGCGTTCTGCCCGGCGAAGTCCTCGACGAACACCACCCACAACCGGACCCGTTCCTCGTTGTAGAGCCGGTCGATCGCACCCTGCACCTCGGCCTTCCCGGCCGCGTCCAGGGCGCCGGCGTTGTCGGTCAGGTAGGTGGGCAGCCGCAGCGGTGGCTCGGCGGCCACGCCGGGCGCGCAGAGAAGACCGACGGTCAGGACGGCGAACAGCATGGGCAGCAGGCGGGCGACGCGCATGTCCGCCAATGTAGTGCGGCACACCCGCACAGCTGTGCTCAGCGGGTGATCCCCCCTGGCAGACTGTGCCTCGGTGAGCCCACGACTGCAGGACAGCTACGACGCGTTCGACCGCCAGCGCTTGGTGGCCGAACCGGCGAAGAGTGCCGGCCTGCCGGGGACCGACAGCGAGCACCGGTCCGACTTCTCGCGCGACCGCGCCCGCGTCCTGCACTGTGCCGCGTTGCGACGGCTTGCCGACAAGACGCAGGTGGTGGGCCCGCGGGACGGCGAGACGCCGCGCACCCGGCTGACGCATTCGCTGGAGGTGGCCCAGATCGGCCGCGGGATGGCGATCGGCCTCGGGTGCGACCCGGATCTGGTCGACCTGGCGGGCCTTGCCCACGACATCGGCCACCCGCCGTACGGGCACAACGGGGAACGCGCCCTCGACGAGATCGTCAAGGCCTTCGGCGGTTTCGAGGGCAACGCCCAGAACTTCCGCATCCTGACCCGCCTCGAGCCCAAGGTGCTCGATGAGCACGGCCGCAGCGCCGGCCTGAACCTGACCAGGGCGTCGCTCGACGCGGTGACGAAGTACCCGTGGCCGCGTCAGGAAGGCCGCCGGAAGTTCGGTTTCTACGGCGACGACATGGCCGCGGCGCAGTGGGTGCGCGACGGTGCGCCTGCGGCGCGGCCGTGCCTGGAAGCGCAGGTCATGGACTGGGCCGACGACGTCGCCTACTCCGTGCACGACGTCGAGGACGGTGTCATCTCCGGCCGCATCGACCTGCGTGTGCTGGCCGACCCCGGTGCCGCGGCCTCGCTCGCCGACGTGGGCGCGCAGTCGTTCCCGTCACTGAGCCCGGACGATCTGGTCGAGGCCGCGGAGCGGCTCTCCCAGATGCCGGTGGTCACGGCGGTGGGCAAGTTCGACGGCACCTTGTCCGCGTCGGTGGCACTGAAGACATTGACCAGCGAGCTGGTCGGGCGGTTCGCCAACGCGGCGGTCACCGCCACCCGCGGCGCCGCGGGGCCGGGGCCGCTGCGCCGGTTCGACGCCGAATTGGCGGTGCCCAGCCTGGTGCGTGCCGAGGTGGCGCTGCTCAAGACCCTTGCGCTGCATTTCATCATGTCCGACCACCGGCACCTGCAGGTCCAGGCCGATCAGCGCAACCGGATCCACGAGGTGGCGCTGGCGCTGTGGGGCCAGGCCCCGGGCAGCCTGGACCCGCAGTTCGCGGCCGAGTTCGACGCGGCTGCCGACGACGGCGCGCGTCTTCGCGTGGTGATCGACCAGATCGCCTCCTACACCGAAGGCCGACTGGAACGAGTGCACGAAGCGCGGTCGCCGCGGCCTCTAGACTGACCGGGTGGCGGGCGAAGCGACTCGAGGGCGGGGCAGGATCCCCGACCGCGACATCGCCGCCATCCGCGAACGCGTCAACATCGAGGACGTCGTCGGCGATTACGTGCAGCTGCGCCGGGCGGGGGCGGATTCGCTGAAGGGGCTGTGTCCCTTTCACGACGAGAAATCCCCGTCGTTCCATGTGCGGCCCAACCACGGCCACTTCCACTGCTTCGGCTGCGGTGAAGGCGGTGACGTCTACGCGTTCCTGCAGAAGATCGAGCACGTCAGCTTCGTCGAGTCCGTCGAGCTGCTCGCCGACCGTGTCGGCTACACCGTCACCTACACCGGCGGGTCCAACGCCAACGTCCAGCGGGACCGGGGGAGCCGCAGCAGGCTGCTGGCCGCCAACGCCGCCGCGCAGGAGTTCTACGCCGAGGCGCTCAAGAGCGCCGAAGCCGCCCCGGCGCGCCAGTACCTGCTCGACCGCAACTTCGACGCCGAGGCAGCGGCCCGGTTCGGCTGCGGGTTCGCCCCTTCGGGCTGGGACACGCTGACCAAACATCTGCGGCGCTTGGGTTTCGAGTTCAAGGAGCTGGAGGCCGCCGGGCTGTCCAGGGAGGGCCGGCGCGGCCCGATGGACCGGTTCCACCGCCGGCTGCTGTGGCCGATCCGCACCAGCGCCGGCGAGGTCATCGGGTTCGGGGCCCGGCGCATCTTCGACGACGACCCGATGGAAGCCAAATACGTCAACACCCCCGAGACGGTGTTGTACAAGAAGTCCTCGGTGCTGTTCGGCCTCGACCTGGCCAAGCGCGACATCGCCAAATCGCACCGCGCCGTGGTGGTGGAGGGCTACACCGACGTGATGGCGATGCACCTGGCCGGGGAGACCACCGCCGTCGCGTCGTGCGGCACCGCGTTCGGCGACAGCCACCTCGCCCTGCTGCGCCGGCTGATGATGGACGACAACTGGTACCGCGGGGAGCTGATCTTCGTGTTCGACGGCGACGCCGCCGGGCAGGCCGCCGCGCTGAAGGCGTTCGACGGCGACCAGCAGGTGGCCGGCAAGTCCTTCGTCGCGGTCGCCGCCGACGGGATGGATCCGTGCGATCTGCGGCTGAAGTCCGGCGACGGCGCGCTGCGCGACCTGGTCGCCCGGCGCATCCCGATGTTCGAGTTCGCCGTGCGCAGCCTGATCCCCGCCGGCGACGCGCTGGACAACGATCCCCAGGCCAAGGTCGACGCGCTGCGCCAGTGCGTCCCGCTGGTGGCCCGGATCCGCGACTACGCGCTACGCGACGAGTACGCGCGCCGCCTCGCCGGGTGGACCGGCTGGAACGACGAGAGCCAGGTGCTCGGCCGTGTGCGTGAGGAGGCCGC
>NZ_LMVQ01000290.1 GCF_001545925.1 Mycobacterium sp. NAZ190054 | reverse complement strand
CCGCGGTGCCCGCCAGCCGCTGCACCACCTCGGTGGCCGCAAAGCGCAGCACGCTGCGCACCTCGGGGTCGTCGTGCAGGGTGTCGACCGCCGCGGCGTCCCAGCCCGCGGACTCCATCGCCTCGACCAGCGCCCGGGCCCGGGTCTCGATCTCGTCGACGGCGGTGGTCTCGGCGCCCTCCTTCAAACCCAGCGCCGCGCGCAGACCGGGCACGGCGTGGTCCTGGCCGCCCCACACCTGGGCGGCCCGCAGGATCGCCAGGACCAGGTTGACGCGCGCCTCTCCCTCGGGTGCGCCGCCCAGGACGTGCAGGCCGTCGCGGATCTGGGCGTCCTTGATCTCGCACAGCCACCCGTCGACGTGCAGCAGGAAGTCGTCGAACTCCTCGTCGTCGGGGCGGTCTTCCAGGCCCAGGTCGCGGTGCATTTCCGCGGCACGCATCAGGTTCCAGATCTCGCCGCGGATCGCCGGCAGCTTGGCCGGGTCCATCGACGCGATGTTGCCGTACTCGTCGAGCAGCTGTTCGAGCCGGGCGATGTCGCCGTAGCTCTCGGCGCGCGCCATCGGGGGGATCAGATGGTCGACGATCGTGGCGTGGGCGCGGCGCTTGGCCTGCGCACCCTCGCCCGGGTCGTTGACCAGGAACGGGTAGATCAGCGGCAGCGCGCCGATGGTCGCGTCGGTGGCGCACGCCGCCGACAGCGCGGCGTTCTTGCCCGGCAGCCACTCCATCGACCCGTGCTTGCCCAGGTGCACGACGGCGTGGGCGCCGAAGCCGTGTTCCAGCCAGCGGTAGGCCGCCAGGTAGTGGTGGCTCGGCGGCAGGTCGGGATCGTGGTAGATGGCCACCGGGTTCTCGCCGAAGCCGCGCGGCGGCTGGATCATCAGCACGAGGTTGCCCGACCGCAGCGCGGCGAGCACGAGTTCGCCGGCGTCGTTGACGAACAGCCGGCCGGGCGCCGCGCCCCACGCCTCGGTCATCGCCTCCCGCAGGCTCGCGGGCAGGTCGGCGGTCCAGGCCGCGTACTGCTCGGCGGTGACCGTCACGTGCGCGTCGGTGAGCTGCGCGCTGGTCAGCCACTCCTCGTCCTGCCCGCCCGCCTCGATCAGCGTGTGGATCAACCGGTCACCGGCCTCGGTTTCGTCCTCCATGTGGAGGACACCGAACCCGTCGCCGATGTCGTAGCCCTCGGCCTGCAGGCGGCGCAGCAGCCGCACCGCCGAGGCCGGGGTGTCCAGGCCGACCGCGTTGCCGACGCGCGAGTGCTTGGTCGGGTAGGCCGAGAGCACCAGGGCCAGCTTCTTCTCGGCGTTGGGCAGCCGGCGCAGTCGGGCGTGCTTGACCGCGATCGCGGCCACCCGCGCGCAACGTTCCCGGTCCGCGACGTAGTGCGGCAGGCCGTCGCTGTCGATCTCCTTGAACGAGAACGGTGCGGTGATGATGCGGCCGTCGAACTCAGGGATCGCGATCTGGGTGGCCGAGTCCAGCGGCGTCACGCCGTCGTCGCTGGCCTCCCACTCCTGCCGGGACGAGGTCAGGCACAGCCCCTGCAGCGTCGGAATGTCAAGGGCGGCAATCCGTTCGATGTCCCATGAGCCGTCGTCGCCGCCGGCGCTGACGGTACCGGGCTTCGAACCGCCGGCGGCCAGCACGCTGACCACCAGCGCATCGAGGGTGCCCAGCGCGTCGAAGAGTTCCTGCGGCGCGCTGCGCAGCGACGACGCGAAGATCGGCACGCCGACCGCCTCCCCGGTCGCGTCGACGGCGTCGGCGAGCGCGTGCGCGAACCCGGCATTGCCACTGACCTCGTGGGCGCGGTAGTACAGGATCCCGACCCGGACCCGATCGGTGCCGTCGGCCGGTTCGCCGCGCTCGGCGTAGCCCCACTCCGGGATGGTGGTGGGCTCCTCGAACCCCTCGCCGGTCAGCAGGACCGTGTCGCACAGGAATGCGTGCAACTGGGCGAGGTTGGCCGGTCCGCCTTCGGCGAGGTAGGCGTGCGCCTGGGCGGCCAGCCCGATCGGCACGGTCGAGCACTCCATCAACTCGGCGCTGGGTTGGCGTTCCCCGCCGAGCACCACCAGCGGAAGCCCGGTGCCGCGCAGCACGGCCAGTTCCGGCTCGATCTCCGCCGACGAACCGAGCACCCGCAGCACGACGACGTCCACGCCGTCGAGGAGCGGTTCGAGTTCCTGGCGGACCGGGTTGCCGAGCCGGTACGCGGCGCCGCTGGCGCGCGCGGACAGCAGGTCGGTGTCGGAGGTGGACAGCAGCGCGATGCGACGCGTCTGGGCCGCAGTGGTCATGCATGGCTCCTACTCGGGGTTCTCGCCCCTCGTCTTCGGATGTCCCGTGACCAGTATCTGGCTTCAGGTCACCCGTCATTCCGGTCAGGCAACCTACACAGTGGCGGAACCGCCCCGGATTCCCACCGGGTTCCTTCGCCACGGGACGAACGTCCTCATCCTAGGGCATCGGTGCGCAGGTCCAGTCGGAGCAGTCGGTCGTCGCCCTCCCGCGGCGGGGTGCCGCCCCAGGTGGCTTCGTCGGTGTTCGAGGTGAGCAGCCACAGCGACCCGTCGGGGGCGGCTTCGACGGTGCGGAGGCGGCCCCACCGGCCTTCGAAGTGCGCGACCGGCGGCCCGGTCACGCGACCGTTGTGCACCGGGATCTGCCACAGGCGCTGTCCCCGCAGGCCGGCCATCCACAGGGATCCGTCGGCGTAGGCGATGCCCGAGGGTGACGCGTCGTCGGGACGGAAGACGGCGATGGGCCGCTCGCCGGCGTCGCCCTGGTGCCCTTCCGACAGCGGCCAGCCGTAGTTCGCGCCGGGTTTGAGGACGTTGACCTCATCCCAGGTGCGATGACCGAATTCGGAGGCGTAGACCGTGCCGTCCGGGCCGAAGGCGATGCCCTGCACGTTGCGGTGCCCCATCGAGAACACCGGTGTGCCGGCCGGGTTGCCGGCCGGCACGGAGCCGTCGGGCCGGATGCGGAGCACCTTGCCGTTGAGCGACGACGGGTCCTGGGCGAGGGTGCCGTCGAACGCGTCGCCGGTACCGATCCACAGGTTTCCGTCCGGATCGAATGCCAGCCGCCCGCCGTGGTGGCGGTTGTCGGTGGTGATGCCGTCGACCAGGGTGCGCTCGACCGTGAACGAGCGGACGTCGTCGTCGATGCGCAGCGCGACGACCCGGTTGCCCGGCTGGCCGGATACATACGCGAACACCGTTCGGTCCGTGGGGAACTGCGGGGACACCGCGAGGCCGAGCAGTCCACCTTCGGCGGTGTCGGAGACGCCGTCGACCCGGCCGAGGAGCGTGACGGTGCCGTCGGGCAGCACGCGGTGGATCTCGCCGGTGTCGCGGCTGGAGATCAGCGCGGAGGCGTCGGGCAGAAAGCTCAGCCCCCAGGGCATGCGCAGGTCACGGGCGAGCTCGGTGACCACGCCCGGTTCGGTGGGCGATCCGCCCGGTTGCGCGGCCATCGGAGCAGCGCATGCCGTCACGATCACCGAAACAACCAGTGCGACAACGCGATTGGTGATCCTTTTCATCGCTCCCCCGCTCAGACGATGCCGCCGTTGGCGAACACCGTCTGGCCGTTCACCCAGCCGCCCCCGCTGCCGCAGAGCAACGCGATGGCGTCGGCGATGTCGGTCGGCTCGCCGAGTCGTCCGTGCGGCGTGCGTTCGACGAAGCCGGCGATCTGCTCGGGTGTCTTGCCGTCGGTGAACAGTGGGGTGTTCACGACACCGGGGGCCATGGCGTTGACCGAGATCCGGCGGTCCCCGAGTTCCTTGGCCAGGATGGAGGCGAACATGTCCTGCGTCATCTTGGTCGCGGCGTAGGGCCCGTAGGTGGGGCTGCGCAACTGGGTGATGCTCGACGAGAGCGTGACGATGCGTCCGCCGTCGCGGACGCGTCGCGCGGCCTCCCGCAGCGTATTGAAGCTGCCTTTGGCGTTGACCGCGAACATCCGGTCGAAGTCGTCGTCGGTCATCGCGGCGAACGGCGCCAACCGCATGACGCCGGCGTTGGCGACCACGACGTCCGGGCGTCCGAACGCGCGTTCATGTTCGTCGAACAACCGCCGCACCGCCGCGGGGTCGCTGACGTCGGCCTGCACCCACACGGCGCGGCCGCCGGCGGACTCGATCTCGCGCACGACGTCGGCGGCGAGGTCGCGCCGGACGACGCAGTTGACGGTCAGCGCGTATCCGTCGCGGGCCAGCCGGCGGGCGGTCGCCGCACCGATGCCGCGCGACGAACCGGTCACCAGGGCGGACATCGAGTTGGCCGGGCTGCCGCCTTGCGCCGCGGCGAAGCCTGCGACACCGGCGGCGCCGGCGGACACCGCTGCGGCCGCGGCGAGCATCGAACGGCGGGTCATCACCGGGTGTCGTACGGGGTCGTGGTCGGAGTTCTCGGACATGACGTCGTTCCCATCTGTTATCGCCAGTACTAAAACAGTGATACCACCGCTACGTTGTCATTGCCAACATTTGTCTGTTATCAATGTTCTATGTCTGCTGCGGATGACGTCGGGGCACGCGAGCGCATCGTCCGTGCGGCGGCCGAACTTCTGGACGCGAAGGGCCGCGAGGCGGTGACCACCCGGGCGGTGTGCGCCGCGGCGAAAGTCCAGTCACCGACCATCTACCGGCATTTCGGGGACATGCGCGGCCTGCTCGACGCGGCCGCCAGCCACGGCTTCGCGGCCTATCTGGCGAACAAGAAGACGCGCCCGCCCGCAGAGGATTCCGTCGACGACCTACGGCGGGGCTGGGATTTGAGCGTGGAGTTCGGCCTGGCCCATCCGGCCGTCTACACCGTTCTCTACGGCGATCCGCGACCGCACGCCCGCCCGGCCGCGGTCGCGCAGGCCGACGAGGTCCTGCGCGGCATCGTGGCGCGGATCGCCGAGGCGGGCCGGCTGCGGATCGGTGTGGAACGGGCGGCCCAGATGATGCACTCCGCGTGCCGGGGCGTGGTGTTGACGCTGATCTCGATGCCGCCGGAGGACCGCGATGCAGGGCTGTCGGCCGCCACGCGCGAGGCGTTCATCTCGGTCATCACCACCGACGCGGCCACCGGTGCCGACAACGCGGACGGGGCCGGCCCGCGCGCGATCGCGCTCAAGGCGTCGCTGCGGGACACCGCGGTCCTCACCGAGGCCGAGGCCGGACTGCTCAACGAGTGGCTCGACCGGCTCGCGGCGACGCCGTGATTCCCGAGCGCCCTGCTCCTAGCCCTTCACCGCGCCCATCGCCAGGCCGCGGACGATGTACTTGTAGAGCAGGAACACCAGGATGCAGATCGGGGCCAGCGCGATGGTGCCCATCGCCGCGAGCTCGCCGAACTGCACACCGGCCGGTGTGATGGCCCGTGAGATGACCACCGGCAGCGTCTCGGCGTTGCGTCCGCCGAGGATCAGGGCGAACGCGAACTCGTTCCACGCGAAGATGAACACCAGGATCGACGTGGCGATGATGCTGGGTCGCATCAGCGGGAGGATCACGGCGAAAAACACCCGCAACGGCCCGTATCCGTCGGCGTACCCGGCACTTTCGAGGTCGCGGGGGATCTCCCGGACGAAGATGGTGAGCACCCAGACATAGAACGACAGGTTGAACGTCAGGTACGCGATGACCAGACCGGTGTGCGTCTCAAGCAGGCCGAAGTCCTTGTAGATGAGGAAGAACGGGATGATCAGCGCCGCCGGCGGGGCCATCCGGCCGGCCAGCACGAACATCATGATGTCGTCGCGGCCCTTGAGCTCGAGCCGTGCCAGCGCGTAGGCGGCCGGGGTCCCGATCAGGATGATCAGCAGCGTGCTCGTCCCGCTGATGATGATCGAGTTGACCAGCGCGTTGATGATCGCGCCGTCAGCCAGCACCTTGGCGTAGTGATCCCAGACCGGGGCGAAGAGGAACTCGGGAGGCTGAGCGAAGGTGCTCTCATTGGTACGCAGACCGATGGACAGCGTCCACAGCACCGGGAAGATGAACAGCAGCGTGATCGCGGCCAGCACGACGGTCCTGCCCACCCGCCTTCTGGTCGAGTCATGGTCCATATCAGAACAACCTCAGGGTCTTGGTGAACAATCGGTAGGTCCACGACGCCAGTACGAAGAACAGCAGGAACACGATCACCGCGGCGGCTGCCGCGAGCCCTACCTCGTAGTAATCGAAGACACCCTTGTAGAGGAAGATGCTGACCGTCTGCGTCGCGTCGTTGGGCCCGCCGCCGGTGAGCATGTAGATCGTGTCGAAGATCTTGAACGTGTCGATCACCCGGATCAGCAGCAGCACCGCGACGATCGGCAGGATGCCGGGAAGGGTGATGTAGCGCAGCACATGCCAGCGTGGCGCGCCGTCGACCGCCGCCGCGCGGTACGGCCCCTGCGGCAACGCCTGCAGGCCGGCGAACACGGCGAGGGTGACGAACGGCGTCCACTGCCAGATGTCGATGAGAATGATGGCTCCGACCGCGCTCCAGCCCTGACTGAAGATCGACGTACCCGGCAGCAGATCGAACCGTTCGATCACCTCATAGGTGAAGATCCCCCACGACGGGGCGAGCATGATCTTCCAGACGATCCCCGCCACCGCGGGCGCGATCACCGACGGGATGAGCAGCGCCGGTGACAGCACCCGCCCGGCGAACACCCCGCGGCTGAACATCAACGCGAACGTCACCCCCAGGATCAGCTGCAGCGGCACCGCGATCATCACGATCACCGTCGTCCCCAGCATGCTGGTCCAGAACTCGCCGTCGGTGAGCAACGCCTGGTAGTTGGCCAGCCCGGCGAAGCCCTCGACCCGCGTGAACTGCGTCTCCTGCAGGCTGAGATAGATGGTGTACAGGAACGGGACGAGCCCGACCAGGATCAACGCGATCATCATCGGCGCGATGAGCAGGTAGGGAAACGGCCGGCCTTCGAGCCGCTCGAGTAGCCCATTCCCGCGCGGTTCGAGTACGGGCAGGGGCAGTGTCGCGTTCGCCATCGACGTGCGCCTAGCTGACGCCGCCGACCAGGCAGCTGCCGCCGCAGATCGACTCCATTTCAGACTGCAAGTCCGCCAACGCATCCTGGGGCGCACTGTCGCCGGTACCGACTCGCTGCTGCATCCGCGCCACCGCATCGAAGATCTCATAGAGCTGCGGCGCGTTGTTCGGCCAGGCCCTGCCGAACTCGAACGTCTCGGACACCGCGGTGTACAGGTTCTGGCGGGGACCCGATGTCACCGCGGCGGACTCGAAGCTGTCGGCCCGGACAGGCATGGCGACACCGGTCTCCATCCACTTGTCCTGTGTCGACTTCGAGGCGATCCACTGCAGGAAAAGGAAGGTGGCTTCTTTGTTCTGCGACGCCTTGCTGATCATCAGCATGCCCGGTTGCACGCTCGTCACGTGGGTGGAACCGTTGCCCGGAGTGGGCGCGTACACAATCTGACCGGCGAACGGTGACGCACCTTCCTTGTCCACGTTGAACGCGAAGTCGCTGTAGATGAACCCCGACGCGGCCCGCCCGTTGCCCATCATCACCGGCATGTCGATCAGCCCGAGTTCGGCTTGACCGGCGGGGCCGAAATCCCACAGGTCGCCGTAGAACTGCATGGCTTCGACGTTCTCGGGCCGATCGGCGGCCGGACTGCCGTCCTCGGCGAAGATTCCGCCACCGAACTGGTTGAGGAAGACCATCTCCACGATGTCGGCGACTCCACCACCTTGTGCCCCTTCTGTGACGAATCCGGGAAAGTCGCCGTCGAGCACCCGCCCCGCCAGCGTTTCACCGCGGGACCGGGTGAAGAACTCGGCGTAATCCCGCAACTCCTGCAGGGTGGTGGGTGGGGCGAGTTCACGGCCGTAGCGCGCCTGGAATGCCTGGCGTTCCTCCGGATGCTCCATCAGATCCTCACGGCCCCACCAGACGACGTTGTAGTTCCAGTTCGGGAAGGCCAGGCGCTGACCATCGAACATCGTGGCCTGGTCGGCCAGCGGCTGGACCATGTCGTCGAACGACACCGACGGGTCGTGCAGTGATTCGTTGTCCAGGTACGGATCGAGGAATTCGACCGCGTCGGCTGACACGACCCGGCCGGCCTGCTGCACGTGCACCATCACCGCGTCGTAGGCGCTGCGGCCCGACAGCATGTCCGACTCCCCTTTGCGGATGACGTCGGTGTGCCCTTCGAGCTCGTAGGTCACGGTGATCCCGGTTTCCGCCTCGAACTCCGGGATCATCGTGGCCAGCGAGGGCTGCAGGTCGGTCAGCTCGTCGAGCACCCGGATCTCGGTGCCCGCGAATGGTTTCGCGGCTTCGGCCAGCGTCCAGTTCTCGGCGTTGACGTCGGGGTTGACCTCGATCTCACCGCCGTCGTCCGACGCTTGGCCGCACGCGGAGACCAGCGACATTGCGACCAACAGCGCCATCACCGCGGGCGGGACCCTGGTGAGGAACTTGCTACGTGTCATCGATCAGCTCTCTTTCTCATGTCAGATTCTCTGCGCCTCTCGGACCGGGCCGGTGAAGACCCGCTCGCGGGCCGACGAGAAGATGTGCACCTGGGCCTGTGCCCAGCCCACGCGGATGATCTCCCCGACCCGGGGAAGATCGCGGCGCCGGGTCACGATCTTCACGTGGTGAGAGCCGATCCGGACGACGACGACGCTGTCCCTGCTTCCGAACTCCGTTCCGAGGACTTCGCCTCGGGCACTGTCGAACTCGCCACCGCCGATCGTCAGGGTCGTCGGCCTGACGCCGACCGTCACGGGTTCGCCGCGGTCGACGGGCGCGGCGCCGGCGAGGTCCAGCGGTGGGACGCCGTCGACCTGGATCGCGCCGTCGGGATCGACGTGCCCCTGCAGGATGTTCATCACCGGGTCTCCGAGTAGCCGAGCCACGTCGACGGTCGCGGGCGCGGCGAACAGCTCGCGGGGAGTGCCGGTCTGCGCGACCCGGCCCTGTACCAGCGCGACCATCCGGTCGGCCACCGCCATCGCCTCGGTGCCGTCGGGTGTGGCCCACAGGGAAGGTACGGACAGGCCAGCGAGGTGACGCCGCAGCTCGCCACGTAACCGGTTGCGCAGCTTCGCATCCAAATGGGCGATCGGTTCGTCGAGCAGGTAGGCGGCCGGTTCACGCACCAGGGCGCGCGCCAGCGCCACCCGCTGGCGCTGACCGCCCGACAGCGCCACCGGGTGACGATCGAGCAGGTGATCGATCTCCAGCAGGCCGGCAAATCGTCTGACCCGGCTGTCTATGTCGGCGGAACTGTAGTGGTTGCGCAGCCGGGGGGCGCGCAGCGGGAACGCGATGTTGTCGCTGACCGTCAGATGCGGATAGAGCACGTACGACTCGAACACCAAGGCCGTGTCGCGCCGCCACGGTGGGGCAGTGGTCACGTCCCTGCCGGCGAGTTCGATCCGTCCGGCGTCCGGCCGTTCGGTGCCGGCGATGAGCTTGAGGGTCGTCGTCTTGCCCGCGCCCGACGATCCCACCACCGACACGATCTCCCCGGGCTGCGCGACCAGCGACACCGCGTCCAGGACGGTCCTGCCGTCGAAGCGTTTCGACACACCCTGGAGCGCAAGCCCGCTCATCCTGCCACCAACTGCGGCTCGGGGGCGGATGTGCCACAGGCCAGCAGGTTCCGCTCGGTGTGCGCGTCGAACAGCGACACCCGCGCCGGGTCGACGACGATTCCGCTGCGGTCGCCCGGCTCGAACCGGTGGTTCGCGTCGGCGAGGACCACCAGCCACGGTTCGTCGCCGGCCGGGCGGGACAGGGTCACCGACTGGAAGTCGCCGACCCATTCGGAGTACCGCACGGTGCCGACGGCGTGCGCCGACTGGGGCCCGTCGACGATCGCGAGGTGCTCCGGGCGGATGCCGGCGATCACCTCGTGCCGTCCCCGTTCGACACCGGCTGTCTGCAGCGACTGCGACACCTCGTCGCTCACCTCGAACGCCAGATCCTGTGAGACGAACCGTGACCCGGACGCGTCGACCACCAGATCCCCGGGCAGGAAGTTCATCGGCGGCTCGCCGATGAAGCCGGCGACGAACGTGTCGACGGGCTGGTCGTAGATGACGTGCGGCGGTGCGCACTGCCTCAGTTCGCCGTGGTGCATGACGGCGATCCGGTCGGCCATCGCCATCGCCTCCGACTGATCGTGGGTCACCAGCACCGCGGTGAGCCCGAGCTGTTGCTGCAGCACTCTGATCTCGGTCCGGAGTCTGCCCTTCAGTCCCACGTCCAGGTGGGACAGCGGCTCGTCCATGATGAGCAGCGCGGGCTGGCGCACGAGTGCCCGCGCGATCGAGACCCGTTGCTGCTGACCGCCACTGAGATCGTGCACGGCGGTGTCGGCGACATCGAGAAGCTCTGTCTTCTCGAGCATGTCGGTGACCTTCTGGTGCAGTTCGGCCCGCGGCGTGTTCCGGACCCGGAGCGGGAAGGCGACGTTGTCGTAGACGTTCATGCGCGGATACAGCGCGTAGTCCTCGAAGACCATCGCGATGTTGCGCTGCTCGGGTGGGAGCCGGTTGACCACCCGCCCGTGAATCCGCACTTCGCCGTCGGTGATGGCCTCGAGTCCGGCGATCATCTTGCACGTCGTGGTTTTGCCGCACCCCGACGGCCCGACCAGAGCCAGCAGCTCACCCTCCGCGATCGCCAGGCTGACGCCGTCGACGGCGACCACGTCGCCCTTGTAACGCTTGGAGACTCGATGCAGCGCTAACGGTGGTGGGTCGGCGTTCATCGGTACCTCGGTTCTGTGGTGACCGTTGGGTTGTGTTTCGGGTTCTGGTCGTCACTGACCAAGCGCGGTCGCGGCGTCGTCGAACGCTGCGGCCTGTGCGGCGATTCTGCTGATCTCAGTGGGGCGCTTGAGCAGACCGCGGATGGCGATGGTGGCGACCTGCTCGCCGACTCTGACCGCCTCCTCGGCGCGGTCGCCGTGATCGGTGTGCAGCCGAGTGCGCTTCTGCGCGCCTTCGTCGAAGTTCAGTAGCAGGCCGGCGGTTTCATGTTTGTCGCAGTCGATGAATTTACCTTCGGCGATCGCGGCGCCGATCAGATCGACGACCCACTGTTTGAGCCGTTCGTAGTCTGCCCAGAACTGGTGGAACTCCGTGCGCTGGTCATGGGCGATGCGCTGGATCTCGTTGAAGTCGACCGGCGACATCGCCAGCTGGATGGTGTCGAAGCGGAGCAGGCGGTAGAGCTTCAGCGCGGGTGATCCCGATCCCGCGCCGACGTCGGCGATGAACTTCAGCGGTGCCCGGTTGACCAGCAGGGTTTCCTGTAGCAGTTGTTCCTTGTTGCGGAACCAGTAGTACAACGACGACTGCTGGAAACCCGCGGCGCGGGCGATGTCGCTCATCGTGGTCTGCGCATAACCCCGCTCGGAGAACAACGTCGTCGCGGCGTTGACGATGCTGGCCCGCGGTGGAGCACCGGGCTCGGGCGACGACCCGGGAGTCGGCACAGACCGGATTCTCCGGTTCGGTTGCATACCGTCACCTCACCGGGAGGTCATCGGGACGGGCGGGTTCGACGACGCGGCGGGTCAATGTAACGTCACCCCCGCGTTCACGCAGAACGACTGTCCGGTCACGTTGCGGGCGGCCGGGCTGGCCAGCCAGGCCACCATCTCGCCGACGTCTTCGGGCGTGCACAGCACACCCGTGAGGGTCTCGGCTGTCACCTCGTTGCGGATCTGATCCACCGACTTGCCGGTGATGGCCGATTCCGAGTCCCATTTGGAGGTGACCATATCGGTCTCGATGATGCCTGGGCAGACGGTGTTGACGGTGATGCCCTTGGCGCCGAGCTCGAGCGCCGCCACCTGACCGAGACCGATCTGGGCGAACTTGCTGGGTGCGTACGCGCCGTAGAAGGGCCACGCCCGGATACCGGCCTCGGAGGAGATGTTGATGATGCGGCCACCGCTGGGCATCACCTCCGCGGCGCGCTGGATCCCGTAAAACGTTCCGAGCACGTTGATCTCGAAGCAGCGCCGGAGCTGGTCGCCCGTCAGTTCCTGCAGGGATCCGGCTTCCATGTACCCGGCGTTGTTCACCCAGCAGTCCAACGTGCCGAACTCGCTCAAGGCGGCCCGCGCGAGTTCGTCGGAGGTGTTCGGATCGGAGACGTCCCCCCGAACCAGCACGGTGCCCATCGAGGTCTGGTTGGCGATGTCGGCGGCGGTCTGCTTGGCCGCCGACTCGTCGGACGTCCATCCGATCACCACGTTGTATCCGTTATGGGCGAGGACCCTGCTGATCCCCGCGCCGATACCCCGTCCGCCGCCGGTGACCACCGCGACGGGCGCCCCGGCGCTCACCAGAACCTCAGATAGCGGTCGGTCTCCCAGGCGGAGACGTGCGCGGTGTACGAGTTCCACTCGGTGCGTTTCTCACCGACATAGGACTCGTACATGGCGTCGCCGAAAACCTGGCGCACCAACGGGTCGGCCTCCAGGGCGTCGATCGCCTCGCCGAGGGACCGGGGCAGCCAGCCGATGCCCCGGGCGGCCAGCTCGGCCTCCGACACGGCGTAGAGGTTGTCCCGGTTGGGTTCCCCGGGATCCAGCCCTTCCCTGATTCCTTCCAGCCCGGCGGCCAGCATCAGGGCCGCGCCCAGATACGGGTTGCTGGCGCTGTCGGCGGCGCGGCATTCCACCCGCCCGCCGCCCTTGGGGATTCGCAGCATGTTGGTCCGGTTGTTGTCCCCGTAGCAGGCGAAGACAGGCGCCCACGTCAGGCCGGACATACTTCCCTGCTTGACCAGTCGTTTGTAACTGTTGACGGTGGGTGCGATCACGCCGCAGATCGCCGACGCGTGCCGCAACACCCCGGCGATGAAGTGGTAGCCCAGCGAGGACAGCCCGCACCTGCGCGGGTCGTCCGGTGCCGCGAACAGATTCAACCCGTCGGGGTCGGCCAGCGACATGTTGTAGTGCGCCCCACTTCCGGTACGGTCACCGAACGGCTTGGGCATCCACGACGCGAAAAGGCCGTGCTTGCGCGTGATTTCACCCACCATCATGCGGAAGAACACCAGCCGGTCGGACATGGACACGGCGTCGGTGTAGGCGAAGTCGGTCTCGAACTGTCCGTTGCCGTCCTCGTGATCGAACGAGTAGACGTCCCAGCCGAGTTCGTTCATCGCCGAGACGATCTCGTCGATCACCGCGTAGTTGTGCAGCAGTCCCCGCAGGTCGTAGCACGGCTTGTCGAGGTCGTCGTCGGGGCTGGCCGGCGTCGGGACACCGCCGTCCTCCTGGCGCAGGATGAAGAATTCCGTCTCGATACCGAGGTTGAAGGTGAATCCCGATGCCGCGGCGTCGGCGGTCACCCGCTTGAGGATCTGACGGCTGCACGCCTCGAACGGGGTGTCACCGATCCACAGGTCCCCGGGAAACCAGGCGATCTCCCGGTTGAACGGGGCGACGATGACCCCGTCGAGGTCGGGATGAGCGGCCACCTCGTCGTCGTTGACGTCCTGCGGGACGCCGTCGAGTGCGGCGCCGGTGAACATCTCCGACCCGCGCACGGCCTGATCGAGGTGGTCCAGCGGAACCATCTTGGCCTTCGACTTGCCGTGCATGTCGACGAAGCTGATCGCCGCATACTTGACGCCCGAGGCCCGCAATCGCTCTGCCAGTTCCCGTGCGTCGGTGCGATGCACCTCGCCGTTGTACGTCGTCGTCATCATCGCAGTCTCAGCCGGCCGACGCGAGATCTGGTCTCATAGAGGCGATTCCGAGTTCACGTCCGAGATAGCGGTAGAATTCCCACAACGGCCGCTCCAGATGCGACAACCGGCCGGTGCCGGTGACGCCGGAACGGATCGCCTTCTGCACCGCCGCGCAGACGTCGAGGTCCTCGCGATGGATGTCGCAGATGGATTTGACGAGCTGGTTGCGTCGCTCCTCGAGTTCAGGTGTCGCCAGCGCGGCCGGGGACATCGCGATGTCGAGATGGATCTCAACCTTGCCCGCGCCGACGGGCATGGTCTTGAGCCAGTACATGAAGCCGGGCCCCAGCGAGATCTGCAGCAGCGGGTACGCGATGAAGATCAGCAGCTTGTGGCTGTGCTCCGGGCTCAGAGTAGTGGCACCGGGGGCCAGGAACGGTGGCTCGGCCGGATATCCCGGGGCCTGTTGCGACCACATGGTGGTGAAGTACTGGCCGACGTCACCGGTGTAGCTCAGTCTGGCGGGGAATTCGTCCTCCAGCGTTCCACGGTGGGGTCCCATGTGGTGGTAGCACTCCATGAAGTTGTCCACCATGATCTTCCAGTCCCAGTCGCATACCCCCCAGTCGGTGTGCTCGACGATCTGGTAGTTCTCGAAGTCGTAGGGGTCGACCAGCGGGGACAGCCCGGCCAGCTGCTCGGCCACGGGTGCGGCCTTGCCGTCGAAATTGACGAACACGAAGCCCTTCCATACTTCATGGCGAAACTGATTGAGTCCCCAGTCATTTCGATCGAATCCCGGGCTGTGCTTCATCTCCGGCGCACCGGCGAGATGGCCGTCGAGACCGAACGACCACAAGTGGTAGGGGCACTGCAGGACGTTGGCCTCACCGGAGCCGCTGCAGATTTCCATCCACCGGTGGGTGCAGTTGCGCGACAGCACCCGGATGTCGTTTTTGCGGTCACGGGTGACGACCAGGGGGGTGCCGAGGATGTCGATGCTGTAGTAGCTGCCCGGGTTGGCGATCTCCTCGACCCGGCACAGCGGTATCCACCCGCGTTTGAAGATCTTGTCCACTTCTTCGGCGTAGAGTTCGTCGCTGCCGTAGGCCTCCGGCGGCAGTGTGACGGCGTGAGCGGGTGAATCGACCCCACAGCTGGCAGCAAGTTTCGAGTAGTCGAAGCTCATATCTGTATTCCCTTGGGTGGATTGGGCTTTGAAGTGATGAGCGTGTGCGTGCTCGGAGATGAGAGGAAGCCACCGGCATTGTGACGAGGCAAAAGTTACGGACTGCCTGTTGCGTGCCGATTTCGCAGGAGTAAATGAGCTATTGACAGTTGTAACGGGAGATGGCGAGCATCAAGGATTCTGACCGGCCCGTCTGCGGAGCCTCTCGATACCTTATCGACTGGATTCGCGTGCCGTATCCGGGGTACGACACTGGAGAGAACCGATTCGGCTGACCACGGAAGCAGGTGTAACGATGATCCCGAAGACCATGTCGGCGGTGTTGCTGACCGGCCACGGCAGCCTCGACCGCCTGGAGTACCGGGAGGACGTCCCGGTCCCGCGACCGAGCGCCGGAGAGGTGCTCATCGAGGTGGCCGCCGCGGGTGTGAACAACACCGATGTCAACACCCGCATCGGCTGGTACTCGAAGACGGTGACCAGCGAGACGGGCGCCGGCGGCGAACGCGGCTACGCCGCGGTCGACGACGCCGACTCGAGCTGGGCCGGCTCGGCTTTGGAGTTCCCCCGCATCCAGGGCGCCGACGTCTGCGGACGCATCGTCGCCGTCGGCGAGGACGTGTCGCCTGAGCGGATCGGAGAGCGCGTCATCGTGCACACCCATGCTTCGCAGTTACGTGGACTACCGCCCGTTCGAGTGCTGGACCCTGGGCAGTGAATGCGACGGTGGCTTCGCACAGTTCGTGGTCGCCCCGGCACGGGAGACAGACGCCGTCCACTGCGACTGGACCGACACCGAACTGGCCGCCGTCCCGTGCTCCTACTCGACCGCCGAGAACATGCTCCACCGGGCGTCGGTCGGTTCCGAGCGCGTCCTGGTGACGGGTGCGTCCGGCGGGGTGGGTCTCGCGGCGGTCCAGCTCGCCAAGCGGCGTGGCGCGACGGTGATCGCGGTCTGCTCGGCATCGAAAGCCGACGCGGTCCGCGCCCACGGGGCCGACGAGATCGTCGAGCGGGGAGCCGATCTCGTCGAGGCACTCGGCGCGCAGTCCGTGGACGTGGTCGTCGATCTCGTCGTCGGACCTCAGTGGCCGCAGTTGCTCGACGTGCTGCGTCGGGGCGGCAGGTATGCCGTCGCCGGCGCCATCGCAGGGCCGATCTCCGAGATCGACCTTCGCACCGTGTATCTGAACGATCTCACCTTGTTCGGGTGCGCATTCCAGGAAGACGAGGTGTTCGCCAACCTTGTCGAGTACATCCATGCCGGCGAGTTCCGGCCGACCGTCTCGGCCACGTATCCCCTGTCCGACATCCGCATCGCACAACAGGACTTCCTCGCCAAGAAGTTCATCGGCAAGCTGGTCCTGATCCCACCGCCCGTCGGCACCTGAACGCCGAGCTCAGACCGTGATCCGCATCTCGGCACCCGGATGCGTGCCGAGCGTGACCGAGATCGTGCCGCCACCCGTTGCGAACGTGGTGTTCGCGTAGCCGATGAAACCGTAATGCCCGTCGATCGTGGACACCGCGGTGATGTCGCCGCTGCCGGAGGCGCCGGTGTCCAGATTGGCCCAGGCTGCGGACACCGTCAGCGCACAGGAACCGTCGTAGACGCCGGCGTCGTAGTGGATCGCCACCCGGACACCGTTCTCGACGCGCCCGTCGACCTGTACAGGTGTCATCTGGGCCTCGGCCCTGACGCTTCCGGCACATCCCGGGGACGCCGCCACCGGAACCGGGTCGAGCTGAGCGAACGTCTCGGCGTGCACCGGCGCGATGTTCACCCAGGCCGCCGTCAACGCCACAGCGATGGCGCCGGCGGCACGGAACCACGGTCATACCCGGATATCGGCGACCGGGCGGCCCGCGTTAGCGGCGATGGGAGTCTTCGACGATGGCCGAAGCCGACTCGTCGATGATCGCGCGCATCGCCCGTTCGGCCTGCTCCGCCTCACCCATCCTGATCGCGCGCGCGACTTCGTCGTGCAACGCGATCGCTGCGATGTTGGGCTTCTCCGGCATCATGCGGTGATGGGTCCGGCCGGTCAGCACCTCGGCGACCACACCGTTCAACGCGCGGAACATCTCGTTACCGCTGGCTTCCAGCAGGGTTCGGTGGAACGCCCTGTCCGCCACCAGATAAGCGTCCAGGTCACCGGTCCGCCCGTGCACCACCATGTCGGACACCGCACTCGCCATCATCCGGCACTGATGCGGGCTCGCACGCCGCGCCGCCAGTGCCGCCGCGGCCGGCTCGAACCCCATTCGTAGCTCCGAGAGGGAGACCAGTTGCGCGGTGCGGTCACCGGCCTCCAGCCGCCACCGGATCACCTCCGGGTCGAAGACGTTCCACCGCTCCGCGGGCTGGACGGTGATGCCGACCCGCCGGCGGGATTCGACCATGCCCATGGATTCCAGTACGCGGACCGCCTCGCGCGCGACGCTTCGGGACACGCCGTGCTCCGCGCTGACCGCCTCGAGCGTGAGAACCCGCCCGGGCGGGTACCGCCCCGACACGATGCCTGTGCCCAACGCAGTCACCAGACTGCCGTGGAGGGCGCCAGCATTCGGCCGATCGAGCATCGATTGATGATGCCAGAGACGCCTCAGTGCCGAAAAGACGTACCGATAATTCAATTGGTCTTGCAAACGTATGACGATTGAGGCACTCTATGTGACGTCACACACACCGATAGGCGGAGGGCATGGCCATACCGATCGTCGTCATGGGGGTTTCCGGATCCGGGAAATCGACCGTCGGCGCCGCGCTGGCGCAGCGGTTGCGGGTCCCGTTCGCCGACGCCGACGACTTCCATCCGCCGGCGAACATCGAGAAGATGTCGGCCGGTCATCCGCTCGACGACGCGGATCGGCACCCCTGGCTCGAATCGATCGGCGAGTGGCTGGCCCAGCACCGGGACGGCGGGGTGATGAGCTGCTCGGCGCTCAAACGCGCGTACCGGGACCAGTTGCGACGGCACTGCGCGGACATCGAGTTCCTCCACCTGGAGGGGTCTGTCGAGACCATCGGGAGACGACAAGCCAGCAGGCCCGGACATTTCATGCCGGCCACGCTGCTGAGGTCCCAGTTTCAGACCCTGGAACCCCTCGAACCCGACGAGCGCGGCGTCGTCATCGACGTCGACCAGAGCATCGACGCGATCGTCGAAAGTTACATCAGCACAACAAATCCCAGCTAGCCGAGGAGGACCGGTGATTCAAGGCATGCAAGTCACTGTGAGGAGGGGGCGTCGTGGAGGCGATTGATCCGGCACACGGAACCGGCACGCTGCTGCTGATCGCCGCGGGCGCGGTCGCGCTGCTGTTGTTCCTGATCATCAAGGTGAAACTGCACGCGTTCATCGCGCTGGTGCTGGTGAGCCTCCTGACGGCATTGGCCGCCGGGATACCGGTGGCCGACGTCCCGAGCGCACTGACCTTCGGGTTCTCCAACACGCTCGGCTCGGTGGCGCTGCTCGTCGGATTCGGTGTCATGATCGGCCGCCTGCTCGAGATCACCGGTGGCGCACAGGTTCTCGCCGACACCCTGATCGGCCGGTTCGGCGAGAAACGCGCGCCGTTCGCGCTCGGTGTGGCGGCGCTGCTGTTCGGTTTCCCGATCTTCTTCGACGCCGGGCTCGTCGTCTTCCTCCCGATCATCCTGACGGTGGCACGCCGCTTCGGCGGATCGGTCCTGTTGTACGCGTTCCCGGCCGCCGGAGCCTTCGCGGCCATGCACGCGTTGGTCCCGCCGCATCCGGGTCCGGTGGCGGCGGCCGAACTGCTCGGTGCCAACATCGGTCTCACCCTGATCGTCGGCGTCCCGGTGGCCGTCGTGTCCTGGTACGTCGGCGCTTTCCTGGTATCCCAGATCATCGGCAGGCGAGTGCATGTCGACATTCCCACTTCGTTGTTCGGTGAGATCAACGGCGGCCGCGACATCGACGACGACACCGTGGGCACCTCGGCGCCCGGCGGCGCGACGACAACCACCCGCACGGCTCCGGCGTTCATGACGGTCCTCGGTGTGTTGCTGCTGCCCTTCGTGTTGATCTCGTTCAACACCGTGCTCGACACCCTGATGACCGCCGGCGTGATCGAGGAGGGCGCCACCTGGGCGGAGTACCTGAAACTGCTCGGCAACACCCCGGTCGCGCTGCTGATCACGGTGATCGTGGCGACGCTGGTGCTGGGTCTGCGCGGCCGGTCGATGGCGCGTGTCAGCGACATCCTCGACAACGCCCTCGGTCCGATCTGCGCGATCATCCTCATCACCGGCGCCGGCGGGATGTTCGGCGGAGTGCTGCGGCTGAGCGGTATCGGCGCCGCGCTGAGCGGCTCGCTGTCGAATCTCGGTTTCTCGCTGATCCTGCAGGCGTTCGTGATCTCCACGCTGCTTCGCGTCGCGCAGGGGTCGGCCACCGTCGCGTTGACGACGACCGCCGGCCTGCTCGGCGCCGCCGTCGCCGGGGCCGACCTGGGCAGCCTCCAACTCACGGCGCTGGTGATGGCGATCGCGGCGGGTGCGACGGTGCTGTCACACGTCAACGACTCCGGGTTCTGGTTGGTCAGCCGGTTCTTCGGCATGGACGTCAAGACCACCCTGAAGACGTGGACGGTGCTGGAGACGACTCTGGGACTCAGCGCCTTCGCGATCAGCCTCGGGTTGTGGGCACTGGGCTGACCGGCAGCGCAACGGCTTTCCCACTCTCACTATATGGCGGGGGTGGGGGCTTGCGGCAAGGCCCCGAACGTCGTGCACAATCGCCCGGCCACTGAAAGTGCAGGGAGGATTTCATGACGGGCTTGACGGATACGCCGGAACGTTTCCTGGTGCACGAGTCGGGGGCCTACTTCCATGGCACGAAGGCCGACCTCCGCGTAGGGGATCTGCTGGTGCCCGGCCGTCCGTCGAACTACGAAGCGGGGCGCATCTCGAACCACGTCTACATGACGAAGGTGTTGGACAATGCGGTGCTGGCCGCCGAGATGGCCCTCGGGCCCGGCCGCGGCCGCGTGTACACCGTGGAACCGCAGGGCGCGGTTGAGGACGACCCGAATGTGACGGACAAGAAGCTGCCGGGCAACCCGACCCACTCGTACCGCAGCCGGGATCCGGTGAAGATCGTCGGGGAGATCACCGACTGGGTGGGTCATCCGCCCGAGCAGCTTCAGGCGTTCCGCGACGGGCTGGACGAGTTGCGCCGCAAGGGGCTGGCCGTGATCTACGACTGAGGGCCGCGCGACCGGTACCTCGCGGAGTGGACGGCGCTTCTCGCCACCCGCATCGAATCGCTGTCCCGATGAACTAGCGTCGCTGAGGTGACGTCGTCACGTCCCAGCCTGACCCGGCTCTGCGCCGTCGGAACCGTCGTGGCCACCCTGGCCGCGGCCACCGCATGCGCTCGTCACGCGCCCCAGCCGCCCACCGCGAGCGCACCCACATCCACGGCCGCGCCGGCGCCAGCTGTCATCCCCGAAGTGACTCCCACCGGCGATTTCTCACCGGTCTCCCGGCTCATCGAGGACGCGATCGCGGCGCGGCGGCTGCCCGGGGCCGTGGTGCAGGTCGGACACGCCGGCAAGATCGTGTTCCGGCAGGCCTTCGGCTCCCGCAAGCTCGCCGGTGAACCCGGACCGGACGGCGCGCCCGCCCCCGCCGAGCCGATGACCGAGGACACCCTCTTCGACCTCGCGTCGCTGACCAAGAACATCGCGACCACGACCGCCGTCATGCAGCTCCACGAGCAAGGCAAGGTGCGGTTCGACGAACCGGTGCAGACGTACCTGCCCGCCTTCAACCCGACCGGTGATCCGCGCCGCGCGCAGGTGACGCTGCGCATGCTACTCACCCATACCTCGGGCATCGCGGGAGATCTGAGCCTGGACGGTCCGTGGGGATTGGCCGAGGCCGACAAAGCAGAGGGCATCCGCCGAGCGCTCGCCGCCTGGGTGGTGTTCGAGCCCGGGGAACTCTTCCACTACTCCGACATCAATTTCATCATCCTGGGCGCGCTGCTGGAGAAGATCACCGGCGAACCCGAAGACGTCTATGTCCGCGCCAAGGTGTTCGCACCCCTCGGCATGTCTGACACCCGCTACCTTCCCGCAGCCAAAGCCTGTGGGCCGCACCAGATCCGGGGCACCGCGATCGCCCCGGATGTGCACGGTCCGGAGGTGAGCCGTTGTCCGGCGGGGACGTGGAGCACCGACCTGCTGGGGCGCATCGCGCCGACGGCGCTCGACGAGGACACTCCGCACCTCAACCCCGACTACGGCCACCCGCTCCGCGGGACCGTGCACGACCCGACGGCACGTCGCATGGGTGGGGTGTCCGGCAGCGCCGGGGTTTTCACCACCGTGCACGACATGGGCTTGTACGCGCAGGGTCTGCTCGACCGCCTCGCCGGCCGCCCGAGTGCTTTTCCGCTGACGCAGGCGAGCGTGGAGACGATGACGACTCCGCAGCAGCCCGGGCACCACGCCGGTCAGATCGAGGCGGCGAATGCCACCGAAATAGTCTCCCGCACAACAGATTCTCTGCTTGCTCCGCATTATCCGGCCATACCGGGCCAGGACCTGCGCGGCTTTGGCTGGGATATCGACAGCGCCCACTCAAGACCGCGCGGCGCGCGCTTCCCCGTCGGCAGCTTCGGCCACACCGGCTTCACCGGGGTGACCGTGTGGCTCGATCCCGGATCGGACACCTACGTGATCGTCCTCGCAAACGTGATCCATCAGCGCGGCGGTCCCCCGATCGCGACACTGAGCGGCGAAGTGGCCACCGAAGCGGCGCGTGCGCTGCATCTCTACGGCAGTTAGACGGACGTCACGCGACGCGGATGCGGGGAAATGTCGGTCCGGCCGTCTAACATTCCTGCGGCACCCCTCCCAGCCCGACGGAAAGCAATCAGTAGTGAGTTACACCGCCGCCGACATCACCGAGCTCGACGATGTCCAGCACACACGCCTGCGGCCGGCGGTGAACCTGGGCCTCGACGTGCTCAACACCGCATTGCGCGAGCTGATCGACAACGCGGTCGAAGAGGTCGCCGATCCCGCTCACGGCGGGTCATGCGTGACCATCACCCTGCACGCCGACGGTTCGGTCAGCGTCGCCGACGACGGCCGTGGCCTGCCCGTCGACACCGACCCCACGACCGGCAAGAACGGCATCGTCAAGACGCTCGGCACCGCCCGGGCGGGCGGCAAGTTCTCCGCGCACGCCGACGCGGCCGGCACGGGCGCCGGGCTGAACGGGATCGGCGCCGCGGCCGCGGTCTTCATCTCCGCCCGCACCGACGTCACCGTCCGCCGCGGCGGCAAGACCTACCTGCAGAGCTTCGGCCGCGGCTACCCGGGCGTCTTCGAGGGCAAGGACTTCGACCCGGACGCCCCGTTCACCCGGGCCGACACGCAGAAGCTGCGCGGCACCGGCAACCGCAAGCCCGACGCGCACGGCACCACGGTCCGCATCCTGTTCGACCCGGCCGTCGTGCCGGACTCCACCGTGGACATCGGCGAGGTGCTGCTGCGCGCCCACGCCGCGGCGCGGATGTCCCCCGGCGTGCAGCTGATCGTCGTCGACGAGGGCTGGCCCGGCGACGAGGTTCCGCCGGCGCTGCTCGAGCCGTTCAACGGACCGTGGGGTACCGACACCCTGCTCGACCTCATGTGCACCGCCGCCGGCACACCGGCGCCCGATGTGCGGGCGGTCGTAGAGGGCCGCGGCGAGTACACCACCGGCCGCGGGCCGACCCCGTTCCGCTGGTCGCTGACCGCGGGGCCGGCCGAACCCGCGACGGTCGCCGCGTTCTGCAACACCGTGCGCACCCCCGGCGGCGGATCACACCTGACCGCCGCGGTGAAGGGCCTGTCCGAGGCGTTGGCCGACCGTGCCTCCCGGATCCGGGACCTC
Organism: Mycobacterium sp. NAZ190054; assembly: GCF_001545925.1. Taxonomy (GTDB): domain Bacteria; phylum Actinomycetota; class Actinomycetes; order Mycobacteriales; family Mycobacteriaceae; genus Mycobacterium. The sequence continues at coordinate 8,277 of NZ_LMVQ01000290.1, read as the reverse complement.
GGCCTGGCCAAAGGCGAAGAAGGCCCGGAGCCGCAGGATTTTGCGGCTGTCACCGCGCTGGCCGTGGATACCCGCGCACCGGACGTGGCGTGGGACTCCCAGGCCAAGACCGCGGTGTCCTCGCGCTCGCTGAACATGGCGATGGCCCCCGATGTGGCCCGCAGCGTCACCATCTGGGCGGCCAACCCCGCGAACGCCGACACCGTGTCGCTGTGGACCAAGCTGGCGTTGGAGTCCGCGCGGGCGCGGCGCAGCGCCGAGGGGGCGAAGGCCCGGTCCCGGGCGGCGTCCAAGGCCAAGGGCCTGGGCACCAACCTGTCGCTACCGCCGAAGCTGCTGCCCAGCAGGGAGACCGGACGCGGGTCCGGTGCGGAACTGTTCCTCTGCGAGGGCGATTCGGCGCTCGGCACCATCAAGGCCGCGCGGGACGCCACGTTCCAGGCCGCGTTCCCGCTGAAAGGCAAGCCGCCCAACGTCTACGGGTTCGCGCTGAGCAAGGCGCGGGGCAAAGACGAGTTCGACGCGATCGAACGCATCCTGGGCTGCGGGGTGCGGGACCACTGCGACCCGGAGCTGTGCCGTTACGACCGGATCCTGTTCGCGTCGGACGCCGACCCCGACGGCGGCAACATCAACTCCAGCCTGATCTCGATGTTCCTGGACTTCTACCGCCCGCTCGTCGAGGCGGGGATGGTGTACGTGACACTGCCGCCGCTGTTCGTCGTGAAATGCGGCGACGAGCGCATCTACTGCCAGGACGAGTCCGAGCGCGACGCCGCCGTGGCCCAGTTGAAGGCCACCTCGAAACGCAAGGTCGAGGTGCAGCGCAACAAGGGTCTCGGTGAGATGGACGCCGACGACTTCTGGAACACCGTGCTGGATCCGCAGCGGCGCACGGTGATCCGGCTGCATCCCGACGACAGCGAGAAGAAGCTGCACCACACGCTGTTCGGCGGGCCGCCCGAGGGCCGGCGCACGTGGATGGCCGACGTGGCCGCCCGTGTCGACACCCTGGCGCTGGACCTGGACTGAGGAAAGTACTGTGACCGCCACCCTGGACGTTCCCGAACAGAACCCCGACCTGGTGCTCGACCAGAGCGCCGACGACTACTGGAACCACTACCAGCTGACCTTCGCGCTCTACAGCGTCAGCGACCGCGCCATCCCGTCCGCGTTCGACGGCCTCAAGCCCGGCCAGCGCCGGCTGCTCTACCAGATGCACGATTCACGACTGCTGCCCGGCAACAAACCGCAGAAGTCCTCGAAGGTCTGCTCGGCAGTGACCGGCAACCTGCATCCGCACGGCGGTGCGTCGATGTACGGCGCCGCGGCGCTGATGGCCGCCGAGTTCCAGCGCGTGAAGGTCATCGACGGGCAGGGCGCGTTCCCGCGCATCCAGGGCGACATCCCGGCGGCCGACCGCTACACCGAGATGCGGTTGTCGGCGCCGGGTGCGGCACTGACCGCCGAACTCGACGACCACGCGGTGCCGATGGTCCCGACGTTCGACGGCGAGTGGACCGAGCCGACGGTGCTGCCGGCCCGGTGGCCGGTGCTGCTGTGCAACGGCGCGGTCGGCATCGCCGAGGGGTGGGCCACCAAGGTGCCGGCCCACAACCCCCGCGAGGTGATGGCGGCCTGCCGGGCGCTGCTGAAGACCCCGAACATGACCGACGACCGGTTGGTCAAGCTGATCCCCGGGCCCGACTGGGGATCCGGCGCTTCGGTGGTCGGCACGGCGGGACTGCGCGAGTACATCACCACCGGCCGGGGCCATTTCACCGTGCGCGGCACAGTGTCCGTCGACGGCAAGAACTGCATCATCACCGAGCTGCCGCCCGGTGTCGCGAGTAACACTGTGCAGGAACGCATCCGGGCGCTGGTCGAGTCCGGTGAGATGTCCGGGGTGGCGGACATGTCGGACCTGACCGACCGCCGCAACGGGCTGCGCATCGTGGTCACCGCCAAGCGTGGGCACAGTGCCGAGCAGATCCGGGAGCAGCTGCTGGCGCTGACGCCGCTGGAGTCGACGTTCGCCGCCAGCCTGGTCGCTCTCGACGAGAACCGGGTGCCGCGGTGGTGGTCGGTGCGCGAGCTGATCACCGCGTTCCTGTCGCTGCGGGATTCGGTGGTGATGCACCGCAGCGAGTACCGGCTGGAGAAGGTGACCGCGCGCCGTCACCTGGTGGCCGGCCTGATGACCATCCACCTGGACATCGACGCCGCGGTCGCGGTGATCCGCGGCTCCGACACCGTCGACGAGGCCCGGCAAGGTCTGCAGGAGCGGTTCGGGATCGACGCGGTGCAGGCCGATTACGTTCTGGCGCTGCAGCTTCGCCGGCTCACCAAGCTCGACGTCATCGAGCTGCGGGCCGAAGCGGAGAAACTGGACGCCGAGTTCGCCGAGCTGACCGAGCTGGTGGCCAACCCCGACGCGCGCCGGAAGGTGATCGACCAGGAGCTCGTCGAGACCGCAAAACTGTTCAAGGGCCCGGAGTTCGACCGGCGAACGGTGCTGGACTACGACGCCACCCCCGTGTCGTCGGGCTCCAACGAGGACGGGCCGCGCGAGCGCAAGGTCAACACGGCCTGGCGCCTCGACGACCGCGGGGTCTTCTCCGACAGCCACGGGGAGCTGCTCACCTCCGGTCTGGGCTGGGCGGTGTGGAGCGACGGCCGGATCAAGTTCACCACCGGCGGCGGGTTGCCGTACAAGATCCGCGACATCCCCGTCGCGCCCGACATCACCGGGCTGGTGCAGTCCGGGGTGCTGCCGGCCGGCTACCACCTGGCGCTGGTGACGCGGCGCGGCAAGATCCTGCGTCTCGACCCCGCGGCGGTGAACCCGCAGGGCGTGGCCGGCAACGGGGTGGCCGGGGTCAAGCTGGCCGGCGACGGTGACGAGATGATCGCCGCGCTGCCGGTGTCCTGCGCCAACGGCGAGGCGATCCTGTCGGTGGCCGAAAAGAGTTGGAAGGTCACCGAAGTCGCCGACGTCCCGGTCAAGGGCCGCGGCGGCGCCGGGGTGGGGTTCCATCCGTTCGTCAAGGGTGAGGACGCGCTGCTGGCGGCGTCGATCTCGGCCACCGGGTATGTCCGCGGCAAGAGGGCGGTGCGGGCCGAGAACCGGGCGAAGGCCGCGATCAAGGGCTCGGGCGTGGACGTGACGCCCGCCGGCTGATCGGCCTCAGCGACCCGGGCTCCGTCACGCCGGGTTGAGCTGTGCGGCGAGATACGGTGCCGTCCGACTCGCAGTGTCGGCGGCGACCGCAGCCGGTGTGCCGGCCGCCACGACGGTGCCGCCGTCGTCACCGCCGCCGGGTCCGAGGTCGATGACGTGATCCGCCCTCGCCACCACCGACATGTCGTGCTCGGCCACCACGACGGTGTTGCCGGCGTCGACGAGCCGGTGCAGTTGACGTTCCAGCAACTCGACGTCGGCCGGATGCAGACCCGTGGTGGGCTCGTCGAGCACGTAGAGCGTGTGACCACGTTTGGCGCGCTGCAACTCGGTGGCCAACTTGATACGTTGCGCCTCGCCTCCGGACAGTTCGGTCGCCGGTTGCCCCAACCGCAGGTACCCGAGCCCGACCTCACGCAGAGTCGTCAAACTCCGTGCCGCACTGGGCAGATCAGCCAGGAAGTCGGCGGCCTCCTCGACGGTCTGGGCCAGCACGTCGGCAATGGTGCGGTCGCGGTAGGTGACCTCGAGGGTCTCGTCGGAGTAGCGGGCCCCGCCGCACGCCGGGCAGGTGGCATAGGTGCCCGGCAGGAACAACAATTCGACGGCCACGAAACCCTCGCCCTGGCAGGTGTCGCAGCGGCCTTCGGCGCCGTTGAACGAGAAACGGCCCGCACTCCAGCCGCGCCGGCGCGCTTCGGCGGTGTCGGCGAACGCTTTCCGGACGGCGTCGAACAGCCCGGTGTAGGTCGCCAGGTTCGACCGCGGGGTGCGTCCGATCGGCCGCTGATCCACGGTGACGAGGCGATCGATCATCTCGGCGCCGTCGACGGTCACTCCCACACTGGAATCGGTGTCGATGTCGAGGAGTTCGGCATCACTGTCGGCTGCGTCCTCGGCAGGTTCGACGGATCTGCCCAGCTGTCTGGCCATCACGTCGCCGAGCACCTTGCAGACCAGCGTCGACTTCCCCGACCCGGACACCCCGGTGACGGCCACGAACGCACCGAGAGGGATGTCCACGTCCACCTCGTGCAGGTTGTGGAAAGTGATGCCGCGCAGCCGCATAATCCCTGCCGGTGTGCGCACCGCGCGGCGGTCGGGTGGCCCGTCGGCGAACAGGTAGCGCCGGGTCACCGAGGAGTCGACGTCCGCGAGACCGGCCACCGGGCCGCTGTAGAGCACATCGCCGCCGAGTTCACCGGCGCCGGGCCCCACGTCGACGATCCAGTCGGCGCGGCGCACCACGTCCATGTCGTGCTCGACCACGAACAACGAGTTGCCGGCCCGCCGAAGCCGGTCCAGCACCTCGAGCAGTGGTTCGGCGTCGGCCGGATGCAGGCCCGCCGACGGCTCGTCCAGCACGTAGAGGACGCCGAACAACCCGGCCCGCAGCTGGGTCGCCAACCGAAGGCGCTGCAGTTCCCCCGGCGACACCGTCGGCGTGCGGCGGTGCAGGCTCAGGTAACCGAGCCCCAGGTCGACCAGCACACCGATCCGGGCCACCAGATCTGCGGCGATCATCGTTGCCACTTCGGTGAATTCACCGGATTCGGTGGATTCGTAGGCGGCGGCGAACTCCGTGCGGGTCGCCGCCGGCGCCAGCACCTCGGCCAGCGCCGTCAACGGCAGGGCTACCAGGTCGCCGATGGTACGGCCGGCGAACGTCACCGCGAGCGCTTCGGGCCGCAGCCCGGAGCCGTCGCACACCGGGCAGTCGGCGCTGTGCACGTACTGCAGCACCCTGCGGCGCATCGCCGCGCTCTGCGAGTTGGCCAGCGTGTGCCGGACGTGCCGCTCGGCGCTGGAGAAGGTGCCGTTGTAGTAGTACTCCGCGGTGACCGGATGCCGGCCCGGATCGATCTCCACGGTGGGCTGCTCCTCGGTGAACAGGATCCAATCCCGGTGCCGCTTGGGCAGTTTGCGCCACGGCTTGTCGATGTCGTAGCCGAGCGTGATGAGGATGTCGCGCAGGTTCTGGCCCTGCCAGGCTCCGGGCCAGGCCGCCACCGCGCCCTCGCGGATGGTCAGCGACGGGTCGGGCACCAGCGTCTGCTCGGTCACCTCGTGGATACGGCCCAGACCGTGGCACTGTGGGCACGCACCGATCGTGGTGTTCGGCGAGAACGCATCGGAGTCCAGCCGCTCGGTGGCTGCGGGCGGATACGTTCCGGCGCGGGAGAACAGCATGCGCAGCAGGTTCGACAGCGTGGTGACGGTACCGACCGTGGACCGCGAGGTCGCGGTACCGCGGCGCTGCTGCAGCGCGACCGCCGGTGGCAGCCCGGTGATGTCGTCGACCTTCGGGGCGTCCTGCGGCAGCAGCAGTCGGCGGGCATACGGCGCCACCGATTCGAAGTAGCGGCGCTGCGCCTCGGCGTAGACGGTGCCGAACGCCAGCGAGGACTTTCCGGATCCGGACACCCCGGTGAACACCACGAACGAGTCGCGCGGGGCGGCGACGTCCACTGTCTTGAGGTTGTGCACGCGGGATGCGTGGACGCGGATGTACGGATCCGGTTCGTACGTCTCGGTGCTGGTGCCGCCGTCCATCCGACCCATTCTGTACGACCGGCACGCCCACTCCAGTACCTTGGTCGAAACCCTCGAATCGCCGGCCACGCCCGAATCCACGCCGACACCCCCGTGTGCACCAGGAGCGTCCGCACGTGAGCGGCCAGACCGGAACCATCTACGTGTCGCGGCGTCTCACCGACCGCGCCGCGGGGCCGCACTCGATGTCTTCGAGGGCGAACCCGACGTCAACCCGGCTCTGCTGGATGCGCCGGGGCTCGTGCTGACTCCGCATACCGCCAGCGCCGGTGAGGCCACCCGGGACACCATGGGCATCCTCGACATCGACAATGCGGCCGCGGTACTCGCCGGGAGACCACCGCTGACCCCGGTGCGATGAAGCCCGTTCACGGCGATTGACCTGCGGAGGCGACTCAGCGGCTGCGCTGCCGGCCTGCGATTAGGCTGGATACCCGTTGGGTACAGCGTAGACCCGGCAACCGGTTGAAGATCTGCTCGAAGGAGACTCATGCGTCAACGACGGCTGCTGCATCGGGCGACGACGGGAACCGCGATCGTCTGTGCGGCACTTCTCGTCAACGGCTGTGAGGCGCAGGTCTGGGGTACACCGCCGGCCGCCGAGCACACCCCGCAGGCAACCGTCACCGCCCAGCAGGCCCCACCTCCGGCGCTGCCCGCGGCCCCACCCGACCAGCCGGCGGAGTCGTTCGCCGGACTCGACGCCCGCGTCCAGCAGGCCACCGCCGACGCCGCCGCGTCCGGTGCCGACATCCAAGCCGCGGTGCTGGACCGCACCACCGGTCAGATCGCGTCCAGCGGGGCCGACACCCCCTTCCCGATCGCGTCGGTGGTGAAACTGTTCATCGCCGACGATCTGCTGCTGCAGGAATCGCAGGGCGAGACGCAACTGTCCGCCGCCGACCGCGACGCCCTCGATGTCATGCTGCGCTCCTCCGATGACAGTGCGGCCCAGACATTTTGGGACCGGATCGGCCAGAGCGCCGTCATCGCGCGTATCGTGGCCCGGTACGGGTTGACCGGAACCACGGCACCGTACAACGGAAAGTGGGACGTCACGCAGAGCACCGCCGGCGATCTCGTCCGCTACTACGCGAAGCTGTTGGACGGCACCGGGGGGCTGCCACCCGACCAGGCCGACGTCATCCTCGGCGATCTCGCGCAGTCCACACCCACGGGGACCGACGGGTACCCGCAGCGGTTCGGCATCCCCGACGGGCTCGACGGCGAGCCGGTCGCGGTCAAGCAGGGCTGGTTCTGCTGCTGGAACGGCGGCAACCAGTTGCACGTGTCCACCGGCGTGATCGGGCCCGACCGCCGGTACGTGATGGCGATCAGCTCACTGGACCCCACCGACGCCGCCACCGCCCGCGAGAACATCACCCGGGCCGTCAGGACGATGTTCCCCGGCGGCAGGATCTAGCCGCCGCGGCTCCGAATCGCTGCCGTATCAACAGCATTGCCTGCCAGTCCAATTCGGGAGATGTTCAGCGGGTGGGCACCTCTCCGGGTGGGTACCCCCAAGCCCATGGCAGAGAAGAAGCCCCGCAGCGAGAATCCCGACACGTCGAACGAACCCGATCCGGTGGTCATCTTCGCCCCGCTGCCCGTCCTCACCGTCACGATCGAGAACCGTTCGGGTGCGGCCGACATCCACGTCCACGCCGGTGGCCAAGGTGTCTGGCAGTCGCGCATGATGTCCTCCCTCGGTGTGCCGGTCGTGTTGTGCTCGGCGCTGGGCGGTGAGACGGGCGACGTCCTCGGGCACCTGCTGCCCGTCCGCGACGTCACCGTGCGCACCGTGCCGGTCAGCGCACGCAACGGCTCGTACGTCCACGACCGCCGTACGGGCAGCCGCGAGGTCGTCGCCGAGGCCGCAGGCACCCCGCTGGACCGGCACGAACTCGACTCCCTCTACGAGCTCACCCTCACCGAGGGACTGACCCACGGCCGGGTACTGCTGTCCGGGCCGCAGGAGGACGACGTGGTGCCCGCTGACCTCTACCGGCGGCTGTCCACCGACCTGGGCGCCAACGGCTGCAAGGTGGCCGCCGACCTCTCCGGCGGGCGGCTCGAAGCGGTACTCGCCGGCAAACCCGCCCTGATCAAGGTCAGCCACGAAGAACTCCTCGACGACGGCCGGGCGAAGTCCGAGGACCCCGAGGATCTGGTCGCGGCCATGCGCTCCATGCGTGACGACGGTGCCGGCACGATCGTGGTGTCGCGGTCCGGGTCCGCGCCGGCCCTGGCCCTGCTGGACGAGCGCGACCCCGACGGCGGCGGGACACGCGGCGGTGACGTCGTCGAGATCTGCATGCCGACGCTGGAGCCGGCCGATCCGGCCGGCGCCGGCGACTCCATGACCGCCGGCATCGTCTCCGCGTTGGCGAGCGGTCGCCCGCTGCGCCGGGCGTTGCAGTTCGGCCGCCCGGTGGGCAGGTTCCAGTCGGTGCAGAACCTGATCGCCGACATCGCGGCCGAGGTCGCCCTGGCGGGCAGCGCCGTGGACGCGGCCGTGGTGGACGCTGTCGAGACCGAACTGG
>NZ_LMVQ01000289.1 GCF_001545925.1 Mycobacterium sp. NAZ190054 | reverse complement strand
TGACCCCATGGCTGAGCCGCTGATTCTTGCCGTCCACGGCCACACCCCTCGTGTGCACCCGGAGAGCTGGGTGGCGCCCAACGCCTCAGTGGTCGGCAATGTGCGGCTGGCGCAGGTGCTCCGATCGATGCAGCGGCCGCAGCGGTGCCGGCTCCGGCTCCACCGGCCCCCGGGGCGCCGATCGTGGGTGAGGCCGGTGTGGTGACGCCGCCGAACCCGGGTGTTCCCGGCGCGCCGATCGTCGGTGAGGCCGGTGTGGTGACACCGCCGACTCCGGGTGTTCCCGGTGGTGGGGGGGCGGTGCCCGCCGGTGTGGTGACGCCGCCGAACCCGGGTGTTCCCGGCGCGCCGATCGTCGGTGAGGCCGGTGTGGTGACACCCCCGACTCCGGGTGTTCCCGGCGATGCTGGCACGGTGCCCGCCGGCGCGGTGAGCCCTCCGACGCCTCCGGCGCCGGGGTCGTCGTCGGGCGGGTTCGTCAACTACCCGGCTCCGCCGGTGCCACCCACCCCGCCGAACTCGGTGGGGGTCAACGGCGGAGCCCCGGGCGCGCCGGTCCCGGGCACTCCCGGTAGCACGGTGACCGTCACCGATCTGCTCACGCCGCCCGGTGTGGCCCGGACGGTGCAGAACACCGCGTCGTCGGTCATGGGTATGGTCCCGCCGGGAACGCCGCCGGTGCCGGGTGGATCAGCAGCGGTGAACGTTGGTGTGCCCGCCCCTCCGAGCCCGTTGACGCCGCTGGCCGCGACCGGCCTGTCGAACCTGGTGTCGCCGCCGTCGCTGACCATCCCGTCGATCCCCGGCCTGCCGGTGCAGCTGCCCAGCGAGGTGCCGGTGCCGTCGGACCTGCTCTGCGTGGGTACGGATTGGTCTGCCACGCAGGGTGATTCGGCTGCGGCACCGGTCAACGCGGAGATTCCACGCGCCCTGATCACGGGTACGGCACCCGCGGGCGACCGCCGAGACAGGTGGGACACTCACTGACGACCCCTGAAGCGGTCCGGCCACCCGTCTCGCTCCCGCACGGAGTGTTCGGGCGGCCGGGCTGCTGCAGCCCTGTTTCGGTCATCAGTGCGATGTGGCGCAACGGATCTCACACAGAACCGCGGCGCGGAGCCGGCGGCGGGAGCTCCGCGTCTGCTCAGCGATCCGATGCCAGCGCGTCGGTCACCAGATCGGTGGCGACCTTGATCAGCGGGATGTTGGTGTCCTGGGACAGCTTGCGCAACAACTCGAATGCCTGAACCGCATCCACCCGGTAGCGCTCCATGATCATGCCCTTGGCCTGGCCGATGACGTCGCGACTGGCCAGCGCCCGACGGAACTGGTCCTCACGGCGCGCCGAATTCCAGGCCACCGACGAGTGCGCGGCGAAGATCAGGCCGAGGGTGCGCGACTCGTCGCTGAAAGCGCCGGCGTGCTCGGAGTAGACGTTGAGCGCGCCCAGCGTCTCGTCGGCGATGAATAACTGGAACGCCATGATGGAACGGATGGGTGTCTCGGCCAGCGCGTCACGCCGATAGTTCGGGAAGCGCTCGTCGGTCTCCAGATCGCGCACATGGACCGTCTTCTCGTCCCATGCCGCGGTCAGGCAGGGCCCTTCCAGATGACGCTGCTGGATCTTGTCCAACAGCAACGGCCAGTGGTGGGTCGCCGCGGGCGTCTCGATGTGCTTTGCGTTGCGGCTCAAGGTGATTCCGGCATACTGCGCGCCGGGAATCTCGACGGCGGCGTGCTCGGCCAACTCGGCCACGACGGTGTCGGAGTCGGTGTCGGGCCTGTTGTGCAGTCCCTGGACCAGCTCGGCCACACGCAAATGCGCAGCCTCGATGCCTGCTGGATCGTTCATCCGTCACCGTCCGGTACTCGCGCGTCAATATGGCTCAGGCTACCGCTGACCTCCCACGCCGGTGCGGGCATGGCCAATGTCGCGGCGGCCACCGTCCGGTGTGGTGGTGGCTGTGCCGGCTGCCCGCTTCCAGCGGGCTCACAGAAAGGCGTCAGAGTGCGCGCAGATACCGGTCGGTGATCACCCGCTGCATCAGCGACGTGACCGGAGCTCCCAGTCGGCTCCACCACGTCGCATGCCGCGAGAAGGCCGTCACCTCCGCAAACACCTGTCCGGTGGCGGGGTCATAGCGCACGAGGAACAACTCTTCGCCGGACTCGGCGTGTCCGGGCAGTGTGCCGTAGGCGAAACCGCGGCGGTCCGGTTCGTCCACCACGTAGACGACGCGGCACGGCGCGAGCACCGGCCCGAGATGCACCAGTACGTCGGCGCCCACGGCGGCCACCGGCGTCGTCGCCTCCACCCGCAGACCCGCCCCGCGCAGCATCCCCCAACGCATGCCCTCGGCGGCGGCCCGCTCGAAGCGCTCCCGCCCGCTGCCGATCACCGACGACTTGAGCAGATGGCGGTATCCGTCGGGCAGGTCCGAGGCGGTCGCGCCGACTTCCGGATAGGTCAGCTCCCTGGCGGCCAGGTCTTGCAGCTTCACCGTGTCAGCTTGTCACCGCCCGCGTACCGTCGGAGCCGTGACTGCCGCGAACGCACCGACCCTCGCCCTCGGCGGCGAGCTCACCGTCAACCGTCTCGGGTTCGGCGCGATGCGCCTGACCGGCCCCGGGGTCTGGGGTCCGCCGGCCGACCGCGACGAATGCCTGCGGGTGCTGCGCCGGGCAGTCGAACTCGGTGTCGATTTCATCGACACCGCGGACTCGTACGGGCCCTACATCTCCGAGGACCTGATCCGCGAGGCGCTGTATCCCTACGACGGCGTCGTCGTCGCGACCAAGGCGGGCCTGCTGCGCACTGCGCCGGACGTGTGGGAGCCGCTCGGGTTCCCGGCGTACCTGCGCCAGGAGTGCGAGATGAGTTTGCGCAGGCTCGCGGTGGACACCATCGACCTGTTCCAGCTGCACCGCATCGACTCCAAGTTCCCGGCCGAGGATCAGATCGGTGAGCTGGCGAAACTGCAGCAGGAGGGCAAGATCCGGCACATCGGCCTGTCGGAGGTCAGCGCCGAACAGCTCGATGCCGCCCGCAAGGTCGCGCCGATCGTGTCCGTGCAGAACATGTACAACCTGACCATGCGCGGCTCGGAAGCGGTGCTGGAGGTCTGCGAGGCCGAGGACATCGCGTTCATCCCGTGGTTCCCGCTGGCCGCCGGACCGCTGGCGGCTCCCGACGGTCCGCTGCAGCGGATCGCCGCCGAGCACGCGTCGACGCCGTCGCAGTTGGCGTTGGCGTGGCTGCTGAAGCGCTCGCCGGTGATTCTGCCCATTCCGGGCACATCGAAGGTCGCCCATCTGGAGGAGAACGTCGCCGCAGCGCAGATCGCGTTGACCGACGCGGAGTTCGAGACACTCAGCAACGCAGGCGCCACCGCGGGCTGAGCAACCAATACGGTGAGCGGGTGAGCACCAAGAGAGCCGACGCCCACGCCCGCGTCGGGGCCGGATTCGACGCCCGCGTCGACGCTGAATTCGACGCCCGCGTCGGCGCTGAATTCGACGCCCGCGTCGGCGCTGAATTCGACGCCCGCGTCGGCGCTGAATTCGACGCCCGCGTCGGCGCTGAATTCGACGCCCGCGTCGGTGGGGGATTCAATCCGCCGAAACCCACCGACCGCGGCGGCCCGGACTACGGACGGTTCGTCGAGGCGGTCCGCACGCTGCAGGATCACGCGCGCGCCGCGGACGCACCCGATGCGGTGATCACCGAGGCCGCCGACCTGATCGAGAAGGTCTCGGCGCTGCTGGCCCCGTACGACGCCGACGAGTGGTCCTCACCGTCGGGTCGGCGGATGGACCTGCCCAATCGGGGCAACATCCTCAGCCCGCCGCTGGATCTGCGCCTCACCGAGGACGGCCGGGTCGCGGGGACGGCCCGGTTCCGCCGCTACCACCTGGGCCGCAACGGCGCCGCCCACGGTGGCGCGGTGGCGCATCTGTTCGATTCGCTGCTCGGGTTCACCGCGTTCCAGCTCAGCGGGAGTAAGGCTCAGCGCACCGCGTTCCTGCACATCGACTACCGCAAGATCGCGGTGATCGGCGCCGAGCTCCAGGTCGACGCGGGCATCGACGAGATCGTCGACCGCAAGATATTCGTGTCGGGACGACTGTGCGACGGTGAGGATGTGCTGGCCGAAGCCCACTCGCTGTTCGTCAAACTGAAACCGGGGCAACCGTGAGCAAGGACACCGGGCTGCGCGGGCTCACCCGCAAATGGGCGCGGTGGCGGGATCGGCTGCGGGACCGCCGTGCCCTCGACCTGGTCTACCGCATCGCGGTCGGTGTGGTCGGGCTGCTGGTGCTCGGGGTCGGCATCCTGGCCATCCCGTACCCCGGCCCGGGCTGGGCGATCGTGTTCCTGGGTCTGGCGATCCTGGCCACCGAGTTCGAGTGGGCGCACCGCCTGCTGGGCTTCGCGCGCGAGCGCTACGACGCCGTGATGGCCTGGTTCAAGCGGCAGGGTCTGTGGGTCCAGGCGCTGGGGGCGCTGTTCACCTTCGCGGTGGTGGTGGGCACCTTGTGGTTGCTCGGAGCGCTCGGTTTCGCCGCCGGACTGTTCGGCATCGAGTACAGCTGGCTGGATAGCCCCATTGGTATCGGGGCGTGAGGCCACGCACCGATAGCATGGTCGCGGTCGGACCCCGAC
>NZ_LMVQ01000288.1 GCF_001545925.1 Mycobacterium sp. NAZ190054 | reverse complement strand
CTGACGATGCCCTTGGAATCGGAGTACCCCTGCGCGTACGGCAGCGCGGCGATGATGTCGCGCATGATCACGTCGGGGGCCTCGAACCCGAACGGAGCGGGGTTGCCGACGACATCGACCTGGGCGGCGGCACCCTCGGCTGGCTCGCGGGCCTGTGGCGTCAGGTGCTCGCCGCGCCCGTGGACGGTCCCGAGGCGGACTTCTACGCCCTCGGCGGCGGCTCGCTGTCGGCGGCCCAGCTCGTCGCCGCACTTCGCCAGCGGTACCCGCAGGTGACCGTCGCCGACGTCTACGACCATCCCCGGCTGGGTTCGCTGGCCGGCTACCTCGACGAACTCGACCCACCCCCGGCCGTACCGACCCGCGAGGTCAGGCCGGTGCCCCGGCTGACCCAGGCCGTGCAGATCGCGCTGACGCTGCCGCTGGCACTGCTGACCGGCATGCAGTGGGTGGTGTGGCTGGCGATCGCCAACAACACCGCGGCCGCGCTGTCACTGGTCGACTGGGTGCGCCCGATCAGTTGGTGGTGGACCCTGGCCGGCTTCCTGCTGTTCGTCACCCCGCCGGGACGGATGGGCATCGCGGTGTTCGGTGCGCGCGTGCTGATCGGCAATCTGGAGCCCGGCACCTACCGGCGCGGCGGGCCCACCCATCTACGCGTGTGGCTGGCAGAACGGCTGGCCGAGGCCAGTGGCGCCGAGAACATGGCCGGCGCGCCGTGGCTGGTCTACTACGCCCGCGCGCTGGGCAACAACGTCGGAAACGGCGTCGACCTGCACTCCTCGCCGCCGGTGACGGGCATGCTGACGCTCGGGCACCGCTGCTCGATCGAACCCGAGGTCGACCTGAGCGGGCACTGGATCGACGGCGACCAGTTCCACGTCGGCCCGATCACCGTCGGCAACGACGCGACCGTCGGGGCCAGGACCACGCTGCTGCCCGGCGCGGTCGTCGGCAAGAACGCCGACGTCGCCCCGGGATCGGCCGTGGTCGGCAAGGTGAAGAACGGGCAGTACTGGAAGGGTTCGCCGGCGGTGAAGTCCGGGAAGGCCAAGCACCCGTGGCCCGACCACCGGCCCCCGCGGGCGCCGCTGTGGGTGGCGGTGTACGGCGCGACCTCGATGCTGCTGGGGGCGCTGCCGTTGGTGGCGCTGGCCGCCGGGCTGGCCGTGATCGGCTGGGCCGTGCGCGACACCGCGACCGTGACGGCGGCGATCACACCGGCGCTGCTGTGGCTGGTGCCGGCCACCGCCGCCGCGCTGCTGGTGTACGCGCTGCTGACAGTGCTCGGTGTGCGGGTGCTCTCGGTCGGACTCGACGACGGTTACCACCCGGTGCGCAGCCGCAAGGGATGGCAGCTGTGGGCCACCGAACGGCTCATGGACGGCGCCCGCACCTACCTGTTCCCGATCTACGCGAGCCTGCTGACCCCGTGGTGGCTGCGTCTGCTCGGCGCGAAGGTCGGGAAGGGCACCGAGATCTCGACGGCGCTGATGATCCCCAAGTTCACCGTCGTCGAGGACGGTGCGTTCCTCGCCGACGACACCATGGTGGCGTCCTACGAACTCGGCGGCGGCTGGATCCACGTCGCCCGCGCCACCGTCGGCAAGCGGGCGTTCCTGGGTAACTCGGGGATCACCCAGCCCGGACGGCGCGTCCCCGACGACGGTCTGGTCGCCGTGCTGTCGGCCACCCCGCACAAGGCCAAGGCCGGATCCTCGTGGCTGGGCAGCCCGCCGGTGCGGTTGCGCCGCAAGCCCACCGCGGCCGACGCGCTGCGCACCTTCCATCCGTCGGCGGGCCTGAAGGCGTTGCGCGCCACGGTCGAGACGTTCCGGTTCGTGCCCGTGGTGGTGAGCTTCGCGATCGGGATCGCGGTGCTGTTGTCCACCCAGTGGCTGGTCGCGGAGTTCGGCTGGGCGTGGGCGGCGTTGGCGACCGGACCGATCCTGCTGGCCGCCGGCGCGGTCGCCGGAGCCGTTGCCGTGCTGGCGAAATGGCTTGTGGTGGGCCGTATCGGCGCGGTCGAGCATCCGCTGTGGTCGCCGTTCGTGTGGCGCAACGAGGTGTCGGACACCTTCGTCGAGACCGTCGCGGCCCCGTGGTTCGCCCGCGCCGCATCGGGTACGCCGGTGATGAACCTGTGGTTGCGGGCCCTGGGCGCGAAGATCGGACGTGGGGTGTGGTGTGAGACGTACTGGCTTCCCGAGGCCGACCTGGTGACGCTCGCCGACGGCGCCACGGTCAACCGCGGCTGCGTCGTGCAGACCCATCTGTTCCACGACAGGATCATGCGGATGGACACCGTGGTGCTGGAGGACGGCGCGACGCTAGGGCCGCACTGTGTCGCGTTGCCCGCGGCGCGCCTCGGCGCCGGCGCCACCGTCGGGCCCGCCTCGCTGGTGATGCGCGGCGACGAGGTGCCGCCGTCGACGCGGTGGCAGGGCAATCCGATCGCGCCGTGGCTGCCGTCACGCAAAAAGCGTTCGGAGACATCGGAATCCAAGTCCAAGAAGTCCGCGGCGGCGTGACGGCGCGCAAGAGGGCCGCCAAGAAGAGCGCACCGCCCGTCATCGACCCCTACCTGCCCGGTTCGGGCAACTTCGGGTACCGGGTGTCGCGTTACGAGCTGGAGCTGGAGTACAAGGTCGCCATCAACCGGCTCGCCGGGTCGGCCACCATCACCGCGGTCACGCTGGCCGAGCTGAAGACCTTCACCCTCGACCTGTCCGATGCGCTCTCGGTCGCCAAGGTCACGGTGAACGGCAAGCGTCCGGCCCAGTACCGGACCTCGGGCGGGAAGCTGCACATCAGCCTGGCCGACCGCCTGCCCGCGGGTGCGGCGATGACTGTCGCGGTGCGCTACGGCGGCACCCCGCGGCCGATCCGATCCCTGTGGGGCGAGGTCGGTTTCGAGGAACTCACCGAAGGCGTGCTGGTGGCCGGCCAGCCCAACGGCGCCTCGTCGTGGTTCCCCTGTGACGACCACCCCGCCGCCAAGGCCAGCTTCCGCATCCAGATCGCCACGGAGAGCCCTTATTTCGCGTTGGCGAACGGCAAGCTGCTGGACCGCCGGGCCCGCGCCGGGATGACCACCTGGGTCTACGAACAGGCCGAGCCGACGTCGACGTATCTGATCACCCTGCAGATCGGCATGTACGGCCGGCACCGGATGACCAAGAACGGCGTCGACATGCACGCCGTGCTGCCCGACCGGCTGCGCAAGCACTTCGAGCACGACTTCGGCCGGCAGCCGCAGATGATGAAGCTGTTCACCAAACTGTTCGGGCCCTATCCGCTGGCGACCGGCTACACGGTGGTGGTCACCGACGACGACCTGGAAATACCGCTTGAGGCGCAAGGCATCTCGATCTTCGGTGCCAACCACTGCGACGGTCGCCGTGGCTCCGAACGGTTGATCGCCCACGAGCTTGCGCATCAGTGGTTCGGCAACTCGGTGACCGTGCAGCGCTGGCGCCACATCTGGCTGCACGAGGGCTTCGCGTGCTACGCCGAGTGGCTCTGGTCCGAGCACTGCGGCGAACGCAGCGCCGGCGAGTGGGCCCGCCACTACCACGACCGGCTCACGGGCTCGCCGCAGAACCTGGTGCTGGCCGACCCGGGCCCGCGGGACATGTTCGACGACCGCGTGTACAAGCGCGGGGCCCTGACGCTGCACGCGCTGCGCCGCCGGCTCGGCGACACCGATTTCTTCGCGTTGCTCAAGGATTGGGCCGCCCGCCACCGTCACTCCAGCGTCGTCACCGACGATTTCGTCGGGCTGGCCGCCCAGTACACCGACGATTCCCTGCGCCCGTTATGGACGGCGTGGCTGTACTCCCCGGAGGTCCCTGCGCTGGACGCCGGAACGTGACCGACGCGACGGCAGGCCCGTCGGGGGCGGTCACCCGGGGCAGCGTGGTCCGGGTCGGGGTGGCGACGGCGATGTCGGCGCTGTGCGGTTACGCGGTGCTGTACCTGGCCGCCCGCGACCTCGAGCCCGCCGGCTTCTCGGTATTCGGCGTGTTCTGGGGTGCTTTCGGGCTCGTCAGCGGCGCGGACGGACGTAAACCGCTGCACCCGATCACCCTGGCGGCCGGCGGTCTGGTCGTCGGCGCCGCCACGGTCGCCGCCCTGGGCGCCGCCGGCGTGATGCCGATGCGGTTCACCGCGAACGACGCCGTGATCGCCGGCTCGAGCACGTCGTGGATCGTCCCGGTGATCGCGCTGGGGCTGATCCCGACCGCGATCGCGTACACGCTCGGCATCGTCGGGATCGCGCGGCTGCGCCCGCGGTTCGCGTCGTTGGTCGGGCTGTCCGAGGTGTTGTTCGCGGTGCTGGCGGCCTGGGTGCTGCTCGGGGAGTCCATGACGGGCACCCAGGCGGTCGGCGGCGCCGTCGTGCTCGCCGGTCTCGCGCTGGCCCGCCACGGCGACCGCGACGAACTCGAGGGGTTGCCCCGCGCAGCTAGCATCGCTGCGTGAGGTTTGATCTTGATATCCGCCCGCGCCGGCTGACCGCGGCGCTCGCAGCCCTCCTCGCCGCCGTCGGTCCACACCACCTGCCCGGTGAGGTAGCCGGCCGCCCGGCTGCCGAGGAAGACCAGCGTCGCGGCCTGTTCCTCGGGCGTGGACACCCGTTCCAGTGGCGCGGTGAACGAGTCGAGAT
>NZ_LMVQ01000287.1 GCF_001545925.1 Mycobacterium sp. NAZ190054 | reverse complement strand
CCAGGAGGCCGCCACGGCGGCAGCGGAGTTCGAGGTCGAGCAGAACATCAAGGACGTCGAGACCAACCGTGCCAAGCTCGAGGACGGCGGCGTGGTGTTCAGTGAACTGACCCCCGCAGCGGTCAGGACGCATGGCGATCCTTCGCTTCAGGGGTCCAGTCAGCGAGACCCGATGAGCAGAGTCCGCGGCGGCGCCGCGGACGCCAGCAGGTATTCGGACTCGGGGGTCGTCCTCGGCGGGCCGCCTTCCCAGAAGCATGGCTTCCAGTGGCTCTCAGATCTTTTGAGAGGCCCGCCTCGTCATCCCCACACCGCTGCGCGTCAGTCCCGGATTCGCACCGGGTTCCCTACTCCACACGGAGGTGACTGGCCCGTCCAGGATAGCAATTCACCGAGCCGGCCCCGGTGCCCCGTCAGTGGGCGGCGCGGATCCAGGCGAGCGCCTCGTCGACGGTCGAGACCACCGGAACGTCGCCGGGTACCGTAGGCCGGCGCACGACCACCACCGGCAGCCCCAGTTGCTCGGCGGCCTGCATCTTCGGCCAGGTGTGTTCACCGCCGGAATCCTTGGTCACCAGCACATCTGCGTGGTGTTCGCGTAACGCCGTCAGCTCGCCGGGCAGGTCGTAGGGTCCCCGGCTGGTGACCACCCGCCATGGCGGAGGCAGTGTGAGGTCGGGCACGTCCACGACGCGGGCCAGCACGGCCAGCTCACGCAGCGCCGGGACGAACTGGTGCAGCTGTTGGCGGCCGATGGTCAGGAACGGCCGGCTGCCGAGCCGGGCCGCGGTGTCGGCGGCTTCCTCATGGGTGTCCACCCAGTGCCACGACGGCCGGGAGCGGTGCGCCCAGCCGGGTCGTTCCAGCCGCAGCAGCGGTCTGCGGGCCGGGCCTGCGGTGCACGCGGCGACGGCGTTGGCGGTGATCGTCGCGGCGAACGGGTGGGTGGCGTCGACGACCACGTCGTAGTCGGTCAGCGCGGCGCGCAGACCCTCGACGCCGCCGAATCCGCCGATTCGCACCGGGCCCACGGGCAGGCGTGGTTCGGCGACCCGGCCGGCCAGTGAGCTGGTGACGTCGACGCCGTCGGCGACCAGCTTCGCGGCCAGGGCGCGCGCCTCCGCCGTTCCACCGAGGACGAGTACACGTGTGTACATCAGGGCGCTCCCGGTGGCAGGAAGGGAAGATCGGCGGGCGGGCCCCGGCGGATGAGCGTCAGCAACGAGTCCACGTCCAGGTGCCGCTCGACCAGGTCGCCCAGCAGGTCGAGTCGGCGCTCCCGGGCGGCCGGGAAACTGACGCCGGAGGCGGCCAGCCCGAGGGTCTGCTGCAGGAAGGCGGCGCGCAGCGCGTCCCCTTCGAGCGAGCCGTGCCACATGGTGCCGTACACCTGTCCCGCGCGCGCACCCCCCAGGAACTCGGTGGCGTCGGCTCCGCGGGTGATCCGGCCGTGGTGGATCTCGTACCCGGAGGCGGGCACGCCGAGCCCGGTGCCTTGCGGCAGCCGAAGCACTTTCGCTGCCTCGAACGAGGTTTCGACGTCGAGCAGCCCGAGCCCGGGCACCTCGGGAACCGGGCCCTCGACCCCGGCCGGGTCGCGGATGATGCGGCCGAGCATCTGGAAGCCCCCGCAGATGCCGAGCAACGGTTTGCCGGCGGCCGCGTGAGCCTGCAGTGCGCGGTCGAGTCCACGGGAGCGCAACCACTGCAGGTCGGCGATCGTCGCGCGGGTTCCGGGCAGCACCACCAGGTCTGCATCGCCGAGCGCGCGGGGGTCGGAGACGAACACGACGTCGAGGTCGGGTTCCAGGCTCAGCGCGTCGACGTCGGTGAAGTTGCTGATCCGCGGCAGCCGGATGACCGCGACGCGTCGTGCGCCGTCGTCTTTCGATCGGCGGCCCTGCAGATCGAGCGCGTCCTCGGAGTCCAGCCACACGTCGGGATGCCACGGCAGCGTCCCGTACACCCGCCGGCCGGTCACGCGTTCCAGGTCACGCAGGCCCGGTGCCAGCAGTGCGGGGTCGCCGCGGAACTTGTTGACGACGAATCCCGCCAGTAGCGCCTGGTCTTCCGGCGACAGCAGCGCCACGGTGCCCAGGAACGCCGCGAACACGCCGCCGCGGTCGATGTCGCCCACCACCACGGTCGGCAGCCCCGCGTGCCGCGCCAGTCCCATGTTGACGTAATCGCCTGCCCGCAAATTGATCTCGGCCGGGCTGCCGGCGCCTTCGGCCACCACGACGTCGAAGCGGGACGCCAGGTCGTCGAACGCCGCGTGCGCCGCGGACGCCAGCGCACACCGCCCCTCCAACCAGTCCGACGACGCCACCGCCCCCCACGGGCGGCCCATCAGCACCACGTGGCTGCGGTGATCGCTGCCGGGTTTGAGCAGGACGGGGTTCATCGCCGCCTCGGGCGTGGCCTTCGCGGCCACCGCCTGCACCCACTGGGCGCGACCGATCTCCACACCGTCACCGCCGGTTTCGGCGCACACCATCGAATTGTTGGACATGTTCTGCGCTTTGAACGGCGCGACCTTGATGCCGCGCCGCGACAGCGCCCGGCACAGGCCGGTGGTCACCACGCTCTTGCCGGCGTCGCTGGTCGTGCCCGCGACCAGGATGCCGGGCATCAGTGACGCCTCACCAGGAAGAGATCCATCACCCAGCCGGTCTCCTCCTTGGCGGCGGCCCGCGCCTCGACCACGGCGGGGAGCACGTCGGCGACGCGCCCGCTGACGAGGCGCTCCCCGGCGGCGCCGAGGTTGGCGCCCCACCACATCGTCCAGTCGTCGAGGCCGGTGAGGTCGAGCCGTTCGGGCGGCGGATTGAGCATCGCCACGATGTTGTCCAACCCGGCCGCGACCGCTTCCTGGATGCGTCGGCCGGTGGTGACGTGCACCGGCCGGCCGACTTCGTGCAGCACGATGCGGTGCCGCGCGGCGAGCAGTTGCGGGGCGCTGATCCCGGGCAGGACGTCGTAGTCCACCGGCACCCCGAGCCGGCGCACTTTCTCCACGACCCGGATGGTCGAGTCGTACAGCGACGGGTCGCCCCACACCAGGAACGCCGCGGTGCCGCCGCGCTCCTGCAGGACCTCGGCGTAGCGTGCGGCACGCGCGTCGTGCCAATCGGCAACGGCGCCTTGGTAACCGGCGGTGGTCAGGCCGGTGGACCGGTCGCGTTCGGGGTCGGCCACCGACACGATCTCGACCGGGCCGTCGGGTCCGGCGTGTGCGGCGACGATCGCACGCCGCAGCGCGAGGAGACCGTCGTCGCGGTCGTCGCCGCCCTTGTCCGCCGCCAGTACGTAGTCGGCGTCGCGGAGCGCCTGGGCCACCTCCGGGGTCACATGCTGGGGCCCCATCCCGACACCGAGAATCCGGACTCGGACCGGTTCACTCATGTCAGCGGTCCTCCAGGTCACCTTCGACTTCGAGGTAGGCCTGCTGCAGCGCCTGCAGTGTTTCCGGCGACGGCTCGGCCCACAGGCCGCGGTCGGCGGCTTCCTGGAGCCGTTCGACGATGCCGTGCAGCGCCCAGGGATTGGAGGTGTCGAGGAACTCCCGGGTCGCCGGGTCGAGCACGTATTCCTGCGCGAGCTTCTCGTACATCCAGTCGTGCACCACCCCGGCGGTGGCGTCGAAACCGAAGAGGTAGTCGACGGTGGCGGCGAGCTCGAACGCGCCCTTGTACCCGTGCCTGCGCATCGCCGAGATCCACCGGGGATTCACGACGCGGGCGCGGAACACCCGGGCGGTCTCCTCGGCCAGCGTGCGGGTGCGCACGGCGTCGGGTGTGGTCGAATCCCCCACGTAGGCACGGGGATCGGAGCCGGTGAGCGCACGCACGGTGGCCACCATGCCGCCGTGATACTGGAAATAGTCGTCGCTGTCGGCGATGTCGTGTTCGCGGGTGTCGATGTTCTTGGCGGCCACCTTGATCCGGGCGTAGTTGGTGCGCATGTCATCGGCGGCCGCCACGCCGTCCAGCCCACGGCCGTACGCGAACCCGCCCCACGCGGTGTAGACCTCGGCGAGGTCCTTGTCGTCCCGCCAGGTGCCGGCCTCCACCAGCTGCAGGATGCCCGCCCCGTACGAGCCGGGCTTGGAGCCGAACACCCGGGTGGTGGCCCGCCTGCGGTCGCCGTGGGCGGCCAGGTCGGCGCGGGCGTGCGCGGCGACGTAATTGGCGTCGTCGGGCTCGTCGAGCGTGGCCACCATCTGCACGGCGTCGTCGAGCATCGTCACGACGTGCGGGAACGCGTCGCGGAAGAAGCCGGAGATGCGCACCGTCACGTCGATGCGCGGACGGCCGAGTTCCTCGAGTGAGATGACCTGCAGCCGGCCCACCCGCCGCGACGCCTCGTCCCATTCGGGCCGCACGCCCAGCAGCGCGAGCACCTCGGCGATGTCGTCGCCGGAGGTGCGCATCGCGCTGGTGCCCCACACCGACAGGCCCACCGACTCGGGGTAGGTGCCGGTGTCGTCGAGGTAGCGCTGCACCAACGAGTCGGCCATCGCCTGGCCGGTCTGCCACGCCAGCCGCGACGGCACCGCGCGCGGGTCCACGGTGTAGAACTGGCTGAAGGTCGGCATCGACCTCGCGGTGGCGGCGGTCAAGGGCGTCGAGGCGTTCATCGAGAACTTCATCCCGGCCAGAGCCGCGGTCGATACACCGGAGGTCGGGGAGTCCGGCGAGGG
>NZ_LMVQ01000286.1 GCF_001545925.1 Mycobacterium sp. NAZ190054 | reverse complement strand
TCCGCGATCCGGTCCTCATACATCCGAACTGCCCGCTCACGGGTCTCTTGGTCGAACTTTTTCGGCGCAGCCACAACCACATCCTCCTGGTGCGATCACGGTCTCCACCAGATCCAGGACGGTTCACACCTCCAGCGTGCCGCCATAGATACCCGTCGGCCCGGCCAACCGGAACAAATACTCGGCGCTGAGTCCGTCCGGCACCGCGGCCACCGCCCCGCGGATGTCCATCAGTTCCGGGGTGATGTCGCGCAGAGTCTGCGCGATGGCCACCCGGCCGAACATCTCCGGTGTACTCAGCGCCGCTTCCAACCGGGCGATGCTGCGGCCCAACCGATACGCGACCGACTCGTCGTCGAGCCGCCTGTTCCCGGATACCTCGCCGGCCACCCGGTCAACCTCGTCGGCGAGTAGCAGCGCGTGTTCGGACATGGTGGCGATCTTGCTCAGCCCACTGCCATCGCGTTCGACGGTGCCGTGCTCGGCGTTGAGCGCCTCGCGCAGCACTGCCCAACCACCGTTGACCGGCCCGATCCGGTACCGGTCGTCCACGCGGACATCGCTGTAGAAGGTGATGTTGGTGCGGTCCCCGTCCACGGTTCGGATCGGCTGGATGTCGACGCCGGCGGAGTCCAGCGGAACCAGGAACATGGTCAGACTCTGGTGCTTGGGCGCCGTCGGGTCGGTGTTGGTGATCAGGAAGACGTACTGGGCGTGGTGGGCGTTCGACGTGAACATCTTCGAGCCGTTGACGATCCAGCTCTCGCCGTCAGGCACCGCGCGCGTCTTGCAGGTCGCCACATCGGAGCCACCCTCGGGTTCGGTGTAGCCCAGGCACAACCACAACCGCCCCGACAGCACCCCGGGCAGAACCTCGTCCTTCAACTGGTCGGCCCCGAACCGGTCCACCGCCTTCGCGACCATCGCCGTGGTGCTCCAGTGAAACCACGGGGTGTGCGCCCGCCCGATCTCGAGCTCCCAGATCCGCCGCTGGACGGCCGTGAAGCCCCCGTCACGCTCGGTGCGCCAGTCCCGTTCCAGGTACCCGGCACCACCGAGCGTCAGATGAACCGTCTCGTCGAAGTTGTCGCCCGTCCGCCGATCGCGTTCGATGACGTCGTCGGTGACCACGGAGGCAAGGAACTCCCGCAGTTCCGTCTGGAAGGCCCGGTCATCCTCGGACAGTTCGACTTCGGCGAAGTCCATCGTGACAGCTCCCCGCTCTCGCCCGGCGCACCATTTGTCCACCATGCTGCAGCGTGACATTATGGCGTGACTTTGTAAAGCACATGGTACGTCGGGAAGGAGCCATCGTGGGCATCGTCACCACGACGTCGGAGACGGCGTTCACCCAATCCCCCGAGGAGATCTACGACTTCGTGACGAATCCGGTCAACTGGACGAAGACGTATCCGGGCAGCGCGCACGTCGGCAAGGTGCCGGAGAAGTGGCCGCTGGAGGTCGGTGACACCTGGACCGAGACCGGCCCCGACGGCACCCGGATCTTCACCTGGCATCTGGCCGTCGCGATGCGTCCCAGGCTGTGGATGTTCAACTCCGTGGGCAACCTCGGCCACGACAGTGACGGCAACGGCGGCATGCCGGGCCGGATCAGCGTGCAGTACGCGTTCACCCAGCCCGGCGAGGGCGTCACGTTGTTCAGCAGGACCATGACGGTCGAGGCGTACAAGGACTCACCGATGCCCGACGGCTTCTTCCGCATCGTGAATCCCGCGAACATCGACGCCTACCACCGGGCGATCGCGCGCGAATTAGCGCAGGAACGCCCGGCGTAGCGCCGCACCCTGGATGTCGAAGAGCTGAGTGCTGATCTCCCAGTCGGGCTCCAGCGAGTCGAAACCGTGGCAGGTGCCGCTGAACACGTGCAGTTCGGTGCCGACGCCGGCCCACATCAGCCGCAGCGCGTAGTCGATCGCCTCGTCGCGCAGCGGATCGAGCTCCGAGCAGGTGATCAGCGTGGGCGGTAGCGCCGAGAGGTCCTCGGTGCGGGCGGGCACCGCGTCGTCGGGTACGGATGCGCCCGCCCCGTAATGCCGCCACATCCACTGCACCGCTTCGCCGTCGAAGCCCGGCGTGGTGGTGAACTCCTCTTTCGACGGCGACGGCCGGTCGTCGAGCACCGGTTGGTGCAGCAACTGGAACACCACCGCGGGGCCGCTGCCGGTCGCGGCGCGCTGCGCGAGCCCGGTCGCCAAAGCCCCGCCGGCGCTGCTCCCGGCCACGGCGATCATTGCGGCGTCGATACCCAGTTCGGCCGCACAGCGGGCCGCCCAGTCGAGGACCGCCGCCGCATCCTCGAGCGCCGCAGGGTACGGATGTTCGGGGGCCAGCCGGTAGTCGAGCGACAGCACCGTGCACCGTCCGCGGCGGGCCAGCTCGATGCACTGCCGGTGGTCGGTGTCGAGGTTGCCCAAAACGAAAGCGCCTGCGTGGCAATAGATCACCGCACCCGAACCGGGCGGGCCACCGCGATAGATCCGCACCGTGACCTGGTGCCCCTGCGGGACGGCGACGTCACGCTGTTCGACCTCGACGCCGACGGTGTCTCGCGTCCTCGCCGTCTCGGCCCGTCGTTGGTTCAGTGAGTCCCGCACGGCGCCGAGGACATGCGGCGACAGATCGGTACGCGCGGCCGCGAGGTGGCGCAGGGCCGGGTCGAGACGCTCGGCGATGTCGCGATCGGTCATGGCGGCCTACCGCTGCCCTGCGGTCTGGGCAGCGACCCGGATCGCCGGCCGGGTCTGCGGGGCCGCGAAGACATAGTCACCGGGTCTGAACCAGCGGGTCATCTGCCAGAAGGCGCGGGCGCTGCGCGGCCACTGGGTCACCACCCGGCCGTTGGCCGCGCGGAAATAGTTGCTGCACCGGGTCAGCCACACGGTGCCCTGCATCCATGTGTCGATCGAGTCCAGGTAGCGTGTCATCACGTCGGACCGTACCTCGATGTAGGTCCTGTTCCTGCGCCGCATGTGTTTCAGCGCCCGCACGACGTAGTGCGCTTGCGCCTCCAGGATGAAGATCACGCTGTTGGAACCGACGTTGGTGTTGGGTCCGTAGAGCATGAAGAAGTTCGGATACCCCGGCACGGTCATCCCGAGGTAGGCGAACGCGCCGTCGCGCCAGGTGTCGCTCAGCAGCCCCGCGTCGGCGCCGCGCACCTCGATCTGCCCGAGGTAGTCCGCCGCGGCGTATCCGGTGGCGCACAACACGACATCGACGTCGAGCTCGGTGCCGTCGTCGGTGACCAGCGAACGCGACCGCAGCCTGCGTGCGGGGCTGGACACCACCTGGACATGCGGTTGGGTCAGGGTCTGCAGGTAGTCGGTGGCGAACACGAGGCGCTTGCAGCCCAACGGATGGTCCGGGGTCAGCTTCGCGCGCAGTTCGTCGTCGGGCACCGCCGCCTCCAGCGACCGCAGCGCGATGTTCTTGAACTCCTCGGTCTTCTCGCTGCCGTGCTCGATCACCGAGATGTTCGACTCACTGCGCAACCACAATCGGGTCCGGTGGATCCTCTTGGCCAGCGGGATGTGCGCGAACATCCATTTCTCCCTCTCGGTGTACTCCCGGTCCGGTTTGGGCAGCACCCAGGTGGGCGATCGCTGCACCGAGTACACCGTGGCGGCCTGCTTCGCGACCTCCGGAACAAGCTGCGCAGCAGTCGATCCCGTGCCCAGCACCGCGACACGGGCCCCGCGCAGATCCACGGAGTGATCCCACCGTGCGGTGTGCATGATCGTCCCGGTGAACGGTTCCTCCTCGACGAGGTCGGGCATCACCGGCCGGGTGAACATCCCGACGGCGGAGACGACGATGTCGAAGGTGTGCTCGTCGCCGGCGGCGGTGGTCAGCCGCCACTTGCCCGATTCGGGGATCCAGTGCGCCGAGACGATCTCGGTGCTGCACCGCAGGTTCTCGTGCAGGCGGTGACGCCGCGCGCAGCGTTCGAAGTACTCCAGGATCTCCCGCTGCCCCGACCACAGCCGTGACCAGTGCGCGTTCAGGTCGAAAGAGTACGAGTACAGGTGCGATTTCACGTCGCACGCCAGACCCGGATAGGTGTTGATCCGCCATGTGCCGCCGACCCCGTCCTCGCGGTCGAAGATGGTGAAATCGGTGAACCCGGCTTTGCGCAGGAAGATTCCGAGCGCCAGGCCGCCGGGGCCGGCACCGATGATGCCTACGGAGAGCGTTGTGGCCATCGCGTCGTCATCCAATCTGCAGGGACTGCCCACCGTCGACGATGAGCTCGGAACCGGTGATGAACGAGGCGTGTTCGGAGACCAGGAACGCGACCGCGTCGGCGATCTCCGTGGGCCTGCCGATCCGGCCCATCAACGCCGCATCCGCCAGCCGGGACTGGGTGGTCGGATCGAGCATCGGTGTCTCGACGGGCCCCGGGGAGACCGCGTTCACCCGGATCCCGGCGGGCGCCAGTTCGACGGCCGCGACCTGGGTCAGGCCGCGCAGGGCCCACTTGGACGAGCCGTAGGCGCTGTGGTTCGGGAACGGCCGGATCGCCCCTGTGCTGCAGGTGTTGACGATCGAGGCGTTCGCCGCGTCGCGCGGGTGCGGAAGCGCCGCCCGGATGCCGAGGAACGGGCCCAGGCAGTTGACCCGCCAGCTGCCCTCGAAACCGGCCGCCGTCTCATCGGACAGCGGCGCGCGGTGCAGCACGCCGGCATTGTTCACCAGCGCGGTCAGCGACCCGAACCTCTCCACCACCGACGCGACCGCGCGTGCCCACTGTTCTTCGGAGGTGACGTCCAGCTCCACCGCCATCGCG
>NZ_LMVQ01000285.1 GCF_001545925.1 Mycobacterium sp. NAZ190054 | reverse complement strand
CTGGACTTCGTGCCGGACCGCCTCCGCTCGGCCGCACAGGCCATGCTGGATGAGATCACCTCCGGCGGAAGCCTGGCGCGCGCCCAGCGCGGTGCACTGCTGCGCATGGACGGCACCGAACTCGCAGATCGTTGCGGCGGTAGTGATCGGCGATCGCGGCGTCGAAGAAGTCGTGATCGGTTCCGCCGATCAACGTCGCTCCGGCGCGTGTGACGTGCTCCATCGCGCGGTTGGCCATCACGAACCGGCCGTCGACGTCTTTGGCGAAGATCAGCACGTCGGTGTGCTGGAGCACGGTTTCGAGCATGCGCTGCCGCACGTGCAGCGCCGAGTCGGCGGCCCGCCGACGTTCGGCCTCGGAGGCGTACTGCGAGGTCTGGCGGCGCAGCTGCAGCAGGGCGACTACCTGAGCGGCAAGCGTCTGCAGGTGCGCACGCTGGTCGTCGGACAGCGTGCGGGGCACGCGGTCCATCACGCAGAGGGTGCCCACCGCGTGTCCGTCACCGGTGACGAGGGGCACCCCGGCGTAGAACCGGAGATGCGGCGGCCCCGTCACCATCGGGTGGGTGACGAACCGCGCGTCCCGGTGGGTGTCCGGTACCTCCGTCAGCGCCGTGCCCGCGATGGTGTGGGTACAGAACGACAACTCGCGGTCGATCTCGGCGAGGTCGATGCCGTACCGGGCCTTGACCCAGTGCCGGGTCGCGTCGATGAAGCCGATCAGCGCGATCGGCGCCCCGCAGACGTATGCGGCGAGCGCGGTCAACGCGTCGAACGACTCCTCGGCTGCGGTGTCGAAGATCTCGAGGGAGTCCAGCGCGACAAGGCGCGGGATCTCCCCGTCGAGATGACCCTCGGCACCGTGCCGGCCCGAGAGTTTCCCCGACAACAGCACCGTCCCCCTGATCAGTGTGGCGCTCCCCGCCCCGAACCGGCTCGGTAGGCGCCTACCCGAGAGTAGACGAGACCGCACCGGTGTTCGAGCCTTTCAGATCGCCTCGGGGTCCTCGGCCAACCCGTCGGCTGCGCGCTGCGCCAACTCTATTGCGGTGCGGGCCCAGGCCTGTGTCGTAGCGGCGAGCCCGCAACCCGGGGTGATTCCGACCCGGCGGCGCAGCACGTCGCGGGCGAATCCGAGTCGATCGGTCACCGCGGCCACCGAGGCCGCGACCTGCTCGGCCGACGGACGGGCATCGGGTGGGATGACCGGAACCGCGCCGAGCAGCACTGTGCGATCCGAGTCGACGAACTCCCCGATCCCGTCCAGATCCGCCGGCGTGAGCGTCGAAATGTCCACCGACACGGCGCTGACGGTACTGCGCTGCAACAGTTTCCATGGAACCTCGGACGCGCAGCAGTGCACCGCGACCTCCCCGCCGGCCACCTCGACGCATTCGTCGAGCAGTGCGGTGACCACGGATTCGTCGACCGGGTGCACCGGGTTCAGACTGGTGACCCCGGTGAGCCGGCCTGCCAGCGCCGCAGGCAGGGACGGTTCGTCGAACTGGACCACCACCGGGCTCGCCAGCCGGCGGGCCAGGTCCGCCCGGTGCGCCGCCACCCCCTCGGCCAGCGACGTCGTCAGATCGCGGACGGCGCCCCGGTCGGTGATCGCGCGGTGTCCCCCGCTCAACTCCAGCTGCGCGGCCAGCGTCACCGGTCCCGGCGCCTGCACCTTCACGGTGCGCTCCGCACCGCGCAGGCCCGCCTTCTCCCAGGCCTCCTCGAACGCGTCGAGGTCCTCCTCCAGCAGGCCGGCCGCGCGCCGGGCCGCCGAGCTGCGGCCCTGGGCGATGCGGTAACCGCGTGGCACGGTGTCGAGCCCGATGTCGACGAGCAGCGCGCCGGCCCGGCCGATCATGTCGGCCCCGACACCCCGGCCGGGGAGCTCGACCAGGTGCGGGAGGCGGTGGAGCTCACCGACGATCACCTCCGCGGCTTCCCGGGCCGAGGTGCCCGGCCACGATCCGATACCCGTCGCGGTGGCGAAAACAGTCACTCGCCTGACGATATTCGACCGATTATGGTCAGGGCATGACGGGCCGCGCATCGGCGCCGCTGTTGTGCGCCGCGGCGATCCTGGCCGCCGGTTGCACCCAGCAGGTGAACGGGACGGCGATCCGCGCCGTGCCCGCGGTCGACGAGGACTCGCGCTCGCCCGTCGACGTCGACACGATCCTGCTCGACCGCGCACAGATGCAGGCGCTCACCGGCGCCGGCGAACACCTCACCGCGATCCCGGGAACCGAGAGCAAGGTTCCGGTCGACATCGAGTACATGGCCGAAACCGTTCCGGCGCAATGCGAATGGGTTTATGCCGAGACCCGGGTGTTCGGCCCGGAGGTCGAGGAGTTCCACAAACTGACCTACCAGAACCCGCCACGGGGCGGGCTGATCTCCCAGGCCGCGGCCGGCTACCGCGACGCCCCGACCGCGCAGCGCGCCTTCGATGTGGTCGTCGCGCAGATCGACGGATGTGCCGCGACAGGGCCGGGCCGGGTGATGGTGGGTGAGGTGAGCGTGACGGCCGATTCGGTGCGCACCCGTCCTGGCGACTGCGGCCGCGACTACCGGGTGAAGTCGGCGGTGCTCGTCGAGGTCACCTTCTGTGCGTTCCCGGAGTCCGTGCCCGACATGGTGATGACCAACATCCTGGCCAACGTCGCGGGCTGAGACCGGTCAGCGGGCGGCGCGGATGGTCGCGCTGCCGAGCACCTCGTCGCCGCCGGGGTCGGGCCGGTACAGCACCAGGGTCTGCCCCGGCGCCACGCCGCGCAGCGGGCTGCGCAGGCTCACTTCCAGGGTGTCGTCCCGCAGTTCGGCGACGGCGCCGACGACACCGCCGTGCGCGCGGACCTGCACGGCGCACTCGACCGGCCCGCCGGGTGCGACACCGGAGGTGAACACCGGCGCATCGCCGACCAGACGGGTCACCTCAAGATCGGCGAGGTCACCGACCTGCACGGTGCCGGTGGCCGCGTCGATCCCGGTCACGTAGCGCGGGCGGCCGTCCGGCCCCGGCCCCGCGATACCGAGGCCCTTGCGCTGGCCGATGGTGAACCCGTGTACGCCGTCGTGTTCGGCGAGCACGGCCCCGGCGGCGTCCACCACGGTGCCGCGGCGCACGCCGATGCGGGCTCCGAGAAACGCCTTGGTGTCGCCGGACGGGATGAAGCAGATGTCGTGGCTGTCGGCCTTGTCGGCGACGGCCAGGCCGCGCCGGGCCGCCTCCCGGCGGATCTCCGATTTCGGGGTGTCCCCGATCGGGAAGACCGCGTGCCGCAACTGCTCGGCCGTCAGCACCGCCAACACGTAGGACTGGTCCTTGTCGTGGTCCACCGCGCGCCGCAACCGGCCGTCGGACAACCGCGCGTAGTGACCGGTGGCCAGCGCGTCGAAGCCCAGCGCCAGCGCGCGGGCGGCCAGCGCCGAGAACTTGATCCGCTCGTTGCAGCGCACGCACGGATTCGGGGTCTCACCGCGCGCGTAGGACTCGACGAAGTCCTCGATCACGTCCTCCTTGAAGCGATCGGCGAAATCCCAGATGTAGAACGGTATTCCGAGCACGTCGGCCACGCGGCGGGCGTCACCGGCGTCCTCCTTGGAGCAGCAGCCGCGGGACCCGGTGCGCAGGGTGCCCGGCGCCGACGACAGCGCCAGGTGCACCCCGACCACGTCATGCCCGGCGTCGACCATCCTGGCGGCGGCCACCGAGGAATCCACCCCACCGCTCATCGCGACCAGCACCCGCATCGCTACTGCCGCCCCGAACTGGCCAGCGCGGCCTGCCTGGCCCGGTCCACCGCGGCGGGCAGCACCTCAAGCACGGCGTCGATGTCGGCGTCGGTGCTGGTGTGCCCGAGCGAGAGGCGCAACGAGCCCCGCGCGCTGGCCGGGTCGGCTCCCATCGCGGTCAGCACATGCGACGGCTGCGCCACCCCGGCCGTACACGCCGAGCCCGTCGAGCACTCGATTCCCTTGGCGTCCAACAACATCAGCAACGAATCGCCTTCACAACCACGGAACGTGAAGTGGGCGTTGCCGGGTAACCGACCCGGCCGCGGCGCGCCGTTGACGTCGACGTCCTCGATGGCGTCGAGCACGCCGTCGATCAACCGGTCCCGGAGTGCACGCATCCGGTCGGCGGCGGAGTCCATGGTCTCGACGGCGGCGCGCGCGGCCGCGGCCATCCCCATGGCACCGGCGACGTCCTGCGTGCCCGAACGGACGTCGCGCTCCTGGCCACCGCCGTGCAACTGCGGAACGCATGCGGTCTCACGTCGCAGCAGCAGCGCGCCGACCCCGGTGGGACCGCCGAACTTGTGGGCCGTCACGCTCATCGCCGACAGCCCGCTGGCGGCGAAGTCCACCGGAACCTGACCCACCGCCTGCACCGCATCGCTGTGCATCGGAATATCGAAATCATTTGCGACAGAGGCAAGTTCAGGGATCGGCATCAGGGTGCCGACCTCGTTGTTGGCCCACATCACCGTGATCAGCGCGACGTCGTCGGGATCGCCGACAGCCGAACGCAACTCGGCCGGGCCGACCGCGCCGTACCGGTCGACCGGAAGCCGCGTCACCTCGGCGTCCTCATGGTCGACGAGCCACTGCACGGCATCGAGCACCGCATGGTGTTCGACGGGCGTGGTGATGATGCGGCGACGCTGCGGCGACGAACCGCGCCGGGCCCAGTAGATGCCCTTGACCGCGAGGTTGTCGCTTTCCGTGCCGCCGGCGGTGAAGATCACCTCCGACGGGCGGGCGCCGAGCGACTGGGCCAGCGTCTCGCGGGACTCCTCCAGTCTGCGCCGG
>NZ_LMVQ01000284.1 GCF_001545925.1 Mycobacterium sp. NAZ190054 | reverse complement strand
ACGCTGTCAACCGCGGGGATCGCGGCGTTTTCAGATGTCTTCACAAACTCCGAACAATGCCGCGGTCACCGCCCTGACCAGCGCAGACACGCCGAAACCCCGTCAGCCCCGATCTACGGCTGCAGTATTAGGTTGACCAACTACGCCCAAATCACCCCGGGCCGGGAGCGAACCCGGCGTCGGTGAGTGCGTCGAGCACGTGCAACGGGTCGGTGCCGAGATCCCACCGACTCAGCACCAACAGCCGGTCGTCGGTCGTGTCCACCTCGAGCAGCCGCATCTTGCGGCCGATCCGCCGGAACTCGGTGATGCGGATCCGGGTGATGTCGGCCTTGGTGAGTCGCCGTACGCCCCACCAACCGCGGTAGACCAGAGCGCCCTCGGAGATTGCCAGTTTCGGCCTTGCGCGCCACGACATGATCGCAAACACCACGAGACCGGCCGCGGCAACACCGATCAAAAGGCGCCCCGGCGGGTCTGTGACCAGCGTCACAGCGCCGACAGCCAAGAAAAGGCCCAACACTCCGGCCGCCACGATGCCACCGGGCGAAGGACCCCATTGAGTTTGCTGCACGGGGTGTTCACACCCTCCTACCGCGGGGAACGCGATTATCCACAAGTGCTATCCCCAATGGGGATGAATAACATCCGTGTGATCCGGTGACTCCCGGATGACACGCGGGAGAACGGCGGGCGTCCATAACGGATTCGATCCAGACGCGCCGGCCGGTCACCGCCAGCGCATCGTCAGCAAAAGCCCCGTGATCATGAAGGCAAACGCGATCGCGTAGTTCCACACGTTCAGGTCAGCCATCCATTGCAGGAAGCTCGGCACATCGGGGCCGCTGCCGGCCAGCTGGAACACGATCAGCCAGACCAACCCGATCAGCATCAGGCTCACGAAGAACACCACGAACCAGACGCTGGACGGCCCCGCCTTGACCTTGACCGGAGTCCGGCTCACCGGGTTGATGGTGAAGTCGTTCTTCTTACGGACCTTGGACTTGGGCATGCGTACCTTCGGACGTTCGGCGCCGCCTCTGTCACCGGTGCCACGAACGACCGGTCAGTGCGACGATGTGTAGGGAAAGCCTAACGCAGGCCCGCAGGCGACCTCGGAAAGAGACGGCACCGATGGACGACCGCAACGCTTCCGCCCGGAAGCGATCCGTGTGGCGGTACGGCGTTCCGGTCGTCTGTGCCGCGGCCGGGCTGCTGCTCGGCGTCACCCACGGGGTGTCGGGTGGCGACGAGATCCGGCGCAGCGACGCGCCCCGCCTGGTCGACCTCGTCCGGGAAGCCCAGCAGTCGGTGGACCGGCGCACCGCCGAGCGCGACGCCCTGTCACTGGAGATCGACAACCATCACGGCGGGTCCCCCGGCGCCGACGCCGCACTGGCCGCGATCGTCAACCGGGGTGACGCGCTGGCCGCTGACGCGGCGCTGACCCCTCTGCAGGGTCCGGGGCTGGTCGTCACCCTCAACGACGCGCAGCGCGACGCGCAGGGCCGCTTCCCGCGGGACGCGTCACCCGACGACCTGGTGGTGCACCAGCAGGACATTCAAGCCGTGCTCAACGCGCTGTGGAGCGCGGGTGCCGAGGGCATCCAGGTCCAGGACCAACGCATCATCGGAACCTCCGCGCCGCGGTGTGTGGGCAACACGCTTCTGCTCAACGGCCGCACCTACAGCCCGCCGTATGTGATCTCGGCGATCGGTGACGCGGCGGCCATGCAGTCTGCGCTGACCGAGGCGCCGCTGGTGACGCTCTACAAGCGGTACGCCGCCCGGTTCGGTCTCGGATACACCGAGGAGGTTCGCGAGGTGGAGCTGGTCGGCCACCAGGAGACGGTGCGGATGAGATACGCGCAGCCGCTCGGCCCACTCGGCTACTGAAGCTGCCGGTAACCTGTCCGAATGCAGGTCTTGGTCGTCGACAACTACGACAGCTTCGTCTTCAACCTGGTCCAGTACCTGGGCCAACTCGGGGTGCACGCACAGGTGTGGCGCAACGACGACGACCGTCTGACCACCGACGCCCACCTCAGCCGGGCGGCCGAGGAATTCGACGGCGTGCTGCTGAGCCCCGGGCCGGGCACGCCGGAACGCGCGGGAGCGTCCATCGGACTGGTCCACGCCTGCGCGGCCGCAGGCACCCCGCTGCTGGGGGTGTGCCTCGGGCATCAGGCGATCGGAGTGGCCTTCGGCGGCACCGTGGACCGGGCGCCCGAACTGCTGCACGGAAAAACCAGCACGGTGCACCACTCAGATCAGGGCGTGCTCAAGGGGCTGCCCGATCCGTTCACCGCGACGCGCTATCACTCCCTGACGATCCTGCCTGAGACGATGCCCGCCGAACTCGACGTCACCGCGAAAACCGAGGGCGGCGTGATCATGGGCGTGCGTCACGTCGAACTCCCCATCCACGGTGTGCAGTTCCACCCCGAGTCGATCCTGACCCAGGGTGGGCACCGCATGCTGGCGAACTGGCTGGGCTACTGCGGTCAGGCGCCGGCCGAGACGCTGGTCCGCGAGCTCGAAGACGAGGTCGCCGGCGCGGTCGCGGCCGCTACGACGCGAAGTTCAGCGTGATCCTGGCGCCGTAGTTCACGCCGGTGCCCGGTGACGGGCTCTGGGTCACCACCGCATTGGTGCGCTGACCGCTGTTGGGCACGTCGGCACCCTTGTCGAGGACCCCGGTCCAGCCCAGCGCCCGCAACCGGGGCTCGGCGTCGGTCCAGAATTGGCCGGTGAGGTCCGGCATCACGAACTGGTTCCCGCGGGAGACCTGGATCTGGATCACCGAATCCTGCGGCACGGTCTGCCCCGCGGCCGGTTCGAGGCCGACGACCTGACCGGCCGCGACGGTGCTGTCGACCTGGATCGGCACGCCCTTGGTGAAACCGGCCGCCGCCAGCACCTGCTGGCAGGTTTCCGCCGTCTGCCCGACGCACTCCGGGACCGGGGCGGTGGCCGGGCCCCGGCCCACCACGATGGTGATCTCGTTGGTGATCGCCGAGGTCTGGTTGGCCGGGGGCACCGTCGAGAGCACCCGATCCCGCTGTTCGGGCAGCGACGTCGAGGTCGTCTGCCGGAACCGGTCGAATCCCGCGTCGGTGAGCCGGCGCACGGCCTCGGAGTAGCTGAGGCCGGACACGTCGGGCACCTCGCGCTGCTCGGGTCCCGTCGACACGTTCAGGGTGATCTCGTCACCGGCGGCCACCGAGGTGTTGGCGTCGGGCTCGGTGTTGATCACGTGGTCGGGCGGCACCTCCGAATCCGGTTTCTGCTGTGTGCGGATCGTGAAGCCGCGGTTCTGCAGCGTGGCGATCGCGTCGGCGGACGCCTGCCCACTCACGTCGGGCACCTGCACGTCCCGGGTTTCGCCACCGAAGGTGTTGATGCCGATCGTGACCAGAACTGTCAGCACGGCGAGCACGGCGACGGCGATCAGCCAGCGTCCGAGTGACCCGCCGGGCTCGCGCTCCTGGTAGCGCGGTGGCTCGCTGACCACGGGGTCGACCGGCTCGGTGCGGTGGCCGGCAGGTGTCGAGGCGAGCATCGACGTGCGTTCGGCATCGGTGAACACCTTGGGCGCCTCGGGGGCCTCGCCGCTGTGCACGCGCACCAGGTCGGTGCGCATCTCCGCGGCCGTCTGGTAGCGATTGTCCGGGTTCTTGGCCAGCGCCTTGAGCACCACCGCGTCCAGTTCAGGGGAGATGCCGTTGTGCCGCTGCGACGGCGGCACCGGATCCTCCCGGACGTGCTGGTAGGCCACCGCGACGGGCGAGTCGCCGACGAACGGCGGTTCACCGGTCAGGATCTCGTACAGCACGCAGCCCAGCGAGTAGACGTCGGAGCGGGCGTCGACCTTGACCCCGCGCGCCTGCTCGGGCGACAGGTACTGCGCGGTCCCGATCACCGCCGCGGTCTGGGTGACGGGGTTGCCGGCGTCGGCCAGCGCGCGTGCGATGCCGAAGTCCATCACCTTCACCGCGCCGGTCTTGCTGATCATGATGTTCGCCGGCTTGACGTCGCGGTGGATGATGCCGTGCTGGTGGCTGAAGTTCAGCGCCTGGCAGGCGTCGGCGATGACCTCGATCGCGCGTTTCGGCGGCATCGGTCCGTCGCTGTGCACGATGTCGCGCAGCGTCACGCCGTCGACGTACTCCATCACGATGTACGGCAGCGGCCCGGTCGGTGTCTCGGCCTCACCGGTGTCGTAGACGGCGACGATCGCCGGGTGGTTGAGTGCGGCCGCGTTCTGCGCCTCGCGCCGGAATCGCAGATAGAAGCTCGGGTCACGGGCCAGGTCGGCGCGCAGCACCTTGATCGCGACGTCACGGTGCAGGCGCAGGTCACGCGCGAGATGGACCTCGGACATACCGCCGAAACCCAGGATCTCACCGACCTCGTAGCGGTCGGACAGGTGCTTGGGGGTGGTCATCGCAAAATCTGTTCTGGAACGTGCAGGGTCACCTGGTGTGCCGCGCTGTCAACAGCCCGGGATACCCAGTATTCATCGGGTTCATGATCGCCGAGGGCGGGCGGCGCCGCGCCGGGCGTCTCCGGCGGCGGCACGCTCTCGCTGGTCGGCGTCTCGGTGATGGTGGTCGGTGGCGACTGGTCCCTGCGGTCCTGCGCGTTGAGCACGATCAGGATCGCGATGACGATCGCCAGCGCTCCGAGCACGCCCGCGGCCCACAGCAGCGCCCGCTGTCCGGAGGAGAACGTGCGGCGCGCCGGCGGCGCGGAGCGGCGGAGACAGCCGGGCGGCGAGGCAGGGGTCGGGGGAGGGGGGAGGGGAGGGGCGGGGGGGGGAGGAGGGGTGCGGGAGGGTGGGGAG
>NZ_LMVQ01000283.1 GCF_001545925.1 Mycobacterium sp. NAZ190054 | reverse complement strand
TTGGGTTGCCGGGCGTACGGAGGATGACGGGTTCGGGGGTGGGTGGCGTCAGGAATCGTACGTTCGGCGGGGGAGCGGGGAGGACGGGGCAGCGGGGGTTGCCGGGATCAGGCCTGGGCCAGGCGTTTCTTCTCGGCCTCGACGTCGAAATCTGCCGGCGGCCACGACAGGTCGAGCTGCTTGAGCGCCTCGATCAACAGCTCGGTGACGGCCAGCCGGCTGTACCACTTCCGGTTGCACGGCACGATGTGCCACGGCGCGTAATCGGTGGAAGTCCGGTCCAGCATCGCCTGGTAAGCCTCTTGGTAGGCAGGCCATTTCAGGCGCTCGTCGATGTCGCCCGGGTTGTACTTCCAGTACTTGTCGGGCCGTTCGAGCCGTTCGGCCAGCCGCTTCTTCTGCTCGTCGAGCGAGACGAACATCGCGACCTTGACCAGCGTGGTCCCGCTGTCGACGAGTTCGCGCTCGAACGCGTTGATCTCGTCATAGCGTGGTTCCCACACCTCCGGCGGCACCAGGTTGTGTACGCGCACGATCAGCACGTCCTCATAGTGCGACCGGTCGAACACCCCGATGTGACCGGGCGCGGGCAGGGCCTTCCGGATCCGCCACAGATAGTGGTGGGACAGTTCCTCGGCAGTCGGCCTGCCGAAGCTGCGGTACTGGATTCCCTGCGGATTACCGCCCCCCACAACATGTTTGACGATACCGCCCTTACCCGCGGTGTCCATCCCCTGCAGCACCAGCAGCACCGATCGGGTGTCCCCGGAACGGCTGTTGGCGTAGAGCATCTCCTGCAGTTCGGCGAAGCGGGCGTTGCGCTCGGCCTGCAGGGCCGGTGCGTCGGCCTTGCTGCCGCGGAACCCCGGTGTGGCGTCGGCGTCGATGTCCGCGACCTTGTCGCCGGGCCGGAACACCAACTCGACGTGGGGCTCGTGGGTCCACAGCGACGGCAGCTCGTCCGGCTCGGTCATGCCCCTAGTCAACCAGCCGGGGCGGTAGTACCGGCGGAGGATGCGGACTGCGCCGGAACCGCTCGAGCGAGCCGTTCACCTCGACGATGCCGCACAGCGCGCTCCACGACAGCATCGTCAGATAGTCGATCAGCTCCTCGGCGGTCATCCGCGGGTTCGACATCCACGAGTGCGTGGCCAACTGGACACCGCCGACGATGTGATACGCCCACGGCTCGGCACCGCCGGTGTCCATCCCGGCCGTGACCATCCGCCTGCGCAACACCACGGCGAGCATCCGCGCGATGATCTGCTCGGAGTCGGCGACCGCCTTGCTCTTGCTGGCCGAGTTGTTGGCCATCACGAACCGGTACGGCTCCGGCTCGGCCGCGACGGTCTCGACGTAGACGCGGATGATCTCGCGGGTCAGGTCGTACCCGTCGAGGTTCGACGACAGCGCCGCCGCCATGTTCGGGATCAGCGTCGTCTGCGCGAAGCGCATCATGACCGCGGTGGTCAGGTCGTTCTTGTCGACGAAATAGCGGTACAGCACGGTCTTGGAGACGCCGATCTCGGCAGCGATCTCGTCCATGCTGACGTTGCTGCCAAGGCGGCGGATGGCTTCCAGGGTGCCGTCGACGAGCTCGTTACGGCGCTCCACCTTGTGCTGGTGCCAGCGCCGTTTCCGTCCGTCGGTTTTGACCGCCACCGGAGAGGATTGTTGTGCCACGTTCGCGGTGATCCGTTCCTTAAGTCCGTGTCGATAATACGGTGACCGGCCGGGCTCGGTTGCCCGCGCGGGGATGATGGAGAGGTGGCTCACCGACTAGACGCCCCCGACAGCAAGCGCGTCGGCAGGCGTCCGAGTTTCGCCGAGGCGATCGCCGGCGCGGATTCGGCGGCCGACGCCGAACGCAGGCGCTCGCTGCGGCGCATGAAACTCGTCGCGTTGAGCTTTCTGCTGGGAGCCAGCATCGTCTTCCTGGTCTGCACCTGGGCGCAGTCGCGGGGCGCGGCGGCCGGCGGTGCGGCGCCCTGGATCGGATATGTGCGGGCGGCGGCCGAGGCCGGCATGGTCGGTGCGCTGGCGGACTGGTTCGCGGTGACCGCGCTGTTCAAGCATCCGCTGGGCATCCCGATCCCGCACACCGCGATCATCAAACGCAAGAAGGATCAGCTCGGCGAGGGACTCGGCGCGTTCGTGCGGGAGAACTTCCTGTCCCCGGCCAACGTCGAGACCAAGCTGCGCGACGCCGACATCGCCGGTCGGGTCGGCAAGTGGCTGTGTGAGCGTGATCACGCCGAGCGGGTGGCCGCCGAGACGGCGACCCTGCTGCGGGTGCTCGTCGAGATGTTGCGCGACGAGGACGTCCAGCAGGTGCTCGACCGGATGATCGTCAAGCGCATCGCCGAACCGCAGTGGGGCCCGCCGATCGGCCGGGTGCTCGCCAGCCTGCTCGCCGAGGGCCGCCAGGAGGCCTTGCTGCAGTTGCTCGCCGACCGCGCGTTCCAGTGGTCGCTCAACGCCGGCGACACCATCGAGCGTGTCATCGAACGTGATTCGCCGACGTGGTCGCCGCGCTGGGTGGACCATCTCGTCGGGGACCGCATCCATCGCGAGCTGATGGATTTCACCGACAAGGTGCGCCGCGATCCCGACCACGAACTGCGCCGCTCGGCGACCAGGTTCCTGTTCGAGTTCGCCGACGACCTGCAGAACGACGCGGCCACGATCCAGAAGGCCGAGAACGTCAAAGAGCAGATCATGGCCCGCGAGGAGGTGGCCAGGGCCGCCGAGACCGCCTGGAACGCCGCCAAGCGGATCATCCTGGAATCGGTCGACGATCCGTCGTCGTCGCTGCGCACCCGCATCGCGGACACGGTGGTGCGCATCGGTGAATCCCTGCGCGACGACGCCGAACTGCGTGAGAAGGCCGACAACTGGATCGTGCGCGGA
The DNA here is from genome assembly GCF_001545925.1 of Mycobacterium sp. NAZ190054. Lineage (GTDB taxonomy): Bacteria > Actinomycetota > Actinomycetes > Mycobacteriales > Mycobacteriaceae > Mycobacterium. The sequence continues at coordinate 1,946 of NZ_LMVQ01000283.1, read as the reverse complement.
GCCCAGCACCTGGTCGGCGAGTACGGGGTGGAGATCACCACGATCATCACCGACACCATCGAGCGGTGGGACGCCGATGAGGCGAGCCGGCGCATCGAACTGCACGTGGGCCGTGACCTGCAATTCATCCGGATCAACGGCACCGTGGTCGGCTCGCTGGCGGGCCTGGTCATCTATTCGATAGCCCAGCTACTCTTCTGACCTGCGCTAACTGGTGCTTGCAAAAGTTAGCACTGCGCCGTACGGTTGGAGTTGTCGGTAACCGGATAACCCACCGCACGAGGGGGCAACCCATGCCGCAGGACGAGAACCTCGCCGCTGTCGTGTCGAACGCCGCACAGGACATCGGCTCGTTCATCCGGGCGCAGCGCGAAGCCGCGCAGGTGTCGGTACGGCAGCTGGCCGAGAAGGCGGGCGTCTCCAACCCGTATCTGAGCCAGATCGAACGGGGCCTCCGGAAGCCGTCCGCGGACGTGCTCAACCAGATCGCCAAAGCGCTGCGGGTCTCCGCCGAGGTGCTCTACATCAGGGCCGGGATTCTCGAGCCGAGCGACACCAACGAGGTCCGTGACGCCATCGTCACGGACACGGCGATCAACGAGCGGCAGAAGCAGGTGCTGCTCGACATCTACTCCTCGTTCTGCCAGCAGAACGAGGCCGCCCTCGCCGAAGCGATCGCAGCGGCGGAAGCGCGAGGGGACAGTGTCAGCGACACAGACGAGGAGCCCACCACTGAACAAGACAAGAGCCCTCTAGAGATCCCCGAGACTCCGCAATCGATCACAGAACCCAAATTTGAAACGGAAGGACACAACCATGGCTGAGACCAAGAACCAGCTCGACATCGACGACCTGAAGGCCCCGCTGCTCGCCGCGGTCGGTGCCGCCGACCTGGCGCTGGAGCGCGTCAACGAGATCGTCGCGACGCTGCGCGAGCGTGCCGGCGAAGCCCGCACCGACGCCGAGAGCCGCGTCGGGGAGAGCCGCGCCCGCATCACCCGGCTGCAGGAGGATCTGCCGTCGCAGTTCGGCGACATCCGCGGGCGCCTGACCTCCGAGGAACTGCGCAAGTTCGCCGAGGGCTACGCCGAGGCCGCCCAGACGACCTACACCAAGCTGATCGAGCGCGGTGAGGCCGCGATCGAGCGGCTGCGCAGCCAGCCGGCCCTGGAAGAGGCCGCCAGCCGGGTCGAGGAGTACACCGACCAGGCCGTCGAGCTGACCCAGGAGGCGCTGGGCAACGTCGCGTCGCAGACCCGCGCCGTCGGTGAGCGCGCCGCCAAGCTGGTCGGCGTGGAGCTGCCGAAGAAGACCGAATCGGCCGCCGAGCCGGTGAAGAAGGCCGCCAAGAAGGCGCCCGCCAAGGCGACCGCCGAGACTCCGGCCAAGAAGGCACCCGCCAAGAAGGCTCCGGCCAAGAAGGCGCCCGCCAAGAAGGCCCCGGCCAAGAAGGTCACCCAGAAGTAAGCACCGCCGCGAGGGGCGGAAGTCGTCAAGGGGACGTAACCCGCATAGGCTGTCGAGCGTGGAGCTCCAAGGCCTCGTGGGTTACGTCCTCTTCGCGTTGCAGGTCGCTGTGCTTGTGACGTCGGTCTACGCATTCGTCCATGCCGCGATGCAGCGCCCCGACGCCTACACCGCGGCCGACAAGCTGACCAAGCCCGTGTGGCTGGTGATTCTCGGCGTGGGCGTGCTGCTCGCGTTGGTGCTCGGCATCACCGGTGTCGCGATCGCCGCTGTCGCGGCGGGCGTGTACCTGGTCGACGTCCGTCCCAAGATCCTGGAGATCCAGGGAAAGTCCCGCTAGTGCGCGGATTCGTGCTCGCTGGCTCCGTTGACGAACAGCAGAAGCACCAGCGCCGCCATCGACGCGGGAATCAGGAGGCGGCGGCGCCGGATCACCGCCACCACCGACCGCAGAACACCTTCTTCACGCTAAGGCAGCA
>NZ_LMVQ01000282.1 GCF_001545925.1 Mycobacterium sp. NAZ190054 | reverse complement strand
CGTCGCTGTGCTCATTGATACCCACTCCATCTTTTCTAACTAACCCTGCACCCCCCACCACCACCCCCCTTTCCCGACACACCGCTCTTCCGATCTCTCTTGAGGGCCTCCTCGGCGTCGGCGCGGGCGGGAGCGTGTGTGTGCACTGCCGGCCGTCCGGCGCGGTGACCCCGCCCCAGGGGGTGCTGGATCTGATGGCCGCGCTCTACGAGGGTGACTGGGAGCATGCGCAGATCTCCACCCCGGCGCACCGCAGTCACGCGAGCGGGCTGGTGGCCGCCCATCTGCAGTGGCACCTCGAACGTCAGCTGCGGACCCTGCCTCTCGTGGAGCGGGTGGCGCACCGCCCGGTCAAGGGCATCAGGCAGGATGTTGCGCATGGCAATGGAACGGACTGGGCGGCGGAAGGGCCGGGCCAGCTACCCGCAGCTGCCCCCGGCGCCTGACGACTATCCGACCTTCCCGGACAAGTCGACTTGGCCCGTAGTCTTTCCTGAGCTGCCCGCGCGCACCAACGGCAGATTCGCGCGGCCCCCGCAACACACCTCGAAGGAATCCGCGCCGCTGATCCCGGCCGGCCAGGTGCCCAACCATGTCGCCGTCGTGATGGACGGCAACGGACGCTGGGCCACCCAGCGCGGCCTCGGTCGCACCGAGGGACACAAGATGGGTGAGGCGGTGCTGATCGACATCACCTGCGGGGCCATCGAGATCGGCATCAAACACCTCACCGTGTACGCGTTCTCGACCGAGAACTGGAAGCGCAGCACCGAAGAGGTGCGGTTTCTGATGGGATTCAACCGTGAGGTGGTGCGCCGCCGCCGGGAGAACCTCAACGACATGGGGGTGCGGATGCGCTGGGTCGGCTCGCGGCCGCGGATGTGGCGCAGCGTGATCAAGGAGTTCGACATCGCCGAGCAGATGACCGTCGACAACGACGTCATCACGATCAACTACTGCGTCAACTACGGCGGCCGCACCGAGATCGTCGAGGCGGCCCGCGAACTCGCTCAGCAAGCCGTCGACGGCAAGATCAACCCGGCGCGCATCACGGAGGCCGGCTTCGCCAAGCACCTCCATCGCGCCGACATCCCCGACGTCGACCTGTTCATCCGGACCTCCGGCGAACAGCGGGCCAGTAACTTCCTGCTGTGGCAGGCGGCGTACGCCGAGTACGTGTTTCAGGAGAAGCTGTGGCCGGACTACGACCGCCGCGACCTGTGGGCGGCCTGCGAGGAGTACGTCAACCGCAACCGGCGCTTCGGACGCGCCTAGGAGCCTGATGGACCTGTCGGAGCGCCTCGAGGTGGTCCTGGCCGAGATCCTGCCGGTGACCCGGGAGGACGACGGCGCGCTGACGGTGCAGCACGACCAGACGTTCGCTTCGCTGCGGGTGGTCACCATCGCCGAGGATCTCGACCTGGTGTCGCTGACGCAGGTGCTGGCGTGGGATCTGCCGCTGGACAACAAGATTCGCGCCAAGGTGGCCAAGCATGCGCATGACACGCTGCTCGGCACGGTGTCGCTGGTCGAGAAGATCGGCGCGGCGAAGGGCAATGCGAAGAAGTCCGGCGACGTCTTGTTGCGTTACAACTTTCCGGCTGCCGGGCTCACCGACGACGCTCTCCGCACCCTGGTGCTGATGGTGCTCTCCACCGGGAGCGACGTGCGGCGGGCGCTGACCGGCTAGGGTCGCCGGCATGCGCATCGTGATCGTCGTGGTGGGTGTGCTGGTCGCGCTCGCCGGTCTGCTGTTCGCCCTTCAGGGGTTCGGCGCGGTGGCAGGCAGCCCGATGACCGGCACCACGACGTGGTCTGTGCTGGGGCCGATCATCGCGATCGTCGGTGTGCTCGTCGCCGTCGTCGGCTGGCGCAGCGGCAGACGCCGCTAAGCGTCCGCGGTGCAGGTGCCGCAGACGCCGAAGATCTCGATGGTGTGGCTGACGTCGGAGAACCCGTGTTCGCGGGCCACCTCGGTGGCCCACTTCTCCACCTGACCACCCTGGATCTCGACCGTCGATCCGCACACGCGGCACACCAGGTGGTGGTGGTGGTGTTCGGAGCAGCGCCGGTACACCGACTCGCCGGTGTCGGTGCGCAGGGTGTCCACCATGCCGGCCGCGGCCATCTGCTGCAGCGTGCGGTACACCGTGGTCAGGCCGATTCCCTCGCCGCGGCGGCGGAGTTCGTCGTGCAACTCCTGGGCGGACCGGAAGTCCTCGATGTTCTCCAGCAGCGCGGTGATGGCCGCGCGCTGGCGGGTGGAGCGGACCGCGCCCGTCATCGCGGCTCCTCGGTGGCGTGGCTGACCGCGGCCACCACGATCTCGGCCAGGTGGTCGTCGACCAAGCGGTACAGCACTTCTCGCCCCGACCGTGAGCCGTCGACCACACCGGCGGACTTCAGGATGCGCAGGTGCTGGCTGACCAGAGGTTGCGGCACGTCCAGCGCGTCGACCAGTTCGTGGACGCAGCGCGCTTCTTCGCGCAGCTGCAGCACGATCGCGATCCGCACCGGCGCGGCCAGTGCGCGCAACAGGTCGCCTGCGGTGTCGAGAACGGCGCGGGTCGGCATCTCCGCCGGCGGCGTCCCGCCATGGTCGTGGACGTCCGGCACGCCGGCAGTACTGGAAATGGTTTTCATTAGGTCACACGATACATGCGTAACCGTGCATGTCAATCGGGGATGTGACGCGAGCGGCGGTGGCGGCCTCGCTACGCTGTCAACCCGTGGCCCCGTCTTCGTCGATCATCGACACCGTTGCAAACCTGGCCAAGCGTCGCGGACTGGTGTTCCAGTCCGGCGAGATCTATGGCGGCACCAAGTCCGCCTGGGATTACGGTCCGCTCGGGGTCGAGCTGAAGGAGAACATCAAGCGCCAGTGGTGGAAGTCGGTGGTCACCGGCCGCGACGACGTCGTCGGGCTGGACAGCGCGATCATCCTGCCGCGTCAGGTGTGGGTGGCCTCGGGCCACGTCGACGTGTTCAACGATCCGCTGGTGGAGTGTCTGAACTGCCACAAGAGGCATCGGCAGGACCACATGCAGGAGGCGTACGCGGAGAAGAAGGGTGTCGCGGACCCCGATTCGGTGCCGATGACCGACATCGTGTGCCCCGACTGCGGCACCAAGGGGCAGTGGACCGAGCCGCGCGACTTCAACATGATGCTCAAGACCTACCTCGGGCCGATCGAGTCCGAGGAGGGCCTGCACTATCTGCGGCCGGAGACCGCTCAGGGCATCTTCGTCAACTTCGCCAACGTGGTCACCACCGCGCGTAAGAAGCCTCCGTTCGGCATCGGCCAGATCGGCAAGAGCTTCCGCAACGAGATCACCCCGGGCAATTTCATCTTCCGGACCCGCGAGTTCGAGCAGATGGAGATGGAGTTCTTCGTCGAGCCGTCGACCGCCGCGGAATGGCATCAGTACTGGATCGACACCCGGCTGCAGTGGTACGTCGACCTCGGTATCGATCGCGACAACCTGCGGCTCTACGAGCACCCCAAGGACAAGCTGTCGCACTACTCCGACGGCACCACCGACATCGAGTACAAGTTCGGTTTCGCCGGCAATCCCTGGGGTGAGCTGGAGGGTGTCGCCAACCGCACGAACTTCGACTTGTCCACGCATGCAAAGCATTCCGGTGTCGACCTGTCGTTCTACGATCAGGCCAATGACACCCGGTACGTGCCGTACGTCATCGAACCCGCAGCCGGGCTGACCCGCTCGCTGATGGCGTTCCTGGTCGACGCGTACCACGAGGACGAGGCCCCCAACGCCAAGGGCGGGGTCGACAAGCGCACGGTGTTGCGGCTGGATCCGCGGCTGGCGCCGGTCAAGGCCGCGGTGCTGCCGTTGTCGCGCCATGCCGACCTGTCGCCGAAGGCGCGCGACCTGGCCGCCGAGTTGCGTCAGAGCTGGAACGTCGAGTTCGACGACGCCGGCGCGATCGGACGTCGGTACCGCCGGCAGGACGAGATCGGGACGCCGTACTGCATCACCGTCGATTTCGACTCGTTGGAGGACCACGCGGTCACCATCCGCGAACGCGACGCGATGACCCAGGAGCGGGTGGCGATCTCCGAGGTGTCCGATTACCTCGCGGTGCGCCTCAAAGGCTGCTGACCCTCTTCCCCCTTTTTTGGCGCGAGAGTGCGTGTCTGCGGCCGCCACACCGGCAAACTTCCGAAGTTCACGCACGCTCACGCCGCTGTCAACTGACGCCGGTCGCAGGTTCGGCTGCGCAGCGCGGCGTCCAGCGTCGCCAACGCCCGGTGTCGAAGCCGTAGGCCGCCGCCGCGGTTCCCAGGCAGATGGCGACGGGCTCGCCCGCCCGTAGATCGAGGCCGCTCAGGTGCGTCATCGTGTCGGGTTCGTCCCGGCTGTACACACCGGGCCAGACCTTGATCGGCCAGCCGTCGCGGATCTCGATGTCGAGGCGGCTGCGGCTGTAGAAGGCCAGGAGTTGCCCCGACGTGGCGACGCCGCCCTGCGTCCGGAACAGCGCGTCCAGATCGGTCATGGTGACGATCGTGAATCGGCCGTGCGGGCCGACACCGCGCCGACGTGCGTGCCTGGGGATGAAGTTCCGGTTGGGGATAGCGCGCCGACGGCCGCGGGGTGCGACGAGCGTGCGTGAACTCGACGAAATGAACGGTGTGTCGGCCGCAGACTTGCACGCTCGCGCCCAGGGGGCCAGGGGCCAGGGGGCCAAGGAGCCTAGAAGCGGCCGCCTCCGCCGCTGAAGCCGCGCGAAGACCATGGCCAGGAACGCGAGTGCGACGGTGGCGGCGGAGGCGAGGATGACGCGCCCGATGCTGGCGGTGGCGTGGATGACGGCCTGATCGGCGGGTACTTGGGCGCG
>NZ_LMVQ01000281.1 GCF_001545925.1 Mycobacterium sp. NAZ190054 | reverse complement strand
ACTGGCGCAACGGAATCGGTGATCAAGCCTGGCTGGAGGTTGGTGACGACCACTGGAAGATCTATGAAACCTTCGCCCGAGCCCTTAATTCGCTCAGCCCGAACACGGTGATGGAGTGGGGCGCCGGGTTGAAGTGTGCCGCCGCCAACGGCATTGCCCTGCACCACCATTCGTCGGTGTCGGGGCCGGAGCGGGTGGCTCTGGAGCGGCGTTACCGCGAGATCTCCGGGGCCTCCGCGGACCATCTGCACGCGGTGGCCGCGATCGCCGGGTCGGTCGGCAAGGTGGTCGACGAGCTCGGGGACTTCCTTGTCGAGACCGGCGCGCAGCGGGTGGTGGTGTGTCACGACCGGCCCGCGGACCCCGAGTCGTTGCGGACGTTCGCCGACTACGTGATCCCGCAGTTCGCGTGACGCGCTCAGCGCAGCGGTGAGCCGGTGAACTTGTCGGGGTTGGCGATGTCGTAGATCGCCACCACGCGCCCGTCCCGCACCGTCAGGGCCTGGATGCGCGGCGCGAGCGCGGGCGCGTCGTCGGTGGCCTCCGCCCCGGACGAGTACAGACCCAGTTCGCCGTTGACCAGTCCGAGCGTCCCGCTGTCGAACAGCCGCTGCGCCCCGTAGCGGTGCGTGAGGCCGAGCAGGAAGCGTGCCACCTTGTCGCTGCCGTGGATGACGCGCGCAGCGGTGGGCGCCCTGCGGTTCGAGTCGCCGGTGAACGTGACCTCAGGGTGCAGCAGCGCCACCACCTGCCCCAGATCACCGGAGGCCATGGCTTCCAACAGTTTTCCGACCACCTCGGTATGCTCGGCCGCCGGGGGCGGAGCGGCCGACACCGCACGCCGAGCGCGTGACGCAAGCTGGCGCGCCGATTCCGGCGACGAGCCGAGGACCTCGGCGATTTCCGGGAACGGCACCGCGAAACCGTCGTGCAGCACGAACGCGACCCGCTGATCCGGCGTCAGGTTCTCCAGCACCACCATCGCCGCGAACCGGGCGTCCTCACCCGCCACCACCGCGGCCAGCGGGTCGTCACCGTCGAGGCCGGTGACCACCGGCTCGGGCAGCCACTCGCCGATGTAGGTCTCGCGCCGGTGCGCGGCCGACCGCAGCCGGTCCAGCGCCAGGCGACTCACCACCGTGGTCAGCCACGCCTTGAGGTCGTCGACCGCGGTGGCGCGGTGGGTGTCCCAGCGCAGCCAGGCGTCCTGCACGATGTCCTCGGCGTCGGCCACCGTGCCGGTGAGCCGGTAGGCCACCGACAGCAGGTGCGGCCGCAACTGCTCGAACTCGCCGACGCGCGTGCTCGCGGTCATGGCAGAAGTCTAGAGCGGGTCGTCCCGTAGGCCCGCTGCGGGCAACCTGGCATGGTCGCGACCGCGACAGTCGCTCTATGGCAAACCAACGGCTGATCTTGTCCATTTGATTTGCTATCTGAAGGCTAATTACCAGTCAGAAACGTCAATTATCCCGGCATGTTACTTTCCTGAACGTGGTGTAGACGCCAGCGATAAGGTGCGTTTTGCTTCCTGTAGCAAATTCAGATGCCAGCGTCTACCATCAGCTGCGCCAGTCAGGTCTGGATCGTCGAAGGGGACAGTGCCGTGGGTTACGCGAAGTACATCGGGCGGGTGGGTGCGATGGCCGTCCTGCTGGGGATCGGCACTGCGATAGCGAGCCCGGCGGGAGCGGACACCTCGACGAACGAGACGCCGAGTTCTGCGGACTCGTCCTCGGAGTCTCCGACCACCGAATCACCTGCCGAGGCCGACGAGGACGACGGGACCACCGATGAGGAAGCCGCCGACGAGGACGACGAGGACGTCGAGGACGTCGAGGACGTCGACGAGGAACTCGAGGAGGCCGCTGAGGACGTCGACGAGGACGTAGAGAACGTCGACGAGGACGCAGACCGCGAGGCCGTCGAGGACCTGGAACCCGAACCTGAGCAGGTCACCGAAGAGGAACCCGAAGACGACGAGCCGGCAGAGACGGACGGTACGGCGCCAACCCCGGAACCCGTCGAAGAACCCGACCCGGTCGAAGAACCCGACCTGGCCGACGACGCAAGCGCTGACGAGGGCGACGAGCCCATCACGGATCCTGTTGCCCCAGAAGATCCTTCACAAGAGCCACCGATAGCCGAACCCACCCCCGATGCCGACGGAACTCCTGCTCCCGCACCGCTCGTCCGCCAGCCGGTCACGCCGATCGGGGCGATCCTCGGCGCACCGTTCGCACTGATCAACATCGCTTTCGACGCCCTCGACATGCTGTTCACGCCCGCCCCCGGTACGCCTGCCGATCCGCCCATCCTCTGGGGCGTCCTGGCTTTCGTCCATCGCGAGATCCAGCGCACGTTCTTCAACAGTGCGCCCTACGCCGTCGCCGACAGCGCAAGCACCAGTGAGGACGTCCCCACCACGATCGATGTGCTGGACAACGACACCGATCCGAACGACGACCTGCTGACGATCAAGGACTACACCCAGCCGGCCAACGGCACCGTCGTCCTCAACCCTGACGGCACCTTCACCTACACACCGAACGCCGACTTCAACGGCACCGACACGTTCACCTACCGGGTGTCCGACGAAGCCGCCGCGTGGCACGTCCATGGTCTGGTGAGCCTGCTGTTCCGTGGCGGGCACGCGCCGAGCACCACCGTGACCATCACCGTCGGCGCGGTCAACGACGATCCGACGATGAAGCCGGACAGGCCCACCACCGACTCGGTCACCGGCGTGGTCACCGCAGGCCTCAACGCAGAAGATGTCGACGGCGATCCGCTGACCTACGAGGTGACCGCGCCGACCCGCGGCGCCGTCAGCATCGTCGACGGCGCGTTCATCTACACCCCCACCGCCGCAGCCCGGGCCGCCGCCGGACAGGGCGGACCCGCCACCGACACCTTCACCGTGACGGTCAGCGACGGCAACGGCGGCGCCGTCAGCCAGACCTTCACCGTCGCCGTCACCCCGAACATCGACAACATCACCATCGAAATGCGTTGGGGCGCAGCGCCGAGAGACCTCGACTCACATCTCGTGGGCCCCGGCACAAGCGGCGGGCAGTTCCACGTCTACTACGGCAACAGGAACCTCCGGCAGGCCGACGGCACCTTCGTCGCCACCCTCGCCGCCGACGACACCAATGGGTTCGGACCAGAACTGACCACGATCTACACCCGCACACCCGGCGAGTACCTGTTCTACGTCCACCGCTTCAGCAGCGACGATGAATTGAACGCGTCCGAAGCATCGGTGACCGTGCGCGATTCGGTCAGCGGGGTCAACACCGTCTTCACCATCTCTGACGAGGCGACCGGTCGCTACTGGTCGGTGTTCACCCTCACGATCTCCGACACCGGCCTGGTGACCGTGACCCCCGTGGACACCTACAGCGAGACCGCCCCGCCACTGCCGACCCCGGCACCGATCACGCTCTGATCGGCCGGGTACATCTAGCGCTTGGCGAAAACCGTGCGGTGCCAAGCCTTGTCGGCCACGCCGGTGATGTCGCTCATCACGTGCTTGATCGACAGGTACTCCTCGAGCGAGTACTGGCTCATGTCCTTGCCGAACCCCGACGCGCCGAACCCGCCGTGCGGCATCTCCGAGATGATCGGGATGTGGTCGTTGATCCACACGCAGCCGGCGTGGATCTCGCGCGACGCGCGCTGGGCGCGGTACACATCCCGCGTCCACGCCGACGCCGCCAGCCCGTACGCGGTGTCGTTGGCCTGCCGCAGCGCGTCGTCGTCGTCGGTGAACGACCGCACCGCCAGCACCGGACCGAAGATCTCGTCGCGCCACACCTCCGACGACTCCGACACATCGGCGATCAACGTCGGCCGGTAGAACGACCCCGGGCCGTCCGGCGCCACGCCGCCGGTCACGATGCGCGCGCCGTCGGCCGGCGCCCGCTCGACCATGCCCGCCACCTTGGCCCGGTGCGCCGGCGAGATCAGCGGCCCCAGATCGGTGTCGGGGTCGTGCGGGTCGCCGACGACGACCTTGCCCATCACCTCGGCCACCCCGGCGACGAAGTCGTCATAAAGCGGCTGCGCGACGATCGCGCGCGTCGCGGCCGTGCAGTCCTGGCCGGTGTTGATCAGCGCCCCGGCGACCGCACCCTGGATCGCCGCGTCCAGGTCGGCGTCGTCGAACACCACGAACGGCGCCTTGCCGCCGAGCTCGAGCTGGGTGCGGTGGCCGTGCGCGGCGGCGGCGAGCATCACCTTGCGGCCCACCGGCGTCGAGCCGGTGAACGTGACCATGTCGACGTCGGCGTGCCCGGCCAGCGCGGTGCCGACGTCGGCGCCGGACCCGGTGACCACGTTGAACACCCCCGGCGGCAGGCCGGCCTCAGCGGCCAGCCGGGCCAGCGTCAAGGTGGTCAACGGCGTGATCTCGGCGGGCTTGATCACCACCGAGCAGCCGGCGGCCAGCGCGGGCAGCACCTTCCACACCGCCATCTGCAGCGGATAGTTCCACGGGGTGATGGTGGCGACCACGCCGACGGCCTCGCGCCGGATCGACGAGGTGTGGTCACCCGAGTACTCCCCGGACGCCTTGCCCTCCAGGTGACGGGCGGCGCCGGCGAAGAAGTCGATGTTGTCGACACTGCCGGGGACGTCGAACTCGGTGGCCAGCCGCACCGGCTTGCCGGTCTGGCTGACCTCCTCGGCGACCAGCTCGGCGGAGGCCTCGTCGGCCAGCGTGGCGAGCTTGGCCAGCACCGCCGACCGCTCGGCCGGGGTCGCGGTAAATAGTCTGTCGCGGTCTGACCAGCCCAGCGAAAATTGATTAGCCTGACTTAGGTTGTTCCGCCTACCGTGGGTGGCCGCGCAGCCGAAGCACGGCTGGACCGAGATTCAGGGAGTGT
>NZ_LMVQ01000280.1 GCF_001545925.1 Mycobacterium sp. NAZ190054 | reverse complement strand
GGGCTCGGGAGGTCGTCAAGGCCCGGGATTTCCATATCGGCTCGGTGGATGATCCGGATGAGCTGGTGTTGGTGTGGGGTCAGGTGCTGGGCTGTGATGCGGTGGTGTTGGCGGCGCGGATCGCCGACCGGCGCGTCGGACCGGCTGCTTCCCGAAACCGCGGCCGCCGCGCAGATCACGTCGGGTTTCCTGGAAAACCGTTCGGTGGCGGTGCGCAACAGCCTGCGCACCGGACTCGGGCTCGCGCTGGCGGTGGCGGTCACGCACGTCTTCCCCGTCGAACACGGTTTCTGGGTGGTGTTGGGCGCGCTGTCGGTGCTGCGCAGCAGCGCACTGACCACCGGAACCCGGGTGTGGCGCGCGGTGTTCGGCACGGCGATCGGCTTCCTGCTGGGCGCTGCGCTGATCAGCCTGGTCGGGGTGGACCCGGTGGTGTTGTGGATCCTGATGCCGGTGGTCGTGTTCGGGTCCGCCTACGTACCCGAGATCGCGTCGTTCACCGCGGCACAGGCCGCGTTCACGATGATGGTGCTGATCTCGTTCAACCTGATCGTGCCGTCGGGGTGGCAGGTCGGGCTGATCCGGATCGAGGACGTCGTCGTGGGTGCCCTTGTGGGCGTGGCGGTTTCGCTGCTGATGTGGCCCCGGGGGGCGACCGCCTCGGTCACCCGGGCCATCGATTCGGCCCGCGTCATCTTCGCCGACTACCTGCGGGCGGCGGTCCTGCGCATCACGCGTGGCGCCTTCGAAGAACGCACCGACGAAGTCGCGACGCTGAGCCACGACGCCCTGGCCGCCTCCCGCGTCATCGATGACGCTGTGCGCCAGTATCTTTCGGAGAGCAGCGGCGAGACGGACTTCCGTGCGCCCATCGTGCGGTCTTTCAACCGGGCGATCCGGCTACGTGGGGCGGCCGACCTCGTCGCGGACATCCCCACTCCCCCGCCGCTCGGCGCGTATCCGAAGGTGCGTGCGGTGGTGGAGAAGCACGCCGAGGCGATCTGCGAGCGGGTCGCCGGGCGGGAGCCCGACGACCCGTGGGCGCCGATCGGTGACGACTTCGTGCTGGCGCTGCGTTCGGAGGCGCGCGACGACGACCTGGGGGTGTCGGCGGCACTGCCGCTGCTGACCGCGGCGGCCGCGCTCGGCGAGCTGGAACTGCTCTACCCGCAGCGGGTCGACCAGCCTCAGCGCAACGGGCGGTGAGGCATCAACGCATCCGGCGGGACCACGCCGAACTTGCCGGCCTGGAAGTCCTCGACCGCCTGGATCAGCTCCGACTTGGAGTTCATCACGAACGGCCCGTACTGGAACACGGGTTCACGAATCGGCTTGCCGCCCAACAACAGCACCTCCAGCGCGGGCCGGTGCGAGTCCTGGGAGCCGTCGGCGGTCACGGTGATGCGGTCGCCGGGCCCGAGCACGGCGAGCTGGCCCTGCCGGATCGGATGCGCGACGGGCCCGACCGATCCGCGACCCGACAACACGTACACGAGCGCGTTGAAGTCGCGGTTCCAGGGCAGGCTCAACCGGGCGCCGGGCTCGATGCTGGCGTGCGCCAGCGTGATCGGCGTGTGCGTCGCACCCGGGCCGCCTTGGCCGTCGATCTCGCCGGCGATGACGCGCAGTAGCGCGCCGCCGTCGTCGGAGGACAGCAGCGTCACCTGGTTGCCCTCGATGGCCTGGTATCGCGGGTCGGCGAACTTGTCCTTCTTGGGCAGGTTCACCCACAGCTGGATGCCGTGGAACAGGCCGCCGCTCTCGACGAGTTCGGCCGGCGGTGTCTCGATGTGCAGGATGCCCGAGCCGGCGGTCATCCACTGGGTGGCACCGTCGGTGATGAGGCCGCCGCCGCCATGGGAGTCCTGGTGGGCGAAGCGTCCGTCGATCATGTACGTGACGGTCTCGAAGCCGCGGTGCGGATGCCAGTCGGTGCCGCGCGGCTCGCCGGGCTCGTATTCGACCTCGCCCATCTGGTCCATGTGCACGAAGGGGTCCAGGTCGCGAGCGCTCACGCCGGCGAACGCCCGGACGACGGGGAAGCCCTCGCCCTCGTAGCCGCGGGGTCCGGTGGTGACCGAGCGGACCGGTCGTTCGGTGTCGGCGGGCCCGGGGCCCGCGATCCGGGGGAGAGTGAGCGTATCGGCTGTGATGGCAGGCATGCCCACGACAACCGGACCAGGGTCCGATTAATTCCCACGGCGGCCCGGCGGAGTCTGAAAAGGGGTCGACAGCGCGGTGACAATGGGTGGCATGACCACACAGCGGACCAGCGAGCGCAAGCTGCTGAACTTCGCGTCGCTGGTCGATGACAAGACCCTCGGGCAGGCCGAGCAGACCGCGTCGATGCCGTTCGTGCACCCGCACGTGGCGCTGATGCCCGACGCCCACTTCGGCAAGGGCTCGGCGGTCGGCACCGTGATCCCGACCGTCGACGCGGTGATCCCCGCGGCGGTCGGCGTCGACATCGGCTGCGGCATGATCGCCGCGCGCACCGTCTTCACGGCCGCCGACCTGGAGGGCCGCGACCTGTCGGTGCTGCGCCGGTCCATCGAGACCGCGATCCCGTTGTCGCCCGGCAACTACAACGCCGAGACCGACCGGTACCCGTTCACCGGGCAGCGCATCGAGGAGCTGCGCGCGCTGGCCGCCGACGAGGGCGTGGACTTGTCGCACTCGCCGAAGTGGCCCCGGCAGCTCGGCTCGCTGGGCGGGGGCAACCACTTCATCGAGCTGTGCCTCGACGAGCGGTCCCGCGTGTGGATGTTCCTGCACTCCGGGTCGCGCGGTGTCGGCAACAAGATCGCCCAGCACCACATCAAGCAGGCCCAGTACCAGTGCCGGGACGTCGACCTGCCTCACGTCGATCTGGCCTACCTGACCCAGGGCACGCCGCAGTTCGACGACTACCTGCGTGATCTGCACTGGGCGCAGCGGTTCGCGCTGTACAACCGCGCCGAGATGATGGACCGCTTCCGGCAGGCGCTGGCCCGCTGGATGGGGGTGTCCGCCGACGACGCCGCCGGCATCGAGGTCGAGCGGGTGAACGCCCACCACAACTACACCCAGCCGGAGAACCACGGCGGTCGTGAGGTGTGGCTGACCCGCAAGGGCGCGATCGACGCCCACGAAGGCGTGCGCGGCATCATCCCGGGCAGCATGGGCACCCGCTCCTACATCGTGCGCGGCAAGGGCAACCGCGCGAGCCTGTGCTCGGCCCCGCACGGCGCGGGCCGGCGGTTCTCCCGCACCGAGGCGCGCAGGCGGTTCAGCGCCGCCGATCTCGCCGCCCGCATGACGGGCATCGAGTACCGCCACGGCGAGCAGTGGATCGACGAGATCCCCGACGCGTACAAGGACATCGACCAGGTCATGCTCGACGCAGCCGAGCTGGTCGCGGTCGAGCACACGCTGCGTCAGGTGCTGAATGTGAAGGGCACCTGAGCGCGGGTATCCCCCTCCGCACGGAAGGAGATGCCGGTGACTGAACCGCACGACGACGCGACCTGGGAGGTCGTCGTCGCCACACTGCACGACCAGGGCAACCCGGCCCACGGCGCGGAGGAGACCTCGCTGGTCCAAGGTCCCGAGGGCGAAGCCCGCCGGGTCTACGCCGGCGCGACCTGATGGCCCGGACCGTCGCGGACTGGCCGGACAGCGATGTCGACACGCTCGTCACCCTCCTCGATCGGCTCACCGATCGCTTCGAGAACGCGGCGCTGCGATGACGGCCGAAGCCACCGCCGCCTCCCGGCTTCCCGCGCGCAACGCGTGGGGGCTGATGTTCGACCCGGTCTTCGGACCGCTGTTCTGGGGCAAGATCTTCGCCGTCGTCGCGGTGTGGACGCACAGCATCGTCGCCGCCATCGTGATGTACGACGCGACCAGATCGGCCCTGATGGTGGGGCTGGTCGGCGTCGTGCAGTTCGCGCCGCAGTTGATCCTGAGCCCGACCAGCGGGAAATGGGCCGACACCGGCAATCCGGCCCGGCAGATCCTGCTCGGCCGCGTGCTCTGCGTGGCCGGGTCGGGTTCGATCGCGGCCTGGATGTTCGCCGAGCCGGGATTGACCGGGATGGCCGCGGCCATCCCGGTCCTGTTTGGGACCACGCTCGTCGGTTTCGGTTTCGTCGTCGGCGGGCCCGCGATGCAGTCGATCGTGCCGACGCTGATCCGCGACGGCGAGCTGCCCACCGCGATGGCGCTCAACAGCATGCCGATGACGGTCGGCCGGATCCTGGGCCCCGCCGCCGGCGCCTACCTGGCCGCCCACATCGGACCGGCGACGGCGTTCGCCGTCAGCACCGTCCTGCACCTCGTGTTCGCGCTCGTCCTCGTCGCGGTGCGCTTCCCGGCCCCGCCCGAGCGGCGTTCCGGCACCGACTACCGGGTGCGCGCCGCCGTGCGGTACGTGTTCGGTGACCGTCCGCTGCTGCTGGCCCTGCTCGCGGTCACCACGGTCGGCATCGTGTCCGATCCGTCCATCACGCTGACCCCGTCGATGGCCGACGCGCTCGGTGGCGGCGCGTCGATGGTCGGGACGTTGTCGGCGCTGTTCGGGGTCGGCGCCGCGGTCGGGATGATCGCGCTGGCGTTGCTGCGCGGCCGCATCGGCTCGGCCATGGTGTCGTCGATCGGGATGGCGACGCTGGGCGGCGGCAGCCTGCTTCTGGCCGTCGGCGTGCAACCCTGGCTGGCCTACAGCGGCTTCGTGGTGGCCGGCCTCGGCTTCGGCTGCGCGATGACCGGCCTGAGCACCGTCGTCCAGGAACGTGCCCCCGAGGAGCTGCGCGGTCGCATCATGGCGCTGTGGCTGGTCGGTTTCCTCGGCTCGCGGCCGATCGCCGCGGCGTGTACCTGATCGTGCGGTCGGGCCCGGTGTTCGACCTCGCCCCGCAC
>NZ_LMVQ01000279.1 GCF_001545925.1 Mycobacterium sp. NAZ190054 | reverse complement strand
GCCGAGTCGTTGAAGCTGTCCCACTTCGTCGTCGAACCCCAGTGCACACCGACCCGGTCCGCGCTGATGACGGGCCGCTACCCGATCCGGTCCGGCAACCACACCATCGCCCTCGGCGGCAACGGCGACGCTGACACGGGTGACCGCGTCGCCGCTGCGGGGGTCGAGGACGGTCAGTTCCTTCGTCTGCACGCGCGATCGGGTACCCAGCCCACCGCGCGCGACACGTCCGGCGCCGGCGTGGTTGAGTGCACCCGGCCCGGGTACATGCCGCCGGTGAAGCGAGCAGCGCAATTGGACGACGTGGCAGAGCGGCTCTTCGGGTGGACGGAACTGCGCGGCGAGCAGCGCGACGCGATGCGGGCCGTACTGGAGGGCCGCGACGTGCTGGCGGTGATGCCGACCGGAGCGGGAAAATCCGCGATCTACCAGGTCCCCGCGGTGCTGCTGGACGGGCCGACCGTCGTGGTGTCGCCGCTGATCTCGTTGCAGCAGGACCAGATCGACGCGTTGCACGCCGGCGACGCACCCGCGGCGGTCGCGGTGAACTCGCGCCAGAGCGACGCAGAGAACCAACGGTCCTGGGCGGCCCTCGGGGAGCGGGCCGCGAAGTACGTGTACCTGGCGCCCGAGCAACTGCTCAACGACGACGTCCTCACCCGGCTGCGCGACCTCGGCGTCGGCATGGTGGCCGTCGACGAGGCGCACTGCGTGTCGGCGTGGGGCCACGACTTCCGCCCCGGTTATCTGCGGCTGGCCGACGCGATCAGCCGCATCGGAGCCGGCCGGCTGCCGGTGGTGGCGCTGACGGCGACGGCGTCCCCGATCGTGCGTGCCGACATCATCGAGCACCTGCGGCTGCGCGATCCGGTGGTGCTGGCGACGGGGTTCGACCGGCCCAACATCCGGCTGGAGGCCGAGACCCACCTCGACGACCACCCCAAACGCGACGCCGTGCTGCACGCCGCGGCCACGCTGCCCAGGCCGGGTCTGGTGTACGTCGCGACCCGCAAGGACACCGAGGACTATGCGACACGACTGCGGGAGCAGGGGGTCCGGGCCGCCGCCTACCACGCGGGTCTGAAGTCGGCCGAGAAGGACGACGTGCACCGGGGTTTCCACGACGACAGCTACGACGTGGTGGTCGCGACGTCGGCGTTCGGGATGGGCATCGACAAGCCGAACGTGCGGTTCGTCGTGCACGCCGCGGTGCCCGACTCGCTGGACAGCTACTACCAGCAGGTGGGGCGTGCCGGGCGGGACGGCGAGGCCGCGGTGGCGCGGCTGTTCTACCGCCCCGAGGATCTGTCGCTGGCGCGGTTCTTCGCCTCCGGCGCGCCCGACGAGCAGAGTCTGCGCGCGGTCTTCGAGGCGTTGACGGCGGCGAAGCCGAAGC
Organism: Mycobacterium sp. NAZ190054; assembly: GCF_001545925.1. Classification (GTDB taxonomy): domain Bacteria; phylum Actinomycetota; class Actinomycetes; order Mycobacteriales; family Mycobacteriaceae; genus Mycobacterium. The sequence goes on along the minus strand of NZ_LMVQ01000279.1, from coordinate 30,345 downwards.
GGCTCAAGCATCTGCGGGAGGAACTCGGTCTGCGGGGTCGCGCACTGACCCACGCGGTGAACCTGCTCGAGCAGGCGGCGGTCATCACCTCGGGACGGCGCGGGTTCACCGCCGCCGACATCGACACCGAGTCGGCGGTGCGGCGCGCGGTGGAGACCGCCGAGGCGGCCGAGCGGGTGGACCGGACCCGGGTCGAGATGCTGCGCGGGTACGCCGAGACCACCGACTGCCGGCGGCGCAACCTGCTGGCCTACTTCGGTGAGTCACTGCCCGATCCGTGCGGCAACTGCGACCGCTGCGACGACCCGACCGCACGCACGGTCAGCGGTGAGTCGGCGGTGCCGTTGAACACCGCTGTGCAGCACCGCGAGTGGGGCCGCGGCGTGGTGCTCAGCGGCGAACCGGACCGCATCACCGTGCTGTTCGACGAGTACGGCTACCGGACCTTGTCGATGGACGCGGTCGAGGAGGGCGAAGTGCTCACCGTCCTGGACTGAGTATCCCGGCGGCTCGCGAGGACGCCTTGGGCTGTCGAAACCTGCCACCGAGCGGCGCCATGTGGGCGCATGGGTGCACGGAGCGTGGAAACCATTGCAGCCCAGCCTCTCTCGCGCCACGTGTACGGGACGTTTCCGGCGGCCCGTCCACAACGGCGGTCCGAAACCTCGCCGTAACGTAAGCGGCACGTCTGGGAAATATCCCGTTCCTACGGTTTCGATAGCAATTCGAAACTAGGGATGAAGGGGTCGCCGATGACGCGCGATGCGGCTGAAGCCGAGATCATGGCCAAGCAGTTGAAAGAAGACGGTGTTCGGTTCAGCATCGCCGGCTACACGGATCTGCACGGCAACATCAAGGGAAAGATGGTGCCGATCGATCACTTCGTGCAGATGTCGCAGGGCTCGGAGTTGTTCACCGGTGCGGCGCTGGACGGGTTACCGCAGGACGTCAGCGACGAGGAACTCTCCGCACACCCCGACCTGGACCGGGGATTCGTGTTGCCGTGGCGCAAGGACGTCGCGCTGTTCCTGTCCGACCTCTACGTGGCCGGCGAGCCGTTCGAGGCGTCGACGCGCAACGTCCTCGGCCGGCAGATGAAGGCCGCCGAGCAGATGGGTTACCAGTTCAATCTCGGTGTCGAGACGGAGTTCTTCGTCCTCGAGGACGGACCCGCAGGCCCGAACACGCTGAGCGAGCGCGACAACCTCGAAAAGCCCTGCTACACTGTCCCTTCGCTGTTGGACAACCTGGGTTGGCTCCAAGAGCTCGTCGACTACATGAACGAGCTGGGTTGGGACGTCTACTCGTTCGACCATGAAGACGCGCAGGGTCAGTTCGAGATCGACTTCGCCTATGCCGACGGACTCTCGATGGCCGACCGGGTGGTGTTCTTCCGCATGATGGCCAACGAGGTCGCCCGCAGGCACGGTGCGTACGTCTCCTTCATGCCGAAGCCGTTCGCCGACCGTACCGGCTCGGGTGCGCACTTCAACATGTCGCTGGGCGGTCTGGACAAGGGGATGAATCTCTTTGCCTCCGCGGATGATCCGCGGGGGGCCGGCCTGAGCGACATCGGCTACCACTTCGCGGCCGGCATCGTCCGGCACGCCGCGGCGATCTGCGCGGTGATCGCCCCGACGGTCAACAGCTACAAGCGGTTGGTGCGGCAGGGCAGCATGTCCGGATCGACGTGGGCGCCGATCTTCGCCAGTTGCGGCGACAACAACCGCACCAACATGTTGCGCATCCCGCTCGGCGGTGGCCGCGTCGAATGCCGTGCGGTGGACTCGGCGGCCAACCCGCACCTCGCGGCAGCCCTGCTGCTCGCCGCCGGGCTGGAAGGGGTGCGTGAGGGGCTCGAGCTGGAGCACTTCCACACCGAGAACCTCTACGAGGTGGACCCGGCCGAGTACGAGAAGCGCGGTCTGGCGTTGCTTCCGCGCACGCTCCAGGAAGCGGTGGATGCGTTCGAGGCGGATCCGTTCACCAAGCAGGTGTGCGGGGAAAAGCTCTGGCAGTCGTTCATCGACTACAAGCGCGACGAGTGGGCCTCCTACACCACCGCCGTCACCGACTGGGAGCGGGACCGGTACCTCAAGTTCTTCTGAGCAGACCGACCCAAAGGAGACCAGGTGATGACGATGACCATCGGACAGGGCGAGCGGAAACAGCTTCGCGTGCCCGGGTTCTCGCTGGAGTCCGGTGCGGTGCTGGACGACGCCCAGGTCAGCTTCCGGACTCACGGAGCGCTGTCGCCCGCCGGGGACAACGCCGTGCTGTTGTTCACCTACTACACCGGTGACGACGACAGCTACCGGCCGTGGATCGGACCGGGTCGGCCGATCGACCCGAGCGAGCACTTCGTGGTCATCGTCAATCACTTCGGCGGCGGGGTCTCGTCGTCTCCGTCGACGAGCGGCGCAGGCTTTCCCGACGTGGGCGTCGGTGACAGTGTGCGGGCGGCCAAACTCGTCCTCGACGGCCTGGGCGTGCGGCGTCTGCGCCTGGTCGCCGGATGGTCGTTGGGGGGCATGCAGTCGCTGGACTTCGCCGCCCGGTACCCCGAGTGCGCGTCCGCGGTGTTCGCATTGTGTTCCGCGGCGCGGTGTTCCCCGATCAACCAGGTCTTCCTCGACTCGGTCAGCGCCACGCTGAGCGCAGGCTGCCCGAACACGGACGGCCACGACCTGGCGACGGCGGCCCGGCTCGACACGTTCGGCAGGGTCTACGCCGGGTGGGCGTACTGCGAGCAGTTCTTCGCCGAGGAGGTGTACCGCGAGTTCGGCTACAACAGCCCCGCCGACGTGCTCGAGCGGTGGGGCGAGGACCACCGGGCCATGCACGCCGGGGATCTGATGGCGGCACTGCGGATGTGGCGCGCGGCCGACGGCGGGGGCAGTCTCGACGCCCTGGCCGAGCGCCTGGGCCGGATCACGGCGCGCACGGTGCTCATGCCCGCGGTGACCGACACCTACTTCACCGTCGCCGAGAACACCCTCGAGGCAGCCTTTCTCAGGAACGGGGAAGTGCGGCCGATGGTCTCTCCGCTGGGCCATGTCGCAGGGCGACCGGGGATTCGCCCCCGAGAACAGGACGAGGTCGACGCGTGTCTGCGCGAGCTCGTGAACAAGCACACAGAGAACTAGAGCAGGAGAACCAGACGAGTGTCACTCAATGTCGTAGTCGCAGGTCTGCCCAAGGCGGTGCAGAACGCCGAGGACCCCGACGAAGGAATCTGGCTGACCCCCGAGCAGCGGAGCCGGATCACCGGCGTCGCCGAAGACGTCTGGCTGGAACACATCCCGGTCTCGGAGCTGAACGCCGGTAAGGCACCGCAGCGCCCGCCGCACGCGATCATGGTCGAGACCAGCGGCTCCAAGAAGGAGATCGAGATCGAGCAGGGCATCTTGAAGATGCCGGGGCTCGAGCAGCTGTTCAACCCGAATCTGAAACTGCTGCAGTCGATGAGCGCGGGAGCCGAGCACCTCGTGGGGATCATGCCCGAGGGCGTGGTGCTGGCGAACGCGTCCGGTGTCGCGGCCAACGCCATCGCCGAGACGGTGATCGCGGGCATCCTGGCGCAGGCGAAGATGCTGCGGGAACGCTGGGATCACCAGGCGGCGCGGGAGTGGAGGGAACTGCCCGCGCGTGAACTGGCCGGTTCCACCATGACCGTGCTCGGCACCGGCAACATCGGCGCGCGGACGGCGACCATCGCGCGGGTGCTCGGCATCCGGACGATCGGTGTCAACCGCAGCGGGCAGGCGGTCGACGGTTTCGACGAAACGGTGCCCACCGCACAGCTGCTCGAGGCGCTGGCCGAATCCGACTACCTCGTGATCGCCGCACCGCTGACCCCGGACACGCGTGGCCTGATCGATGCCAAGGCGTTCGCCGCGATGAAGCCCGGTGGCTGGGTTGCCAACGTCGCCCGCGGCGCGATCCACGACGCCGACGCCCTCGTCGCCGCGCTGGAAAGCGGACAGCTGTCCGGAGCGCTCATCGACTGTCACGTCACCGAGCCGCTTCCGGTCGACGACCCGTTGTGGAAAGCGCCGGGCGCCACGGTGTTCCCGCACGATTCACACGCATCCCAGTTGCTGGGCGACCGGCAGGTGGACGTGTTCGTCGACAACCTGCAGCGGCTCGTCGCGGGCCGGGAGTTCCGCAACGTCGTCGACCTGTCACGGGGGTACTGAGCAGATGGCCTTGAACATCGGATTCATCGGACTCGGGGTGATGGGCGCGCCGATGGCCGGCCACCTCGTCGACGCCGGCCACGAGGTGGTGGTCTTCAACCGGTCACGCGCGAAGGTCGACGCGCTGGAAGCGCGCGGGGCGGTGGGCGGCACGAGCCCCGCACAGGTGGGGGAGAAGGCCGACGTGGTCATCACCATGCTGCCGGACTCACCCGACGTCGAAGAGGTGCTGTTCGGCGCGGCAGGGGTGGTCTCGGCCTTGCGGCCCGGCTCGCTGGTGATCGATTGCAGCACAATCTCACCCGATGCCGCGGTGGCCATCGCTGCACGGCTGGCCGAGAGCGACATCGCGTTCGTGGACGCCCCGGTCAGCGGAGGGGACGTCGGAGCCAAGGCCGGGACGCTCGCGGTGATGATGGGCGGCGACGAGGACGCGGTGCAGCGGGCCACCGCGGTGCTCACCGCGGTGGCGGCGACGCTGGTCCATGTCGGCCCCGTGGGTGCCGGACAACTCGTCAAGGCGGCCAACCAGATGCTCGTCGCTGGCAATATCGCGCTGGTCGGCGAGGCGCTGACGGTGCTGCAGCGCACCGGGGTGGACGTGGATGCCGCACTCACCGTTCTCGGCGGTGGGCTGGCGGCCAGCAAGGTGCTCGAGGTGAAGGCGCCGAAGATGCTGTCCCGTGACTTCGCGCCGGGCTTCCGGCTGGATCTGCACCACAAGGACCTGAAGATCGCGCTGGCCGCCGCGGAGCGGGCTCAGATCGCGGTGCCGCTCACCGGCGTCATCACGCAACTCGTGCAGGCGCTGCGGGCCGCCGGAGACGGCGGGCTGGATCACAGCGCCTTGATCAAAGCCCTCGAGCGGTTGAGCGGTGCGCCGTCATATCGGAAGGAAGAGTAGTCGTGCCAACAGCATTGATCTGTGGCGGCGGAGTCGCCGGACTCTCGTCCGCCCTGCACCTGAAGCAGAAGGGCTGGACGGTCCAGATCTTCGAGAGCGATACCGAACTGCGGACCGCCGGCGTGGGCCTCAACATCTGGCCCAACGGGGTCCGGGTCATCGACGGGCTCGGGCTGGGCGAGGAGTTCCGCTCCTACGCCGCGGCGATGGACCGGTGGTGGGCGCTCGACAGCGACGGCACGCTGACCTCCGACATCGACGTGAGCCATTGGCCCGAGCAGTTGGGCGCCCCGATCACCGGGGCGCGCCGGCGACGGTTGAACGCCATGCTCGCGACGGCGCTCGACCCGCGGGAGATCCAGTTCGACACCACCGCCGTGGGGTACACCCAGACCGACGACAAGGTCACGGTGCACTTCGAGGACGGTCGAAGCGCCGAGGGTGATGTGCTGCTCGGTGCGGACGGCATCGGGTCGCGGATCCGAACCGCCATGCTGGGCGAGGACACGAAGTTCACCGACGAGGGGATCGTCCGCTGGCGCGGCGTCTTCGAGACCGCCCAGGCCGGAGTCCCCACCGACGTGCAGGCCGACGTGTACGGCACTGAAGGGCATTTCGGGTGGATCCCGATCGATTCCACCCACGCCTACTGGTACGGCTCCATCGGCGGGCTGTCCACCTTCGACGAGTTCCGCGCCGTGTACGACACCTGGGCCAACACCCCGGTTCCGCGGATCATCGCGAGCAGTGAACCGGATTCGATCATCGGCCGCGAGATCGGGCACTTCCGCGACCACCTGCCGCGGTGGGTGGACGGCCGCGTGACGCTGATCGGCGATGCGGCGCACCCGATGTATCCGGGGATGGCGCAGGGGGCGAACCAGGCGCTGATCGACGGCCAGACGCTGGCACAGTCCCTCACCGTCCACGGCGACGTGCGAACGGCGTTGCGGGCGTTCGAGGAACAGCGGATCCCGGTGGCGAACAAGATGGTCGACTACTCGCGGCTGCACTTCGACTACGAACGCACCCGCAAGGAGTACCGGTCCGGGCAGGGCAACCTCCAGATCAACCGGTACCTGGAGTTCGAGTCATGACGGCGGTCAGCGCGATGTCCCTTCCGCGGCACCGGCGGCTGCCCTCGCTGCCCCTCGACGGGCGCGTCCTGACCGTCGCGTTCATCGTGGGCCTGATCGGTCTGCAGGAGCTCCTCACCCGGACCGACGTTCTGCCGGCCGGCTACTTTCCCCCCGCGAGTCAGATCGCGGCGGCGTTCGTCACCGAGCTGACCGGGTCGGCGCTGGCGTCGGCGCTGTGGCACACGATGAGCACCTGGCTGCTGGCGTTGTGCATCGCCGTGGTCCTCGGGACCGCGGCGGGAATCGCCCTCGGCCTGCTCGTCCCGCTGGAAGCGCTGCTGAGACCGGTCATCGAGTTCCTGCGGCCGGTGCCGTCGGTCGCGTTGATCCCGCTGGTGGTGCTGACCATCGGCACCGGTTCCGAAAGCGCACTGTTCCTAGCGGTTTTCGCGGCGTTCTGGCAGGTGCTGGTGCCGGCGATCGCCGGCGTGCGGGCGGCGCATCCGGTCGGCCTGGAGACCGCCCGCTCCTACCACCTCACGACCTGGCAGAAGATCCGTTGGATCCAGCTGCCGAGCATGCTGCCGTACCTGGCCACCGCGATTCGGTTGGCGACCTCGACGACGCTCATCCTCGTGGTCACCGCCGAGATCATCATCCAGATGCCCGGCATCGGGTACGAGATCACGATGTCACGCTCGGCCGGGAACCCGGCGCGCATGTACGCCTACATCGCGCTGAGCGGCCTCGCCGGGATCGCGCTGAACGCGGTGATGCGCCGGCTGGAGAGCAAGGTGCTGGCGGCGCAGGGGCTGGGGGAGAGCCGATGACCACAACATGGATGGTGGCCGCGTCCACCGGTCGCGGCCGGACGGCCCTGGGTGTCGTCGGGGCGGTCGGAGCGCTGGCAGCGTGGTTGGTCATCTCCGCCAACAGCGGCACCGCCTACTTTCCGGCGCTCTCGGCGATCCTCACCGAGGCGTGGGAGTACTGGACGACGCCGGAGGGGCTGGCCAACATCCGTGCCAGCCTGACGACACTGAGCGCGGGCCTGGGTATCGCCGTGGTCCTCGGGATCGCGGTCGGGCTGGTGATCGGTCAGCTGCCGATCGTCGAGCGCATGGTGTCGCCGACCCTGGAGTTCGCCCGCGCGATTCCCAGCACGGCGCTCATCCCGTTCGCGATGATGCTGTTCGGCGTGAGCCCGGAGATGAAGATCTTCCTCATCGCGCTGGGCTGTGTCTGGCCGGTGCTGCTCAGTACCGCCGACGGCGCGCGCCGGCTCGACACCACGATGATCGCCTCGGTCCGCGCGTTCAACATCACCGGTCTGCAGCGGCAGCTGTACGTGGTGCTCCCGGCGGTGCTGCCGCGGGTCCTCGTCGGTGTGCGGATCGCCATCCCGCTGAGCCTCATTCTCATGGTGACGAGCGAGATGGTCGGGGCCCGAGAGGGTCTGGGGTTCGTCATCACCCAGGCGCAGGCCACGTTCCAGCTGCTGACGATGTGGTCGGGAATCCTGATCCTGGGGATCCTCGGGTTCCTGATGACGTTCCTCTACTCCCTGGCCGAACGGCGGTTGTTGCGTTGGTGCGACCCGCGGCGTTCCGACACGCGCTGAACCGCAGCATTTCCCGACCGACTTCCACCGAACCCGAAACAGTGAAAGGCAGTGATCGATGCTCATCGTCTCAAGCCTCGAGAAAACCTATCCCGGCAAAGGCGGCGGATTCACCGCCGTGGCCGACATGAACTTCAGTGTGGCCGAGGGAGAGCTGTTCAGCATCGTCGGCCCGTCCGGCGCCGGGAAGACGACGCTGCTGCGGTGCATCGCCGGACTGGACGGACCGACCAGCGGTTCGGTGACATTCAACGGCCGGCGCGTCGACGGCCCGCCGGCCGACTTCGCGGTGGTGTTCCAGGACTATGCGCGCTCGTTGTTCCCGTGGATCACGGTGGCCAAGAACGTGGAGCTTCCGCTGATCAAGAAGGACATCACCGCGATGGAGCGGCGGGCGCGGGTCGAGCAGGCGCTGGACGAGGTCGGGCTGGCCGATGCGGCCCACAAGAAGCCGTTCCAGCTTTCCGGCGGCATGCAGCAGCGGGTCGCGATCGCGCGGGCCATCGCGTACCGCCCCGCGGTCCTCATCATGGATGAGCCCTTCGCGTCGGTGGACGCGCAGACCCGCGCGGATCTCGAGGATCTGTTGCTGCGGGTTCGCGACGAGACCGGCACCACAGTACTTTTCGTGACGCACGACGTCGACGAGTCGGTGTACCTGAGCAACCGGGTGGCGATCGTGACCCGCTCACCGAGCTGTGTCGCCGAGATCGTCGACATCGATCTGCCCGACCGCCGCGACCAGATCGAGACCAAGTCCCTGCCCGAGTTCGCGCATCTGCGCGCCCATGTGTTCAGCCGAATCCGCGAGATGGTCCGCAACGATGCGGCTCTCGCCACCATCTGACCCCAACTGATCGGAGAACGGGTATGTTCAAACAACTTTCACACCTGGCCCGGTGGGGAGGCGTCCTCGCCTCGGCCGCCGTGGTGCTGACCGCATGTGGCGGCGGCGGTGGCGGTGCCGAACCCGCGACCACCGAGGACGGGCTGACCAAGGTCAATGTCGGCACGATCCCCGCGATTCTCAGCGCGCCGCTGTTCGTCGGGATCGAGGAGGGAATCTTCGAGAAGCACGGCCTGGACGTGCAGGTCAACTTCGCCGACGGCGGTGCGGCCGTCATCCCGTCGGTGCTCAGCGGTGAGAACCAGTTCGGCTACTCCAACACCGTCAGCCAGCTCGCGGCGATCGACCAGGGCCTGCCGTTGCGGCTGGTGCAGCCGGCGTGGGCGCCGCACTCCGATCCCAATGACGACGATCACGGCGTGCTCGTCCTCCCCGACAGCGGAATCAACGAGCCCAAGGATCTGGAGGGCGCGAACATCGCGGTCAACACTTTGCAGAACATCGGCGAGATCCACATCCGGCGTGTGTTCGACAACAAGGGGCTCAACGATGAGACCCTGACGTGGACACAGCTTCCGTTCTCGGACATGGGCGAGGCGCTGGAGCGGGGCGACGTGGACGCGATCTGGGTGTCGGAGCCGCACCGCACGCCGGGCCTGAACAAAGGGTGGAAGCAGATCATCGGCCCCGGTGCCGAGTCTTTCCCGGATCAGGTGAGCGGTTACTACTCGACCTCACAGAGCTTCGCCGAGGCCAACCCGGAGACGGTGGCGTCGTTCCGGGACGCGATGCGAGAGGTCAACGCGTTCGCCGAGGAGAACCCCGATCGAGTGGGGCAGGTGGCCGTCGCCGAGATGGGTATCGACGCCGGCATCATCGACCAGGTGAACTTCCCGAAGTTCCCCACCGAGGACGACGGTCAGGCATTGCGTGACTACGGAGCGGCGGTCGTCGAGTACGGCATCATCAACGAGGAACCGGCGGATTACGACGCGCTGTTCGCCGTCGAGGACTGACCGGGCTTTAGCATCTCCGTATGACTAGAGCGCCATCGCAGGGGGGTCGTCCGCGACGAAGCGGAATCGTCGCGGACGACCCTCGCGGGGACATCCTCAAGGCCGCCGCGGAACTGTTCGCCGCCAGAGGGTTCGGGTCCACCCGCATGGACGCGATCGCCGAGCGGGCCGGGCTCGGGCAGTCGTCGCTGTACTACTGGTTCAGGTCCAAGGACGAGATCCTGCGGGGGATCATGAACCAGAACCGGGTGTCGTTGGAGGCGGCGCGGGCGTTGGCTCCGCGTGACGAGCCGGCCGCGGTGCGGCTGCACATCGTGCTGTATCAGGACGTGGTGCAGATGTGCACGGCGCCGCTGAACTTCTACGACCTGGAGGAAGCGGCGAAGAAGCAACCGGAGGTGTTCGGCGATTTCCAGGGCGACTACGCCGAGTTGTCGTCGCTGCTCCGCAGCATCATCGCGGCCGGGGTCACCTCCGGCGAGTTCATCGACGTGTCCCCGGAGGAGTTCGCGCGGACCGCGTTGTGCCTGAACGAGGGAAGCCAGTACCGGTTCCACGCGAGCAGTCAGAGCCGCACGGATGTGCACGCATTCGCCGACGCGGCGGCGCGGACCTCGTTGCGGGCGGTGATGTCCGACGTCGACGGGCTGGCCGCGGTGCAGGAGGCTGCCCGCGTCGGCATCGCCGGATTCAGCAGCAGTCTCTGAGCGGTTGTGCCGGATCACGACCGCTGAACTGAATGCCGGGCAACGCTATTCGCCGCGACCGGTCTGCTGTTGGAGTTCGTCGATCAGTTCCGAGGCCTGCGCCTTGCTGGCATCCTCGGGGACCTCGGCGCCGGCTTCCTGAGCGAGCGTGTGCAGATAACTGCGCTGCGCACCCGTCATGGGTTCGTCGCCGGTCACCCACTGTGCGGGGTCTTTCTCGGCGTTCTCTCGCGGTGCCTGGTTGGTGCTGTCGCTCATGACCTACCGGATGCCCCTCGCAAGTGTGTTCGAAACCTGTCTGCCCGAGTCGGGCGGGCACCCGGGCCGGCAGGCGACCTGCCAGTATCGACGCGTGGGCAAGAACGAACGCGCAAAGATCGTGATGACCGACGCCGAGATCGCCGAGTTCATCGAACGCAGCCGCACGGCCACCATGGCGACCGTGCTGCCGAACGGGCGGCCGCACCTGGTCGCGATGTGGTACGCCGTGCTCGACGGGGAGATCTGGTTCGAGACGAAGGCCAAGTCGCAGAAGGCCGTCAATCTCCGCCGGGACCCGACGGTCACGGTGATGATCGAGGATGGGCTGTCCTACGACACGCTGCGCGGCGTGTCGATCGACGGCCGGGCAGAGATCTTCGACGACCCGGAAACCACGCTGCGCGTGGGCATCAGCGTGTGGGAGCGCTACACCGGGCCGTACAGCGACGAGATGCGCCCGTTCGTCGACCAGATGATGAACAACCGGATCTGCGTGCGCGTCGTGCCGACCCGGATGCGCAGCTGGGATCACCGCAAGCTCGGTATGCAGGGCATGCCGGTGTCCGGCAGCACCGCGCAGTACCTCAGCTGAACCGGCGCGGCGGGCTGAAGCCCGGGTTCGCCAGCGCGGTGGCCGTCGCCGTGCCGAGCGGCCCGACCTCGTCGACGACGACGGCGGTGCCGGTGGCGACGCCGGCGTGGCTGTCGTGGGTCAGCGCGGCGAGGCCCAGGTAGGGGCCTTCTGGAAGACGGCTCAGCGTCAGGGTGTAGTCAGCGTTGATGAACGGCAACCCGTCCGCGCCGAAGTGCGTCAACGAACTCGCGATATCCCCGGCCAACGCCGCGCGCGCGAACGGGGTCAGCTCGATCCCGGCGACCATCGGAGCCAGCTCGCGGGTCCAGACGTACTTCGGCCCGGCATGCTCCCACGCCCCGAGTCCGAGGTTCGGGGTGTCGCCGTCCCTGCCGTACGTCCACACCAGCGTGATGACGTCGTCCGGGACCGGGGCCGACTTCGGAACGGGCGGCATGGCGACCTCGGTGGTGAACCGCTCACCCGGCGGCTGCTCACCGCGCCGCAGAAACAGTGCGTTGGCCCGGGCCACCACGGTGCCCGACTGCGTCATCGCGGCGTCGACGAGCTTGAGGCGACGGCCTTCCCGGACGACCGTGCTCTGGACCCGCACCGGTTCGGCGATCGCCGCCGGCCGGAACAGATCGACAGTGAGTCGGGCCGGCTGCAGGTCGGGGTCACCGGCGTCGCGTTCGATGACGTGGCCGAGCAGGCCGCCGACGTAGTTGCCGCTGATGGTCTGGCCCCAGGGGCCGCGGGCCCAGTCGGTGGGGCGGAACGCATCCCCGTCGGGGACGAAGAAGGCCCGGCTGCTCACGGCCGCGACGATAGCGGCCGCGGTCGTCAGCGCGACGACAGGATGCGTTTGATGTCCGTGGTGACCGGATCGACCACGTCGTTGAACTCGGGGTGCTTGTCGATGAAGCCCGCCACCATCGAACACACGGCGACGATCCGCTTGCCCTCGGCCCGGGTGGTCTCGAGCGCTTCGCCCACGAGGATCGTGGCCAGCCCGCGTCCGCTGAACGCGTCATCGATCTCGGTGTGCGGGAAGATGCGCTGGTTCCCGTGGTCGACGTACTCGGTGAAGCCGGCCTTGGTGCCGTCGACGGAGATGCTGAAGCGGTCTGACTCGGTGGCGACCTCCGTGGGGGCGCCGGTCTTGTCGGTGGTCATGCTTACTCCTATACCCCCGGGTGCGGCCGGGGACGCAATGTCGCGTTCGGCAGCGGCGGGGCGGGCAGCCGCGTGACGGCGCCCCGGTAGCCGTCGACCGCGCCGAAGCGGTCGTCGTGGTGCTGCCACTGGTCGCGGTACCTCACGATGTCCTCGTGGCTGCGGCCGACGAAGTTCCACCACATCAACAGTTCCTCGGTGAACGGTGTGCCGCCGAGCAGCAGCACCCTGGCCGGCTCGTCGCCCCGGTTGGCCAGGTGCAGCCGGGAGTGCCCGGCGCCCTGGAAGGCGAGGTCGGCCACGGCGAGTGTGGAACCGCAGGCCTCGACGTCGCCCCGGTCGACGAGGATCCCGTGTTCGAAGTCGCCGTCAATGTCGAGGGTGACGTCGACTCCCGGTTCGAGGTCGAGCTGTGCCCCCAGCAGCGGCGTGAAGGTGTGCACCGGGGAGCGGTCGCCGTCGAGTTCGCCGAGGAACACCCGGCTGGTGATCCCGCCTGTCGAGCGGGGGGAGGGCGCGTAGTGGGCGAAGTCGCGATCGGTGTCGCGGTCGGACTCCGGCAGCGCGACCCACAGCTGCGCGCCGTGCAGCACCGTCGTGGACGCCGTCGACACCTCGGAGTGGCAGATGCCCGCGCCCGCGGTCATCAGGTTCAGCTCGCCCGGCCGCACCATCGCGTGCACCCCGGCGCTGTCGCGGTGTTCGACCTCGCCGCTGAACAGCCAGCTCACCGTCTGCAGCCCGGTGTGCGGATGGGGCGGCACGTCCATGCCCGTGCCCGAGCGCACGTCGTGTGGACCGTAATGGTCGGCGAAGCACCACGCGCCGATCAGCGAACGCTCGCGCTGCGGCAGCGTGCGCCGCACCCGGATCGCCCGCGGACCGCCCAGCGGCACCTCCCGGGGATGCAGGACCCCTACGAATCCTGAAGCGACGCAGTCGACTTCAGCGGGCGCGGGTTCGGTGTTGCTCATGCCTCCACAGTAGAAGCCGGAGCGAGCATCGCGGAGCGGATCACGTCGAGGTCGTGATCGTCGATCCGGAAGACGCCGAAGCGGAACCGGTATCCCCAGCGGGCCTTGTCCTCGATGAAGCCGAGCTCGTCGAGCAGCGGCCGGATGGGTGTCTCGACGCACTCGAGGAAGTCGACGTTGCGCCGCCACGGCTGGACGTCTGCCGTCATCTCCACCTGGTAGGGCTCGTCGTCGGCGACCCGGCCGATCGCGGTGAACGCCTGCAGCGGCTCCCCGTCGGGATGCACCGTCTTCGGCGAGTAGAAGACGATCCAGTCGCCCCGGGACATCTTGCGCAGCAGGTGCGGTTTGCCGTGGTTGGCTTGCGCGAAGCGGCCGCGGACGCCGCGTTCGACGTGATCGCGGCTGACTGTGCTGATCCAGTTCGTCATGACCGCACGCTATGCCCGGCGGCCGACAATCCACAGGGCACAACCCGGCCCCTTGTGGATAACTCGGGCACTACCCTGACGCCATGAGCGACGGCGCCCTGACGGCCGACCATCTCCGCACCATCACCTTCGAGAAACCACCCTGGGGCAAGCGCGGATACAACCCGAAGGCGGTCACCGACTTTCTCGCGTTGTGTGCGCGCAGGCTCGAGGGCCGCGGTCATCTGACCGCCGAGGATGTGCGCAACGTGCGCTTCAACAAGCCGCCGTTCGGTCGGCGTGGTTTCGACGAGGATCAGGTCGACGCGTTGCTCGACGAGATCGCCACGGCCATCGCGCAACTCGATGCCTGAACCGGACCGGACCCGCGACGACCTGGCCGAGTTGTGGCGTCGCCGCGCGTTGACCGAGGACGCGGCGCGACCCGATGCCGTCGACCGCAGGCACGCCGCCGGCGGCCGCACCGCCCGGGAGAACGTCGCCGACCTCGTCGACCCCGGATCCTTCGTCGAGTACGGACGGTTCGCGATCGCTCCGCAGCGGATGCGCCGCGACGTCGAGGACCTGATCGTCCGCACCCCTGCCGACGGGCTGGTGGCGGGCACCGCCCGCGTCGACGGCAGGGCCTGTGCGGTGCTGTCCTACGACTACACGGTGCTGGCCGGCACCCAGGGCGCGCTCGGGCATCGCAAGAAGGACCGGTTGTTCGAGCTGATCGAACGCATGCAGCTGCCGACGGTGTTCTTCGCCGAGGGCGGCGGCGGCCGGCCCGGCGACACCGACTATCCCGTCGTGTCCGCGCTCGACACCCGGGCGTTCGCGTTGTGGGCCAGACTGTCCGGTGTCGTGCCGCGCATCGCGGTGGTCAAGGGCCGCTGCTTCGCCGGGAACGCCGTCATCGCGGGCGCGTCCGATCTGATCGTCGCCACCAGGGATGCGTCGCTGGGCATGGGCGGGCCGGCGATGATCGCCGGCGGCGGCCTCGGCGACGTGCACCCCGACGCGGTCGGGCCGATGACCACGCAGGAACCCAACGGCAACGTCGACGTCGTGGTCGACGACGAAGCCGAGGCTGTCGCGGTGACCAGGAGACTGCTCGGCTACTTCTGCGGTCCGACCGCCACGTGGCGTGCCGCGGATCAGACCGTGCTGCGCGACGCGGTACCCGAACGCGCGCGCCGCGCCTACGACGTCGCGCCCGTCATCGAGACGCTGGCCGACGAAGATTCGGTGACGTTCCTGCGCCCGCGGTTCGCCCGCGAGATGGTGACCGCGCTGGCGCGCATCGAGGGCAAACCGGTCGGGGTGATCGCCAACGACACCCGCTTCACCGCGGGTGCCATCACGGCGGCCGCGTCCGACAAAGCCGCTCGGTTCCTGCAACTGTGCGACGGGTTCGGGCTGCCCGTCGTCTCGTTGATCGACTGCCCGGGCTACATGGTGGGACCGGACGCCGAGGCCGACTCGCTGGTGCGTCGGGCGTCCCGGATGCTGGTGGCCGGCGCGGCGCTTCGCGTTCCGATGGTCGCGGTGATCCTGCGGCGCGGTTACGGGCTCGGTGCGCAGGCCATGGCCGGCGGCAGCCTGCACGAGCCACTGCTGACGGTGGCGTGGCCGGGCGCGCATCTGGGTCCGATGGGCTTGGAGGGTGCGGTGCGCCTCGGGATGCGCAAAGAGCTCGACGCGATCGCCGACGAACAGGAGCGCGAGGAGCGGGTCCGGGCCGCCACCGCCGCGGCGCAGGACAACGCCAAGGCACTGAACGCGGCGATGCTCTTCGAGATCGACGACGTGATCGACCCGGCCGAGACCCGCACGGTCATCGCGGCGACGTTCGCGGCGGCAGACACGGGCACGAAAAAACCGGCTCCCGTGGGGAGCCGGTTCATCGACACCTGGTGAAGAGAAACCAGGTGGGCGGGGACGGTGCCGCCTGCGCCTCTCGGCGAGTGGTCGCTCGAAGCGACTGTTCTGGATGGGGCCCGGGGCATGCCCGGCACCGTCGCATGATGTAACCGAGGGCGGCCGCGGAGTATTCCGGCGGCCCGTCCGCCGCCGACCCCCCGGAACCGGCGGCGGACGGTCCCGGTGTCACGCGCTCTCGGCGTAATAGACGCGGCGCTCCCCGACGGGATAGCCGTTCTGCTCGGCCAGCGACCTGAGCTGGCGTAACGCGAAGGTCCGGCCGCGGCCGGACTCCGGCACGTAGATCCCGGCCCACAGGCCCTCCGCGCGGGGCGACTCGCAGGCTTCGCGAGCGCACAGCCACCGCCGTGGGCAGGACCGGCAGATCGCCTTGGCTTCGTCGTCCGCGGTGGTGGTCCACCGCTCGGGATCCCTCGTGCACTCGCCGACCGGCGTCTCGTCCCACGATTTGGCGTTCATCGCTGTGCTCCTCTGTGCGCTGGCGGCGGGCTCGCCGCGATGGAGCACAACGTAGCGGACAAACCGTAGCAGTGCAACGGTTAGCGCAGCGGTTGGTGATGCGAGACGGGTGTGCAGCCGCCTTCAGAACGTCGTCAACAGGTCTTTCGCGCCGCAACGGCGCTACAGAAGCGTTGCGGAAATTCCGTAGCATTGATGCGGTGAAGACCGAAGAAGTGATGTAGTTTGGACATGCCCCGGCGCACATCGGCGCCCGGGCGGCAACTACATTCGCTCCATACGATGAGCGTGCCGCGACCACACAGCTGAGGGACCCCGGGTTGATGACGAACGCCGAGCCGGTCGACGAGTCGACCGGTGCGCCGGACCCCGGAATGGTCAGAGCGGGCGCCGCGGCCGCCGCGCGCCGGCGTGAACTGAACATCAGCCAGCGCAGCCTTGCCGCCGACGGGATCATCAACGCCGGTGCGTTGATCGCGTTCGAGAAGGGCCGGAGCTGGCCGCGGGAGCGGACCAGGGCGCGGCTCGAGGAGATCCTGCAGTGGCCGCCGGGCACCATCGCCCGGTTACGCCGGGGCGAACCGGTCCGATCCGGCGTTCCGTCGGCGCAGGGGGCCGCCCTGGCGCCGCCTCCGGCCGGCGGTGACGAGGTGTCGCTGATCGCGCAGGCCGTCGTCACCGCGGTCAACGCGTTCGGTGCGACGGTGGCCGCGCTGCCGCCGGAGGACGACAGCGACTTCATCCCACGGGTGAACGCGATCCTGGCGGACCTGCGACAGCTCGACGGGGTGGCGTCCCGGGCCGCGCGCATCGGGCGGGTGACCCCCGGACTGATCAAGGCGCTCAGCACGGTCCGCGGACTCTATGACGACCTCATGCTGCGGGCCGCCCGGGCGCCGCAGGCCACGCTGGGCCAGCGGCTGTACGCGGCGCGCCGCGGTGCGAACCTCACCGTCGCCGAAACCGCCCAGGCCGCCGGGGTTTCCGAGCAGGCCATCGAGCAGGCCGAGGCGGACGAGCCCCTGTCAGCGGTCGAGGTCGACGCGATCGAAGCGCTGGTCAGCCAGATCGCATGAGGTGTGCCGGGAAGAAACCCGCCAGCGCGGCGACCACTTCCACGAACTTCCTGCGCGTCGCCGACGACATCAGGCCCGTCCCGTCGATCACGCCGCCGGGGCGGAGCTGCCCGTCGAACGGCACCTCGATGACGTGTTGACCGTGTGCCGAGAACTGGTGCGCCAGCACCTTCCTGGTCCGCTTGTCGGCGTGGCCGTCGGAGTCGTTGAGGAGCACCACCGTGCGCTGCAGCAGATTCGTCATGCCGCGGGCGGCCAGCCAATCAAGGGTCTGACCCGCCGCGGCGGCACCGTCGACCCAGGGTGAGGACACCACCACCAGCGCGTCCAGATCGCGCAGCACCTCCTGGGTCACAGGTGAGTCCATCGTGGAACTGCAGTCGATGACCGAGATCGTGAAGTGACGGTCGAGGCGCGCGGTGGCCTCGCGGTAGATCGCCGGATCCAGTACGCGCCGGCGGGCCGGGGTGGCCTCGCCGGCCAGCACGAAAAGCCCGGCTGCGTTGCACCCCAGATGGTTTCGGACATCGGCGAAGGTGTCCAGGTGCTGGTCGCCCGCGAGCTCCCAGAACGACCCCTGTGCCCTCGGGTCCACCCGGCTGCCGAGCTTGCCGAACGCGGTGTCCGCGTCGACCGCGACCACCCGGACGTCCTGGCGCAGTTCGGCCAGAACCGAACCGATGGCCGCGGAGACCGTGGTCTTGCCGACCCCACCCTTGCCCATCACGCCGATCTTGAAATTGCCGTACAACGGGCCGCGGATGACAGCTTCCAGCTCGGCCTGGCGTCTGTCGTCCGGTGAGGGTCCGAGGTTGATCAGTCCGAAGCTTGCGCGGTAGAGCGCGCGGCGCCACCCGCTTCCCGGAACGGTCTTCCGAACGGGCACCAGGTCGTCGGGACGGATCCGCTCGGCGAATGTCGCCGGCTGCGGTTCGGTCCAGGGTGCGTCGGGCGGTGACTGCGGCGCATAGGAGGCCGGCGGCGGGGGCGGCTGCGGGATCCAGCCCTGGGGGCGTTGTGGTGGACGGCCGTCGGCGCGCCGTGGCGGTGCGGGCAGCGGGGGCGTGGGCTGACGGAACAACTCACCGGGGCGGGCCTGCGGCGGCACCACCGGGGTCTGCTGGGTGATGGCGTCGCGGTTCGCCTGGTCGTCCCGCAGACCGTCGTCACGGTCGGTCACCACACGTCCTCTCGTCGGTCGCTACAGCGTCGCGCACCAGACTAACCGGGCAAAAAACTCAGCAAACCCTCAGCACTGCCGGGGGACGGTCGCCCGACAGGGCCGTCCACACCGTCCACACAGCGGTGTCACAGCGGGGCCATCGCCCCCGGGCAGCGGTCCGTGCCAGCACAATCAAGTTAGCCAAAGCAGCGATTAAGCAGTTTCAACGCCGATAAGAATTTGCTGTGAGCCTGGAGGCGGAGCTGTGGTGTGGTGCTGCCCACGGGCAAAAAAGTGTCCTGGCGGGTGCGGCACCGCTGGTACGCTGCCGATGGGAAGGGGACCAGGCCATGGCTAAGTTCGGCGGTCACGTGGTGGCGGGCAAAGTTGACGCCGCCACGATCGGCCACAGAGCCGCTGTTCGTCGGCGCGGGCTGTCGCAGTGATGGCGAGCCCGTTCCTCGGCGACGGCGAACCCACCCACTTCGACGACGTGGTGGGTGCCGAGGTGACGATCGACGGCATGCTGGTCGTCGCGGACCTGCTCCACCTAGTCGACTTCCCGTTGTCGCTGGGGATCCGGCCCAACATCCCGTACGAGGACCAACGCAAGATCGTCTGGGACCAGGTGACCCGGGACCTGACCGCGCAGGGCATCCTGACCGCCTACGGCGATCCGCATCCCGAGGTGGCGGCGATGGTCGACGCGCTGAGTCGTCCCGACCGCACGCTCGACTGTCGGTGGTGGCGCCGGGATCTCGGTGGCAAGATGGTCCGCTTCGTGGTGTGCCGCAAGGGGGAGCGTCATGTCGTCGCCGCACGCGATGAGGACATGCTCGTACTGCAACGCGTAGCGCCGCAGATCGGCCTGGCCGCGATGGTGAGCGTGGTGATCGGCGATGCGGAGCCGGCGAACGTCGAGCCGTTGACCGGTATCGCGGCCAAGCTGGCCGAGGCCCGCACGGCCGAGCAGATCGGCAGGTACGGTCAACCGCCGCTGTCGGCGAAGATCTACGCCGAGGCGACGGCGAACCCGGACAGCTGGGTCGAGATCACCGCCAACGAGCGGCACCCCGGCGGAACGTCCACCCAGGCGGGCGTCGGCGCCGGCGTCCTCGATTCGAGCCACGGCAGGATCGTCTCGATACCCAGGCAGGTCGGTGGCGAGCTGTACGGCAGCTTTCTGCCCGGCACCCAGGAGAACCTGCAGCGGGCCCTCGACGGCCTGATGGAGTTTCTCCCGTCCAAGGCCTGGTTCGACCACCAGGACGTCCTCGACAACGCGTACTCCGACTGAGAAAGGCGAAGACACGGTGGCCAACCCTCCGCCCGGTACCCCCGGCGCGCCCGGTTTCGGCGCGTCGGATTCTCACGACGGCGGGGACCACGACGACCTGGCGGCGCTGGACTTCAGCGTCCCCGGTGAGGAGGACGGGACCGACCTCGGCGTGATTCTCGGCGATTATGCGACGGAAAATGCTGCTGCCGCGGACAATTCGCCGCCCCCCGGCTTCGACGTCGATCCCGACGGCGTCGACCCGATGGCGACGTTCACCGTGACCAACCCACCGGGCACGGTGACCGTGACCAGCTTCATGGACGGCCGCGTGCACCAGGTCGACCTGTCGCCGAAGGCGGCGGAACTCCCCGAAGCGGTGCTCGCCGAGGAGATCGTCGTCATCGCCGGGCTGGCCACCCAGGACGCCAGGTCCGCCCAGTACACGTTCATGTTGGACGGGATGAGAGAGCACGGCCACGACAACGCGGCCACCCGCGACTTCCTCACCCGCGATCTCGATCTGCCCACCCCGGAACAGGCCCAGGCGGCTCGCGCCGAACTGTTCACGACCCGCTACGCAGGTGAGGAATGACCGAACATCTGGCCGGAATCTTCGGTACCGCGGTCGGCCTGCTGCCCACGTCGCAGGCACGATCGCTGGAGCTGTTCACCGAGATCACCACCGCCGACGAGGCCGCCTGCGACGCATGGGTCGGCCGGATCAGGTGCGGGGACACCGACCGCGTGACGATGTTCCGGGCGTGGTACTCCCGCAACAACTTCGGACAGCTCGCCGGCACCGCCGAGCTGTCGATGAACAGCCTCGGAGCCCGCGTCCCGATCGGTGGGATGTACGGCGACATCACCTATCCGGTGAACTCGCCGCTGGCGATCACGCTGGGCTTCGCCGTCAGCGAGGCGTCCGTCGGCAACTACGCCGACGCGATCGAGGCGCTCGACAATGCGCCCGCCGCGGGCGCCGAGCACCTGGTGGCCTGGGTCAAGGCGGTCATCTACGGTGCCGCTGCGCGCTGGACCGACGTGATCGACGAGGTCCGCAACGCCGGTGGCGCATGGCCGGACAAGTTCCTGGCCGGAGCGGCGCTGGTGGCCCACGGCGTGGCCGCGGCGAACCTCGGTCTGTTCACCGAAGCCGAACGCCGTCTGGTGGAGGCCAATTCGTCCCCGGCCGGGCAGGCGTGCAACAAGGCCATCGCGTGGTACTCGGCGATGGCCTACCGTGCGCTCGGCAACGAGGAGGCCGCCGTGCGCCTGCTCGAGTGGTTGCAGGCGTCGCACCCGTCCGCCGAAGTGGCCGCCGCGCTGCGGGATCCGGCGTACCGGTTGCAGACCACCACCGCCGAGCAGATCGCTGCCCGTCGGGATCCGTGGGACCCGGCCACCGTGGAGGCCGACAACTCCGGGCGGGAGGCGCTGCTCGCCGACGCTCAGGCCGAACTCGACCGCCAGATCGGCCTGACCCGGGTCAAGGAGCAGATCGAGCGCTACCGCGCGGCCACGCAGATGGCGAAAGTCCGTGCCGCCCGCGGAATGAAGGTGGCCCAGGCGTCCAAACACATGATCTTCACCGGACCGCCGGGAACCGGGAAGACGACGATCGCGCGCGTGGTGGCCAACATCCTGGCCGGGCTCGGGGTGATCGCCGAGCCGAAACTCGTCGAGACCTCCCGCAAGGATTTCGTCGCCGAGTACGAGGGCCAGTCCGCGGTGAAGACCGCCCGCACCATCGACCGCGCGATGGGCGGGGTGCTGTTCATCGACGAGGCCTACACGCTGGTGCAGGAGCGCGACGGCCGCGCCGACCCGTTCGGCACCGAAGCGCTCGACACCCTGCTGGCCCGGATGGAGAACGACCGCGATCGCCTGGTCGTGATCATCGCCGGGTACAGCATCGACATCGACCGGTTGCTGGAGGTCAACGACGGCCTGCGGTCGCGGTTCTCCACCAGGATCGAGTTCGACTCCTACTCGCCCGAGGAGATCGTCGACATCGCCAGGGTGATTGCCGCCGCCAATGATTCGAGCCTGAGTGACGAGGCCGCCAAACAGGTGCTGGAAGCGGCGACGCTGCTGAGCCGGAGCACGTCGAACGGCAAGCCCGCTCTCGACGTGGCCGGCAACGGACGTTACGCCCGCCAGCTGGTCGAGGCGGGCGAGCAGACCCGCGACATGCGCCTGGCCCGGTCGCTGGACTTCGACGCCCTCGACGTCGAACAGCTCAGCGAGATCAACGGTGAGGACATGGCCGCCGCGATCGCGTCCGTGCACTCACGAATGAACCTGAGCGAGTAGGCATGGCGGGATTCCGGCTCACCACCAAGGTGCAGGTCAGCGGTTGGCGTTTCCTGCTGCGCCGCGTCGAGCACGCGATCGTGCGGCGCGACACGCGGATGTTCGACGATCCGTTGCAGTTCTACAGCCGCGCGGTGTCGGCCGGCATCATCATCGCGGTGCTGATCTGCCTCGGCGCGGTGCTGCTCGCATACTTCAAACCCCTCGGAAAGCGCGGCGGCGACACACTTCTGGTGGACCGCACCACCAATCAGCTCTACATCGTGCTGCCCGACAGCACCCAGCTGCGCCCCGTCTACAACCTGACCTCGGCGCGCCTGATCCTCGGTGAGGGAAAGACCCCGGTGGCGGTCAAGTCGGAGGAGCTGGACAGGATGCCGAAGGGGCAACCGGTCGGCATCCCCGGCGCACCGTACGCCACGCCGGTCGCGTCGTCGGCGGACTCGCAGTGGTCGCTGTGCGACACCGTGATCAAACCGGACAGCGTGGCCCCGGCCGTGGAACCCTCCGTGCTGATCACCCCGCTGTCACTGGATGCGTCCGTCGGCGCGATGCGCCCGGAGCAGGGCATGCTGGTCTCCTTCAAGGACCAGGACTGGCTCGTCACCCAGGCCGGGCGGCACCTCATCGACCTGGCGGACCGGGCGGTGACCTCTGCGGTGGGTATCCCGGTGACCGCGCGGTCGACCCCGATCTCGGAGGGGCTTTTCAACGCCCTGCCCAACGCCGGGCCATGGCGGTTGCCCGACATCCCGGCCGGCGGCGCTCCCAACTCGGTGGGCCTCCCTCCGGAGCTGGTGGTCGGTTCGGTGTTCATGACCGTCACCGACTCCGACGAACAGCATTACGTGGTGCTGCCCAACGGTGTGGCCAAGGTCAACAACACCACCGCCGCGGCACTGCGCGCCACCAACTCGTACGGCCTGATCGAACCGCCGTCCATGGAATCCAGTGCGGTGGCGCGGGTTCCCGAACAGGTCTACCATTCGCCGCTGCCGGATGTCCCGATGGAAATGCTGCTGCGCCACGACGTTCCGACGTTGTGCTGGTCCTGGCAGCGGGTCGCCGGGGACCAGGCGCCGAAGATGACGGTCATCGCCGGCCGGCGCCTGCCGCTGCCCGCGACGGCGCTGTCGACCGGCATCGATCAGATCACCGGGGATGCGACGGTGTACATCGACGGCGGACAGTACATCCGGCTGCAGTCACCGGACCCGCGGTACGGCGAAAACCTGTACTACATCGACCCGCAGGGGGTGCGCTACGGCCTGCCCGACGAGGAGACCGCGGCCAGGCTGGGCTTGTCGGCTCCGCGCACCGCACCGTGGCAGGTCGTCAGCCTGCTGATCGACGGGCCGGTGCTCTCGCAGGAGGCGGCGCTGGTGGAACACGACACGCTGCCGCCGAACCCGAATCCCCGCAGGGCCGGCGAGGACGCCGCCGTCATGGGCGCGAGCAACGGAGGCGGAGGATGACGACACGCAAGTTCACGCCGATCATCAAACGGGGGCCGAGGCTGACCCCCGGCGAGATCAACGTGACCCCGCCCGAGGACCTGGGCATCGACATCCCGCCGTCGGGCATGCAGAAGGCGCTGCCGTGGGTGATCGGCGGTTGCATGCTCGGCATGATCGCCATCCTGATCTTTGGTGGCCTGCGCAGCTTCTCGCCGTACATGCTGATGATGCCGCTGATGGTGGTCATGGGCACGGTCGGCCTGATGGCCGGCGGCGGCAGCGGCGGCAAGAAGGTGCCCGAGATCAACGCCGACCGCAAGGAGTATCTGCGTTATCTGGCGGGTCTGCGCACCAGGGTGACGTCGTCGGCGTCCGCGCAGGTGACGTTCTTCAACTACCACGGACCGCATCCCGACGATCTGTTGTCGATCATCGGCACGCATCGGCAGTGGTCCCGACCGGCCAACCACGACTTCTACGCGGCCACCAGGATCGGGCTCGGCTCCGAACCGGCCGTCGACAGGCTGCTGAAGCCGGCGGTCGGTGCCGAACTCGCCGGCCCCGCCGGTGCCCCGCAACCCCATCTCGAGCCGGTCAGCCACATGTGGGTGACCAAGTTCCTGCGCACCCACGGTCTGATCCACGACTGTCCGAAGCTGGTGCAGCTCAAGACCTTCCCGACGATCGCGGTCGGCGGTGATCCCGGCGGCGCAGCCCGGCTGCTCGCCGCGATGATCTGCCACCTGGCGGTGTTCCATCCGCCGGACATGCTGCAGATGCGGGTGCTCACCGACAACCCCGAAGACCCGGCGTGGGCGTGGCTGAAATGGCTGCCACACCTGCAGCACCAGTCCGACACCGACGCCGCGGGCCCCACCCGCATGGTCTTCACCCGGCCCGACGCCCTGAGCGACCTGGCCGCGCGGGGACCGCACACGGCGGACGCGACACCGAACGGACCGTACGTCGTCGTCATCGACCTGACCGGCGGCAGAGCCGGTTTCCCGATGGACGGCCGGTCCGGCGTCACCGTCATCACGCTCGGCAACCACCGCTCGGCGTACCGGATCCGCGTCGACGAGGACGGCACCGCCGACGACAAGCTGCCCGGCGCGTCGTTCCGTCAGGTGGCCAGCCAGGTCGACGGGATGACCCCGCGGCAGGCCGAACGGGTGGCCCGCAAGCTCGCCGGCTGGTCGATCACCGGGACGATCATCGACAAGGGCACCCGGGTGCAGAAGAAGGTCGCGACCGAATGGCACGAGATCGTCGGCGCGCAGTCGGTCGAGGAGGTGACGCCGGCGCGCTGGCGGATGTTCACCGACACCGACCGGGACCGGCTGCGGATCCCGTTCGGCCACGAGCTCAAGACCGGCGACGTGATGTACCTGGACATCAAGGAGGGTGCGGAGTTCGGCGCCGGCCCGCACGGAATGCTCATCGGCACCACCGGTTCCGGGAAGTCGGAGTTCCTGCGCACGCTGATCCTGTCGCTGGCCGCCACCCACCACCCCGACCAGATCAACCTGCTGCTGACCGACTTCAAAGGCGGATCGACGTTTCTGGGCATGGAGAAGCTGCCGCACACCGCGGCGGTGGTCACCAACATGGAGGAAGAGGCCGAACTGGTCAGCCGCATGGGTGAGGTGCTCACCGGTGAACTGGACCGCAGGCAGTCCATCCTGCGCCAAGCCGGTATGCAGGTCGGTGCGGCCGGTGCGCTGTCCGGCGTGGCCGAGTACGAGAAGCACCGCGAGCGTGGCGCCGACCTTGCGCCCCTGCCCACCCTTTTCGTGGTGGTCGACGAGTTCGCCGAGCTGCTGCAGAACCACCCCGACTTCATCCAGCTGTTCGACAGGATCTGCCGCGTCGGCCGGTCGCTGCGCGTGCATCTGCTGCTGGCGACGCAGTCGCTGAACACCGGCGGCACCCGCATCGACAAGCTCGAACCGAACCTCACCTACCGGATCGCGCTGCGCACCACCAGCTCTGCCGAGTCCAAGGCGGTGATCGGCACGCCGGAGGCGCAGT
Source organism: Mycobacterium sp. NAZ190054 (assembly GCF_001545925.1). Taxonomy (GTDB): domain Bacteria; phylum Actinomycetota; class Actinomycetes; order Mycobacteriales; family Mycobacteriaceae; genus Mycobacterium. Next base: position 4,853 of record NZ_LMVQ01000279.1, on the reverse strand, counting down.
ACATCACCAACAAGGAAAGCGGTGTCGGATTCCTGCGGATCGGCATGGAGGACCCGGTGAAATTCCAGAGCGTCTACACCGGCAACCCCTATGTGCCGACCGTCGTCAGTGCCGGCGATGACGAGGCGCCGAAAGCGCACGCGGACAAGAGTATCCGTATCCATCGCTTCACGACCGCGCCGATCCTGGATGCGAGGGTGGGCTGATGACGGTCGAATCCGGACAGAAGGTGCTCCGCGAGGTCGTGCTGGAGCAGCTGACCACCGGCGAGAACCACGCCTACCGCATGTGGCTGCCGCCGCTGGCCGACCCCACGCCGGTCAACGAACTGATCGCCCGCGACTACGAGCGACGTCCGCTGCGCATCGGGCTCGGCATCATGGACGAACCGCGCCGGCACCGCCAGGAGGTATGGGGCATCGACGTCACCACCGCGGCGGGCAACATCGCGATCGGCGGCGCCCCGCAGACCGGTAAATCCACGCTGCTGCAGACGTTCATCCTGTCGGCGGCGGCGTCCCACACCCCGCGCCAGATCCAGTTCTACTGCGTCGACATGGGCGGCGGCGGGTTGATGTACATCGAGGATCTGCCGCATGTCGGTGGGGTGGCCACCCGTGCCGAGCCGGACCGGGTCAACCGTGTGGTCGCCGAGGTGAAAACCGTGCTGCGGCAACGGGAGCAGACCTTCAAGCAGTACCGGGTCGGGTCCATGGCGGACTACCGGCAGCTGCGGGAAGACCCCGAGCACCCGGCGTCGGCAGATCCGTTCGGCGACGTGTTCCTGGTCATCGACGGCTGGCCCGCGTTCGCCGCCGAGTTCACCGACCTCGAGGCCACCGTGCAGGACATTGCCGGGCAGGGACTGGCCTACGGCGTGCACACGATGATCTCCACCCCGCGGTGGACGGAGTTGCGGGCCCGGGTGCGTGACTACCTGGGAACCAAGATCGAGTTCCGGTTGGGCGACGTCAACGAGACCCAGATCGACCGCATCACCCGCGAGATCCCGGTCAACCGACCCGGCCGGGCGGTGTCGACCGAGAAGCACCATCTGATGATCGGGGTGCCCCGCCTCGACGGGGTGCACAGCGCCGAGGGACTGGTGCCGGCGATGTCGGCCGCCGTCAAGGAGATCGCCGCGCGTCACACCGACGAAGCCCCGCGCGTGCGGGTGCTGCCCAGCCGGATCTACCTCAACGAGCTGGACCCCGAACCGCCCGGCCCCGAGGCGGATTACCGCACCCGCTGGACGATCCCCGTCGGTGTGCGCGAGTCGGATCTCACGGTGGCGCACAACCACATGCACACCACGCCGCACCACCTGATCTTCGGTGCGGCCAAATCCGGTAAGACGACGATCGCGCATGCGATCGCGCGGGCCATCTGTGCCCGCAACAGCCCGCAGCAGGTGCGGTTCATGGTGGCCGACTACCGCTCCGGCCTGTTGGAGGCGGTCCCGGAGACCCATCTGCTGCCCGCCGGCGGGATCAACCGCAACCACAGCGTGCTCGAGGAGTCGGTCAAGGCGCTCGTGACGAATCTCGTCAAACGGCTCCCGCCGACCGACCTCACCCCGTCGCAGCTGCGGCAGCGGTCGTGGTGGTCCGGACCGGACGTCGTGCTGTTGGTCGACGACTGGCACATGATCACCGCGGCCGGCGGGATGCTGTCGCCGATGGCCCCGTTGGCGCCGTTGCTGCCCGCCGCGGCCGACATCGGTCTGCACCTGGTCGTGACGTGTCAGATGAGCCAGGCGAGCCGGGCGACGATGGACAAGTTCGTCGGCACCGCGTACGGCGCCGGGACGCCGACGATGTTCCTGTCCGGCGAGAAGCAGGAATTCCCGTCACGCGAGATCATCGTCAAGAAAAGGCCGCCTGGCCAGGCGTTTTACGTCACCCCGGACGCCAAGGAGGTGATCCAGGCCGCCTACGTCGATCCACCGGAGGAATAAGTGTTCCGAGCACCCTCTGACGGCGGTTAATATTGGGAAGTGCTTTTCCAGCAAATGGAGAAGTATCCGGTTGGGAAATTTTGCCGCGGGAGTCAAATAGCATCCCCGCTGGGTATCGCCGCCGATATCCGACAACTAAATACATCCATGTGTTTAGACGAACGAGGTAACAGCAAATGCAACCACTGAGTCATAACCCGGCCGCCATCGGAGTCGGCGGGCAGGTCACAGCAAATGGGGCGCGGGGGCTGGCGACGGGCACCGCGGCCACCGCCGCCGTCAGTGCGCTCGCGCCGGCCGGTGCCGACGAGGTCTCGGCCGCGGCGGCGTTGACGTTCGCTGCCGAAGGGGTGCAGACCCTCGGCATCAACGCGCTGGCGCAGGAGGAGATCGCGCGTGCCGGCGCTGCCGTCATCGAGGTCGCCGGCGTCTATCAGGCCGTCGACGCCGCGAACGGCGCGACGCTGATCTGAGTCGAGTCATCTGAGCCATGGCCACCATCGGTATTCCCATCCCACCGATCTGGGGAGCGTTTCCTCCCGAGATCAATACGTCGCGCCTGCAGGCCGGCGCCGGGGCGGTGCCGATGCTCCAGGCGGCGTCGGGGTGGGAAGCCTTTGCGATCTCCCTGGAGACGCAGGCCGACGAGTTGATGGCCAGCCTGTCCGCGCTGGCTCAGATGTGGCAGGGGATGGGCAGCGAGCGCGCCATCACCGCGGCGATGCCGATGGTGCTCTGGTTACGCATGCTGTCGCTGCAGGCGCACAAGAGAGCCGCGCAGGCATCGGCGCAGGCGTCGGCGTGGACCACCGCGGCGACGGGCACCCCGCAACTCCCCGAGATCGAACTGAACCACGTCACCAACTTCGTGCTCAACGCCACGAATTTCCTTGGTGTGAACACCGTTCCGATCGCCGTCAACGAGGCCGACTACATACGGATGTGGAACCAGGCGGCCGCGGTGATGACCGCCTACGAGACCGAGACCATGCTCAACTCGACCTTCGAACCGGTGGCGCCGCCGAAGCCCATCGTGCTGCCGGGCGGTGCCGAGGCGGCGTTGGCGACCGGACTGGCCGGCGCGGCACCGGGGGTGGCGAGCGCGGTGGCCCGCAATGCGACGTTCACGAAAGTGAGCAGCATCGGCAAGCTGGACGAGCTCAACCAGAAGGCGGGCAAGGTCGAGGGCACGCTGCATCAGGCCGCCAGCCACAGTCGCTCACAGGCCGAGCAGGGTCAGCTTCTCCAACAGGCCCCACAACAGGGCATGCAGATGGGGATGCAGATGGCCTCGCAGCTCGGCTCGACACTCGGCCAGCTGCCACAGCAGATGATGCAGGGGGTCACCCAGCCCTTCCAGCAGCTCACGCAGCCGCTGCAGCAGATGTCGTCGTTGTTCGGTCAGTTCAGCGGGCTCGGCGGCGACAAGGGCGCTCAGATCGGAATGATCGGTGCCACACCGTTTTCCAACCATCCCGCGATCGGCGGGAACGGCGCCGCGACGGGCGCGGGACTGGTGCGCGCCGCGTCGCTGCCCGGTGCCGGCGGCACCGCGGCGCGTACACCGCTGATGTCGAACCTCGTCGGATCGGGACTGCAGCCGACCTTGAGCCCCGTGGCCGTCGGCGCGGGAGCCGGTGCCGGCGCGGGCGCCGGTCTGGCTCCGGTGGGCGCCGGTGGCGGGATGGGCGGCGGCGGCCCGATGGGAATGATGGGCCAGCGCGGCAAGGGCGGTGGCAACAAACCCGGATTGAACGCGCCCGCACCGCTGGAGCACGACCTCAGCGAAGACGAAGACGACGACTGGTAGTCGTCCACCACAGACTTGCCGGCCGCCTGGGTCGGGAGGACTCGCCGATCGGCGAGAGCACAGGGAAACCGAAACGCCGGTAACAGAGAGAAGGTCAGCAAATGGCACTTGAGGCAGATGTCGCGTCGTTAGCCACAGAGGCGGGGACATTCGACCGAATCGCGGGCGAGCTCACCGCCGTTCGCGGTCAGGTCGAAACGGTCGCCGCGGCACTCACCGTGAACTTGGACAGCCCCGACGCGGGCAAGGCGGCCCAGGCCGCGTTGCTGCGCTACCAGGAGGCCTCCGATCAGCAGATCCGTCTGCTCACGGACATCTCGCAGAACATCCAGATCAGTGGTGTCAAGTACGAAGCCACCGACGCGGACAACTCCTCGCGTGTCGCGGCCTCGATGAGCAACGTCCTGTAGACCACACCCCCGAACTCAAGGAGAACCATTGTGACTAGCGGAGGCTCGATCAACTACAACTTCGCCGGCATCGAAGCCGACGCCGGCGATATCAGCGCGGCCGTGGGCAAGGTCAACGGCCTGCTCGCCGAGGGCCAGGGCGCACTGAGCCGCCTCCAGGGCACCTGGCGCGGCGACGGCGCGATGTCGTACGAGGCCGTGCAGCAGCGCTGGAACCAGAACTCGGAAGAACTGAACCTGGCTCTGCAGAGCCTGGCGCACGCAGTCCGTGACTCCGGTGTCGACATGGGTGGCACCGAGCAGAACGTGATGGGAATGTTCACTTAACCGCTGCACCACGCCGGTGGGCGACCGGCCTCGCGCCGTGATCGCCCACCGCGTGCATCCCATGCCCCGCACCGAAAACCCTTTGAGAGGTTCACATGTCGGCCGACTATGACCGGCTCTTCCACTCCCCGGATGCCGTCCGAACGGCCGATGAGGATCCCGACCGCGATGCTCCGCCGTCGGGCCGGGACACCGCCGTACCGCCCGGAAGTGTGCCGAACGGTGACGTCGATACCGCTGGTGGACCCTCACGCACCGAAACCCGACCCGTCGATCGGGGACCTGGTCAAGGATGCGACGGCCCAGGTGTCGACGCTGGTGCGGGCCGAAGTCGAGCTGGCCAAGGCGG
>NZ_LMVQ01000278.1 GCF_001545925.1 Mycobacterium sp. NAZ190054 | reverse complement strand
CTGTGGATGCCGTAGCCCAGGCCCAGGTTCTGCGCCTCGGTCCTGTCGCGGGTGATGTCGAAGGTCTCGCCGTCGGTGAACGCGCGCGGGTCGCGGTTGGCGGCCGCTTTCATCAAAAAGACCGGCTTGTGCGCCGGAATCGTCCCGCTGGGCACTTCGGCTTCCTTCAGGGTGTAGCGCACGTTGTACTGCACGGGGCCCACGTAGCGCAGCAACTCCTCGACCGCTGCCGGCACCAGGCTGCGGTCGTCGACCAGCATCTGCCACTGTTCGGGATGCCGTGCGAACTCGACCACCGCACTGCCGACCAACTTGGTGACGGTCTCGGCGCCGGCTCCGCCCAGCAGCGCCACGAAGCCGGTGATCTCGATGTCGTCGAGCTTGCGCATTTCGCCGTTCTCGCCGGGGATCTCGGCGGCGATCAGCCGGCTGATCATGTCGTTCTGCGGGTTCGCCCGACGCTCCTGCACCAGGCCGTAGTAGTAGACCCCGGCGTCGATGTTGGCCTGCATGTTCTCGTCGGACAGTTCGAGCTGTCCCGGCCTGACTTCCAGACCCTTGTCGATCCAGTGCCTGACCTGCTGGCGGAACTCCTCGGGAACACCGGCCATCCGGGTGATCACCTCGACCGGGAACGGGCCGGAGAAGTCCTGCACCACATCGAAGTTGTCCGGATCCACCTGGGACAGATAGTGCTCGACGAGTTCGATCACGGTGTCGCGCTGGGACTGGATGGCCCGGGGTGTGAACGCCTTGTTGAGCAGGCTGCGCATGAAGCGGTGCTCCGGCGGATCCATGAAGATGATGGATTTCTGGAACCCCTGGCCCGACTTGATCATGCTCAGGTGGCATCCACGGGTGGACGAGAACGACTCGTGGTCCTTGAGTGCCGCCGCCACGTCCGCGTGCCGGGTCAGCGCGTAGAAATCCTGTTCCTCGTCGTAGTAGATCGGAGTCTCGTCACGCATCCGCCGGTAGATGTCATACGGGTCGTCGAAGTACTCCTGTGAATACGGGTCGAACACCAGTTTCGGCTTGGTCATGGTCTCCTCTTTCGCGGCGGGCCAGCGTCCGCATCCGTTACGCGAGGGCGCAATTGTGTAACGGCTATAGTATGCCTCACAGGATGGGTTTGAGTACCCCCAATAGCCCGTGTTCACGGCCGGATTCCGGCGTCGATCACGTCGTCGAGCAGGCCGAGGTCGCTGCCGAGTTCAGCCGCTGTCTTGCGGACCACCTCGACGTCCTTGCCGATGAACTCGCCGACATCGGCGACGAACGCGGCCACCGACCCCCGGCCGGCGATGAACTCACCGACCCGGCTGGCGCCGCTGCCGTGCGGCACCGCGGCCAGCAGTTGGGCCTCGCCGACGCCGAGGCGGGCGCCGAGGTCGACAGCCGTGCGCAGCAGCCCGATCTGCGCCGCGAACAGGCTGTTGTTGATCAACTTGACGGCCTGACCGGCGCCGAGCGCGCCGACGTGCAGAATGGGCTCCCCATAGCCGGCCAGCACCGGCCGCACCCGGGACACGGTGGCTTCCGGACCGCCGACGAACAGGGTCAGCGCGCCGGCGGCGATGTTGTGCGGCCCGCCGCTGACCGGCGCGTCCAGGACGTCGATGTCACCGTAATGCTCGGCGATGGTCCGCGCGGTCTGCGGGCTGCCGGTGGTGTGGATGACCAGCGTTGCGCCCGGCGACATGGCGTCGATCAGCCCGCCGTGGCAGACGTCCCGGACCTGCTCGTCGGTGAACACGCACACCACCACGACCTCGGCGTCGGCGGCGACCTCGGCCAGCCCCGACACCGGGGTCGCCCCCAGCTCGCCGATCGCCGCGCGCTTCTCGGCGGACCTGGCCAGCACCCGCACGTCGTGGCCGGCCTTGACGAGGCGGTCCACCATGGGAGCCCCCATACGGCCCGCGCCGACGAAGCCGACGGTGCTCATCGTGCGTCTCGGCTCTTCGCGCAAGCGCTCATCGTGCGTGATCCATGGCTTCCAGTGCCGCATCGGCCGCGGTGAACACCGCGCCCTCGGGGGCCTTCGCCGCCGCGGCCAGGCTCGCGGCGTGCCGGACGTCCTTCTGCAGCAGTGCCCCCGCGATCGGCGCCAGCCCGTCGAGCGTGCCGCCGAACATCGAGATGCTGCCCACCGCCTTGCTCGTGGCCGACCCGCGGTTGAGCACCTCGACGAGTTTGTCGCGGGGGATGCCGAGCGACTCGCCGAGCTCCAGCGTGCTGACGGCGCTGCCCAGGTTCGCGCTGAACAACAGGTTGTTCAGGATCTTGGTGTTCTGACCGCTGCCGAGCGGGCCCAGGTGCACGATCGGATCGGCGTACGTCGCGAACACCGGCCGGCACCGCTCCGCGACCCCTTCGTCACCACCCACCATGACCAGCAGCGTGCCCTGCTCCACCGCGGGACCGCCGCCGCTGACCGGGGCGTCGATCACCGAAATCCCTTGCGCCGCCGCCTTGTCGGCGATCTCCCGGCAGGTTTCGGGATGGACGGTGCTGTGGATCGCGATGATCCCGCCCTCGGCCAGCCCCGCCAGCACCCCGGAGTCACCGTAGAGCACCTCACGGACGTCGTCGTCGCCGACCACACACAGGCACACCAGGTCACTGGCGGCGCCGAGTTCGGCCGGTGTGGCGGCCGTCTTCGCCGGTGTGTCGGCGTACGGTTCCAGGCTGGCGGCGCGGCGCGCCCACAGTGTGGTCTCGAAGCCTCCCTCGGCGATCCGGCGTGCCATGGGGCCGCCCTGGCTGCCCAGTCCGATGAATCCGACCCGCATCAGCTCGCCTCCACTTGCTCTCGATCGCGGTCCTGTGTTCCCGCGATGCACTCCTCGGTGAACGACAACACGTTTCGGTGATACTCGCCGGCGGTCAGCCCGACCGACAGGTTGTGGCCGCTGCCGGGCATCGCGTTGACCCGCACCTGCGGCGACGCGGTGAACAGTCCCGCGATCGCCGCCACGGCCGCCGCATCGGTCTGCCACACCTTCTCGTGCTCGGCGACGCTGTACTGCACCGGCACGCGCACCCCGGCGGCGATCGCCGGGAAATCGCGCCGGGACCAGTGCGCCGTCACCTCCGCCTCGTAGGCCACCCCGGGCGCGGACAACGCGCCGGTGAGCACCTCGGCCGGATACAGGTCGGCCGGCTCCCACAACAGATCCCGCAGCCCCGCAGGCCGATTGGTCGTCGTCGCCGACGAGATGATGCGCTTGGCCGACTCGCTGTACCGCAGACCGGTGCCCGCCACCTCGACCCCGACGACGTCGTCCCGGGCGGTCGCGAGCCGCAGCGCGAGTTCACAGCCGGCCGAGTGACCGAGCAGGAACACCCCGGCGCCGCGCGCAGTCCCCACGATCTTGTCCACCGCACCGGAGGTGGCAGCGACCCGGCGCGCGGGGTCGGAGAACTCGCCGGCGTACACCGCGGAGGTGCCGTACCCGGGACGGTCGAGCGCGACCGCGGTGAAACCACGTGCCGCAGCGAGACGTAACAGCGACAGCTCCGGGCGGCCCGGGCAGTCGAAGTACGCCGCAGAGGTCGCCCCACCGTGCACCGCGACGACCACCGCGCGCGGATCCTGCACCTGCGCGACCAGACCGGACATCGGGACGCCGTCGACGAGGACGACCCGCGGACGCGGGGCCACCGTCATCGGTCGGTCCGCAGGAGCATCACGCCGCTGGGCGTCAGCCCGCCGCTGCTGACGACGGCCACCCGGGCGTCGGCGACCTGCCGGTCACCGGCCTCACCGCGCAGCTGGGACACCGCCTCGTGGATCAGGCCCATGCCGTGCGTGCGGCCGTGCGACAGCTGGCCGCCGTGGGTGTTGAGCGGGATCACCCCGTCACGGGCGATCGCCGCGCCACCGTTGAGGAAGTCCTTCGCCTCACCGATACCGCAGAAACCGAGCGCCTCCAACCAGGACAGGCAGTTGAACGTGAAGCCGTCATACAACTCGGCGACATCGATGTCGCCGGGGCGCAACGACGTTCGCGTCCACAGGTGCGCGGCCTGACCGAGCACCTGCGGCTCGTGGGTCAGGGTGGTCTGGTCCCAGTCGGTGCGTTCGATGATCTGGGTGCCGACCGCCTCGAAGTACACCGGCGGCTTCGGCAGATCGGCGGCGGCGTCGACGGCCGACACCACGACGGCGACGGCACCGTCGCACGGCACGTCACAGTCGTACAGACCGAACGGCGTGGTGATCGGCCGCGCGGTGAGGTAGTCGTCCATGGTCATCGGGTCGCGGTAGATGGCGGTCGGATTCAGCGCGGCGTTGGCGCGCTGGTTCAGCGCGATCCAGCCGAGGGTCTCCCTGGTGGTGCCGTACCGGTGGAAGTGCCGCTGCGCGTTGAGCGCCAGCGTGTGCGCGGCCGAGGTGGCACCGAACGGCGCCTGCCAGCTGTTCACCCTGGCCCCGCCGGGCGGCGACACCTTGCCTTCCTTCATCAGCTGGTTGAACGTGGCCTCCCACAGCGTGCGGAAGCACAGCACGTGCCGCGCCATCCCGGTCGCGACCGCCATCACCGCGGCGATCACCGACCCGCCCGGTCCGAAGGTGTCCATGCCGCCGTTGATCCACGTCGGCCGGATGCCGAGCGCGCCCTCCACGGCGGTCACCCCGCCTTCGCCCATACCCATCGCGTCCATCGCGGGATAGGTGGACAGACCGTCGATGTCGGCCAATGTCAGCCCGGCGTCGGCGATCGCGGCCTCACAGGCCTCCAGCGTCAGCGACAACGGCGACACCATCAGGCGCCGTCCCAGCCTCGACGCGCCGATGCCGGTGATCGCGGCGGCGTCCTCGAACTTCTCGGTGGTCAGCATCGGCCGGACGAATGTGGGGAAGTCCTGCGGCGCGATCTCGTCGTCGGGCAGCGGCG
>NZ_LMVQ01000277.1 GCF_001545925.1 Mycobacterium sp. NAZ190054 | reverse complement strand
GTCTTGGCGAGCGCGTACTCGTTGCGGCCCGCGGCGACGACGCGGCCCGCGCGGCCGTACGCCGACCTGCACGACTACCGCTTCGCGATGCCACAGGTGCCGATCCTGCATGTGCAGGGTGAACAGGACGGGGCGATGCAGGCCGACTACGCCGCGCCGATCGGTGCGGCGCTGCCGGCCGGCAGCAGTGTGGTGATGATCCCGGCCGCCGGGCACTTCCTGCAGATCGAACGACCCGGCGACACCGCGGCGGCGGTTCTGGACCATCTCGGTGACCGCTCCGGCCGGCGCTAACGTGGGAGCCGTGATCCGGACAAGACTCGCGGCCATGGCGGCCGTCTCGATGTTGGTCGTCGCGGGATGCGGGCGGGACGCCGATCCGGTGCCGCAGCCGGCGCCGGACGCGGGCGCGGCCACCGAGTTCGCCGATGCGCTGGCGGAGAAGGTCACCGCCGATGCGCTGATGGCACATCTGACCCGGCTGCAGGAGATCGCCGACGCGAACGGCGGCAACCGCGCGCTCGGCAGACCCGGCTACGACGCGAGCGTCGAGTACCTGGTGGAAGCGTTGCGGGGCAAAGGGTTCGAGGTCGAGACCCCGGAGTTCGAGGTGCGTATACCGTGGGCCGAGGAGCCGTCGCTGACGGTGGCGGGCGCCGAGGCCGAGGCGCGGCCCCTGCAGTTCACGATCGGCACCGGGCCCGACGGGGTGTCGGGGCCGCTCGTACCCGCACGCGCGGAGGACACCCCCGGCTGCACCGCCGACGACTACGACGGCCTGCCGGTCCAGGGCGCGGTCGTGCTCGTCGACCGCGGAGCGTGCCCGTTCGGCGGCAAGCAGGCCGTGGCCGCCGACCTCGGTGCGGTGGCGCTGATCGTCGCCAACAACGAGAGCGGTCCCGACATGGGCGCCGGCACCCTCGGCGACTCCACCGACGTCAGGATCCCGGTCATCTCCGTCACCAAGGAGGTCGGTGAACGGTTGCGCGGACAGCAGGGCGCGGCGGCGGCGATCAACCTGAACGCCGGTGTCCGCGTCGAACGGACGCGCAACGTGATCGCCCAGACCGCGACCGGTTCGACTGCCGACGTCGTGATGGTCGGCGCGCACCTCGACAGTGTCGAGGAGGGGCCGGGGATCAACGACAACGGCTCCGGAGTGGCCGCGGTGCTGGAAACCGCTCTGCAACTGGGCAGTACGCCGGACGTGGTGAACGCGGTGCGGTTCGGGTTCTGGGGCGCCGAGGAACAGGGCCTGCTCGGCTCGGCCGACTACGTGGCCTCCCTGGACGAGGAAGCGCTCAAGGACATCGCGCTGTACCTGAACTTCGACATGATCGGGTCCCCGAACCCGGGCTACTTCACCATGGACGGCAACCAGTCCACCCCGCCTCGGCCGGGCGAGGGCGTGCCGCGGGTCCCCGAGGGTTCGGCAGGCATCGAGCGGACGCTGACCGCCTACCTCGACCGGGCCGGGAAGCCGGGACAGGACACGTCGTTCAACGGACGATCCGACTACGACGGCTTCACCAGGGCGGGAGTGCCCGCCGGAGGCCTGTTCTCGGGCGCGGAGGAGAAGATGTCGGCCGAACAGGCCGAACTGTGGGGCGGCGAGGCCGAGCAGCCGTTCGACCCGAACTACCACAAGGACTCCGACACCCTCGGGCACATCGACAGGACGGCGATGCAGATCCACGGCAGCGGAGTCGCTTTCGCGGTGGGGCTCTACGCCCAGGATCAACGAGGGCGCAACGGGATCCCGCTTCGCGAGGACCGCGTCCGGCACCAGCAGACGACGCCATGACCAGCCGCTGGGCCGCGGCGCTGACCGCGGTGGGCGCGCTGCTCGCGGGGTGCGCGCCGGGCCCGCCACCACCGGCGCCGCCGCTGCGTCCCGAACTGGCCGACAAGGTCACCGTCGACGGGGTCTACCGTCACCTCGTCGAGCTGCAGGAGATCGCCGACGCCAACGGCGGCAACCGTGCCGACGGCACTCCCGGATTTCAGGCCAGCGTGGACTATGTGGCCCAGTTGTTGCGCGACAACGGATTCGACGTGCAGACACCGGAGTTCGAGCGGCTCACCGGGTCGCAGGGCGGCACGCCGGCGCTGACGGTGGCCGGCCGGCACTTCCGGGTGGACCAGGCCTCGATGATGATCACCACCGCGCCCGGTGGTCTGAAGGCGCCCACACTCCGGCCGCGCCGACCCGCAGGATGCACCGCCGCCGACTACGGCGACGTGTCGGTCGCCGGGGCCATCGCCGTCGTCGACGACAGCGGCTGCTCGATCGTGGCCAAGCATCATGTGGCGCTGCAGGAGGGCGCCGTCGGCATGCTGGTGGTCAGCCGGGCCACCCCGACCCGGCCGGTCGGCTCGCCGCCCACGTTGTTCACCACCGGTTACTACACCGATCTGACCATCCCGGTCGGGGTCGTCGACCCCGCCGCGGACGCGGCGCTGCGCCGCACCGAGTCGCCGGTGACGCTGGTGCTGGACAACGAGCCGGTCCTGACCACTTCGCGGAACGTCATCGCGCAGACCAGGACCGGTGACACGCAGAACGTCGTGGTGGTCGGTGCCCACCTCGACAGCGTCGGGTCCGGAGCCGGGATCAACGACAACGGCTCCGGCGTGGCGGCGGTGCTGGAGACGGCGGTGCAGCTCGGCGGTGAGCCACAGCTCACCAACGCGGTGCGGTTCGCGTTCTGGGGCGCCGAGGAAGTCTCGATGGACGGGTCCAGGAAGTATCTGCGGTCGCTGCGCGAGGAACAACTCGACGACATCGCGCTGTACCTGAACTTCGACATGCTCGGCTCGCCCAATGCCGGCTACTTCACCGACGACGGTGACCAGTCCGCGCAGACCGGTGAGATCATTCCGGCGCCTGAGGGTTCGGCAGGCATCGAGCGCACGCTGGCGGCCCGGCTGAACATGGCGGGCGTGCGTCCGGCGGACGTTCCGCTGCAACGGATCACCGACTACGCGCCGTTCCTGGCCGCGGGCATCCCGGTCGGTGGCCTCACCACCGGCTCCTCGCAGCGCAAAACCGATGTGCAGGCGCGGCTCTGGGGCGGTGAGGCCGGGGTCCCGTTCGACCCGAACTATCACACCCGCCGCGACCACCTCGGCAACATCAACCGAAACGCCCTGGCGGTGATGGCGTCGTCGGCCGCGTTCGCCGTCGGCACCTATGCGGAGTCCATCGAGGGCGTCAACGGCGTGCCTACCCGTGATCGGCGGGATCGGCGGGTGCCGTAGCGGCCGGCTGCCGGAAACCCAGCAACCGCATGCCGTGGTAGATGAGCAGGGCGGCGAGCGAACCGAGGGCGATCCCGGTGAACGTCAACGCCCCTGCGCTCCAGGTGAAGTCGGCGATACCGATGATCAACGGGATGGCGGCGGTCATCTGGTTGATCGGTTTGGAGAAGTCGACGTGGTTGGTCAGCCAGATGCGGACACCGAGAATGCCGACGAGGCCGTACAGCACCACCGTGGCACCGCCGAGCACCCCGGCCGGGATCGCGACGATGACCGCACCGACCTTCGGGCACAACGACAGCACGATGGCGACCAGCGCCGCCACCCAGTACGCGGCCGTCGAGTACACGCGCGTCGCGGCCATCACACCGATGTTCTCGGCGTACGTCGTCGTCGCCGACCCGCCACCGAACCCGGCCAGCGTCGTCGCGACCCCGTCGGCCGCCAGTGCGCGCCCCATCAGCGGGTCGAGATCGGTTTTCGTCATCTGGCCCACCGACTTCACGTGCCCGATGTTCTCGGCGATAAGCGCGATGACCGCAGGCAGGAACATGGGCAGCACCGAGAGCGTGAACGTGGGGGCCTCGAATTCGGGCAGCCCGATCCAGGGCGCCGCCGCGATGCCGGAGGTGTCGACCTCGCCCAGTGACAACGCCAGCAGGTAGCCGGCGGCGACCGCGACGAAGATCGCGAGCCTGCCGATCATCCCGCGGAAGAAGGCCAGCGCGGCGACCAGCAGCACCAGCGTCACGAGCCCGAGCAGCGGGCCCTGTTCGAAGTTGTTCTTCGCGGCGGGGGCCAGGTTGAACCCGATCAGCGCGACGATCGCCCCGGTCACCACCGGCGGCAGCACGAGGTCGAGCCAACGGGTGCCGACCACGTGCACGACACCGCCGACGAGGATGAGCAGCAGGCCGACCGCGACGATGCCGCCGAGCGCGCTTCCGGTGCCCTCCGACGCCACCGCCGCCGTCACCGGCGCGATGACCGAGAAACTCGAACCCAGGTAGCTGGGCAGCCGGTTGCCGGTGATCAACAGGAACAGGATCGTGCCCACCCCCGAGAACAGCAGGGTGGTGGCCGGCGGGAACCCGGTGAGCACGGGAACCAGGAACGTCGCGCCGAACATCGCGACCACGTGCTGGGCGCCGAGACCGAGAGTCCGCGGCCAGCTCAGCCGTTCATCGGGTGCGACGACGAAATCCGGGTCTGCACTCGAATCCACATGCTTCCAGGTCAACACCACCCCGCGACTACACACCATTCCGTGCGACGCCGCCAGTCGTGTAGGCGATCATGCCGACCAGCACCACGGCGGCTCCCGCCAGCACGGACGCGAGCGGCAGGGTGAACGCCAGGATCAGGCAGCCGGCCAGCCCGACCGCGGGGACCACCCTGGCGCCCAGTGTCCACGCCGACGCGTTGGCTATGGCGTAGTACAGCAGCACGCCGAACGACGAGAACCCGATCGCTGAGCGCACGTCGACCAGCGCCGCCACCACCGCGACCACGAGCCCGACGGCGACCTCGGCCCGGTGTGGTGTGTCGACGAATACGGCTTCACCGCAATCAAACTCAAAGGCGGGGTGTTCCCGCCCGAGGAGGAGATGGCTGCCGTCGAGGCGCTGTCCCGCGCCTTTCCCGGCGTGCCGCTGCGGCTGGACCCGAACG
>NZ_LMVQ01000276.1 GCF_001545925.1 Mycobacterium sp. NAZ190054 | reverse complement strand
TCCGAGATCTCGGCGCTGCGCAGCGGACGGAGCATGCCGCGCTGATGAAGATTCAGGTCGAACAGACCGTCGGTGACGGCCACCGAAACCGTCGCGCCGTCGAACGCCGCGGCCACTGCGCGGGCGACCAGTCCACCGACCATCACGACGAACGCCGCGGCGGCAGCCCGGCCGGGGACTCCACCCGGGACCGCGGACGCGGCGGTGCGCACCGCGTCGCGGACACGCTCGAGCTCCACCTTGTCCGCGATCCGGCCGAACACGCCCCTGCCGCTGCCGTCGTCGGTGGCTGCCCGCGCCGCGCCGTAGGCCAGGACCAGGTGCGGGGCGATGTGGCGGGCGGTCCTGTTCCTGCCCTCGCGGGCGGCCTCCTCGGTGACGGTCGCGATGTCGTCGATGCCGAAGAGCCGCAGTTTGGTCCGCAGGCGGATGCCGTGCTTGCGGGACACCGCGTCGCCGTCGTCCCAGACGAGCCGGACGGCGTCGATGTCGCGTTCACTGCGCACGGCGAACGCCTGGACGCTGCGCGCCGCTGCCGTGGCGACCTCGTCGACGCTGTCCAGAGCGACCACCTCGTCGGCGATGATGCTGCCGTCATCGGTGTCGACGAGTACCCAGACAGCGCTCGTCGACGTCAGTGACAAACCCAGTACCACGTGCATGACTACTCCCAGACGTTTGCCGGTGCTGGCCCTTTATCGGCAGGTGTGCTGAGGATGTTACGCACGCCACAGCGTCAAATCTCCGGGCTACCGCGCAGGTCAGCTGCGTGCGGCCTCCAGTGCTTCGTTGAATGTCGCGCTGGGGCGCATGACCTCGGTGATCTTGTCCGGGTCCGGGTAGTAGTAGCCGCCGATGTCGACGCTCTGCCCCTGGACCGCGTTGAGCTCGTCGACGATGGTCGACTCCTTCTCCGCCAGCGTCTTGGCCAGCGGCGCGAAGTGCTCGGCGAGTTCCTTGTCCTCGGTCTGTTCGGCGAGCTCCTGCGCCCAGTACAGCGCGAGGTAGAACTGGCTGCCGCGGTTGTCGAGCTCCCCCGCCTTGCGTGACGGGCTCTTGTTGTTGTCGAGCAGCTTGCCGATCGCCGAGTCCAGCGTCTTGCCCAGCAGCTCGGCCTTCTTGTTGCCGGACTTGGCACCCATGTCCTCGAAGGATGCGCCCAGGGCCAGGAACTCGCCGAGCGAGTCCCAGCGCAGGTGGTTCTCCTCCAGCAGCTGGCTCACGTGCTTGGGTGCGGAGCCGCCCGCGCCGGTCTCGTACATGCCGCCACCGGCCATCAACGGCACGATCGAGAGCATCTTGGCGCTGGTGCCGAGTTCGAGGATCGGGAACAGGTCGGTCAGGTAGTCACGCAGGATGTTGCCGGTGACCGCGATGGTGTCCTGCCCGCGGATCACCCGCTCCAGCGTGTACCGCATCGCCCACACCTGCGGCAGGATCGTGATCTCCAGACCGTCGGTGTCCTCCTCCTTGAGGTAGGTCTTCACCTTCTTGCGCAGCTCGTTCTCGTGCGGACGTTCGTCGTCCAGCCAGAACACCGCGGTCATGCCGGACTGCCGGGCGCGGTTGACGGCGAGCTTGACCCAGTCGCGGATCGCGGCGTCCTTGACCACCGGCATCCGCCAGATGTCGCCCTCCTCGACGTTCTGACTCAGCAGCACCTCGCCGGTGTCGATGTCGACGATGTCCGCGACCCCGTCCTCGGGGATCTCGAACGTCTTGTCGTGGGAGCCGTACTCCTCGGCCTTCATCGCCATCAACCCGACGTTGGGGACGGTGCCCATCGTCGTCGGGTCGAACTGGCCGTGGGTCTTACAGAAGTTGATGATCTCCTGGTAGATCCGGGAGAACGTGGACTCCGGGTTGACGGCCTTGGTGTCCTTGGTGCGGCCGTCGGCGCCGTACATCTTGCCGCCGAGCCGGATCATCGCCGGCATCGACGCGTCGACGATCACGTCGCTGGGCGAGTGGAAGTTCGTGATGCCGCGGGCCGAGTCGACCATGGCCAGCTCGGGACGGTGCTCGTGGCAGCGGTGGATGTCTTCGATGATCTCCTCGCGCTGCGACGCGGGCAGCGACTCGATCTTGTCGTAGAGATCGGACATGCCGTTGTTGACGTTGACGCCGAGCTCGTCGAAGAGCTTCTCGTGCTTGGCGAACGCATCCTTGTAGAACACCTTGACCGCGTGGCCGAACACGATCGGGTGGCTGACCTTCATCATGGTCGCCTTGACGTGCAGCGAGAACATCACGCCGGTCTTGTAGGCGTCCTCGATCTGCTCTTCGTAGAACGCGATCAACGCCTTCTTGCTCATGAACATGCTGTCGATGACGTCGCCCTCCTCGAGGGCCACCTCGGGCTTGAGCACCAGCGTCTCGCCGCTCTTGGTGGTCAACACCATCTTGACCTTGCGGTCCTTGTCGAGGGTCATCGACTTCTCGCCGTGGTAGAAGTCGCCGGTCTTCATCGTCGCGACGTGGGTACGCGAGGCCTGCGACCACTCGCCCATGCTGTGCGGGTGCTTACGGGCGTACTCCTTGACGGCCTTGGGTGCGCGGCGGTCTGAGTTGCCTTGGCGCAGCACAGGGTTGACCGCACTGCCGAGCACCTTGGCGTACTTCTCCTTGATCGCCTTCTCTTCGTCGGTCTTCGGGTCACCCGGGTAGTCCGGCAGGTCGTAACCCTTGGCCCGGAGCTCCTTGATCGCGGCCAGCAGCTGGGGCACCGACGCGCTGATGTTGGGCAGCTTGATGATGTTGGTCTCCGGCAGCAGCGTCAGGTCGCCGAGTTCGGCCAGGTTGTCCGGCACCTTCTTCTCGTCGGGCAGGCGGTCGCTGAACTCGGCCAGGATGCGTGCCGCCACCGAGATGTCGCTGGACTTGACGTCGATGCCGGCGGCCGAGGCGAAGGTGCGGACCACCGGCAGGAAGGCGTAGGTCGCAAGCAGCGGCGCCTCGTCGGTCAGCGTGTAGATGATGGACGGCTGCTCGGCGCTCATTGTGGTCTCCCGCGTCAGTTTCGGTCAGTTGTCAGGCACCTCTCCGGCGAAGCCTATCCAACCACTCCGTCCCGGGGACCTGTAGGACGGGCGCTAAGCCGGCACCCGGGCAGGCCGGGTGTGGCCGTTGGGACACGGTGCCGTCACGGTTGGCCACCGATCCGGTGCGCTGCGGCCGGGAGGGCCGCGGCTGCTGGCGGCCGGCTGTTCTCCGGCGCCCGCGCCCGAGGGTGCGGCAAACGCGGCGGCGGTGGCGCCCGCGCGGTCGAGACGATCCCCCCGAATCAGTACGGCTACGTCGTCGTGCAGACCGCCGCCGGTGACACCCAGTGCATCGTCGAGACGACGTTCATCGGATGTGAGACCGACGGATCCAACTGGCAGCAGCACGTCGACGGCAGCGGGCCCTGAGTGGACGGCAACCTCGGTGCCGTGGCGCCGACGACATTGGCGGACAAGACATATCGCGCACTCGGCTCGACCATCCTGACGACCCCGACAGGGCTGCATTTCACCAGCGACAAGACCGGGCACGGTGCCGTGGTCGGCGTGCAGAGCGTGCGCCCGTTCTGATGGGTTGACGCTGCGACACTTCACGGATCAAATGGCTGTCATGCAGAAGGTGTCGATCGAAGCGCTGGCCCGTCAGCAACTGGAGAAGGCGATGGCCACCGGCCGCAACGCCGCCGACACCGTGGTGGGCGGCCACGAGCGGGTGTTGCGGCAGACGGTGATCGGCATGCCCGCCGGCGCCGAACTCGGTGAGCACGAGAACCCCGGCGAGGCGTCGCTGTATGTGCTCAAGGGTTCCGTGCGGCTGGTGTGCGGAGACCAGCAGTGGGACGCCCGCACCGGAGATCTGTTGTTCATCCCCGACGCCCGTCACTCGGTGGTGGCGCTGGCGGATTCCTCGCTGCTGCTCACCGTCGCCAAGCTGCCCTAGCCTGCCGGGTGCTCGAGGTTGACCAACCGCTCGGCGACATCGACGAGTTTGGTGTTGGACTCCTGGGAGATCTTGCGTAGCAGCTCGAAGGCGGTGATCGCATTGATGCCGAACCGCTCCATCAGCATGCCTTTGGCCTGACCGATGATGTCCCGGCTGGCCAGGGCGCTGTGGAACTGTTGCTGACGGCGTATCGCGTTCCACGCCACCGTGATGTGGGCGGCGTAGATCAGACCGAGCTCGACCGATTCCTCGTCGAAGGCGCGCGCCGATTCCGCGTAGAGGTTGAGCGCGGCGACCCGCCTGCCGTCGTTGTACAGCCGGAAGGCCAGGATCGACCGCACCGGGGTACGCCGTATCGCCGCGTCCCGGTAGCGGGGCCAGCGCATGTCGGTGCTGAGGTTCTCGACGCTGATGGTGTGCTGACTCCACGCGGCCGACAGGCAGGGCCCCTCCCCGACCTCACGCTGAACGTCGTCCAGCAGGCTGGGATACGGGTGGGTCGCCGCCATCGTCTCGATACTGTCCCCCACCGCGGTCACGCAGGCGTACTGCGCTCCGGGCACCGAATCGACCGTCACCGCGTTGAGTTCCCTCAGGACGGGCTCGAAGTCGAGGACGCCCTGACATTGCATGCTGTCGACCAGCTCCACCACGTCGTAGAGATGCCGCCGTTCATCCGACAACTCAGGCCGGGGGCCGTCGACCAGCCCGGGCTTCCCGTTCGCGCGCGCACGGTGATCCATCGAGGAACCTCCCTCTCCCGATCAGGCACCTGTAGGACGGAAGCTGCCGGGTCGAAGTCACCACCCCCCACCATAGAGCGGCGGCGCCGGCGGCGAAGCGCGATCGCGTTGCCGGCATTTGCCACCTCTGCCGGGCCCAGGCCAATCCGTCGCCGATGATGTGCAGTGCCCCGAGGTCGATGCGGATCCGCTTGTCGCCGACGACGCCGGTGGCGTCGCTGAACACGATGCCGGTCTGGTCGGCGGCGAACACGTGCCA
>NZ_LMVQ01000275.1 GCF_001545925.1 Mycobacterium sp. NAZ190054 | reverse complement strand
CGATGCGTTCACGGGTCCCGGCCCCCGGGCGGTAACCGGCGGTGAGCCGGTACACCGCGCGGTCGATGGCGGGCAGGATGTCGGTGATCGCGATCTCTCCGGCGGCGAACCGTCCGAGCAGCCCGTAGACGACGTTGGCGACGACGATGTCCAGGTCGGCGATGAAGTCGTCGTCCACATCGGCGAGCATGTCGAGCGCTGCGGGCACCACGACTTCCAAACCTCTTCGCAGCAGCCGGTTTCCGCGGGGACCGGTGCGCGCGCGGAAGTAGGCGGCGAGCATCGCCGGGTGGCGTTCCCACGGCTCGAAGAGCACGCGGAACAACCTCATCAGCGATTCGTGCAGCGACTCGCCCGGCTCGCGGCGCTGGTCGGCCACCGCCGCATAGCGGTGGGTGTCCGTCCACGCCTCCAGCGCGGCCAGGATCAACTCGTCGCGGTTCGCGTACCGCTTGTAGATCGTGGTCAGTGAAGTACGGGACCGCCGCGCCACTTCGCGCAATTGCACCGCGTCATAGCCCTCGTTCTCCAGCAGGTCAACGACCACCGCCAAGATCGGATCCTCTGACACCATGTCCGCGAACATCCTTGCCGTCTGCGAGTAACCCGGTTACCGTACCGCAGTAACACAGTTACTCAGGACAGCGAGGTGTCATGGGCTCTCTCGACGGCAAGGTCGCCTTCATCACCGGTGTCGCTCGCGGGCAAGGACGAAGTCACGCGCTGCGGCTGGCCGCCGACGGCGCCGACATCATCGGCGTCGACATCTGCGCCGACGTCGGGTCCAACGGCTATCCCATGGCCACCGCCGCCGAGCTGGAGGAGACCGTCGCGCTCGTCGAAGCCGAAGGCGGCAAGATGCTCGGTGCTGTCGCCGACGTGCGGGACCACCACGCACTCAAGTCGGCACTGGACGCCGGCGTCGAGCATTTCGGCCGGCTCGACATCGTGTGCGCGAACGCAGGTATCGCCGCGATGGCGTTCCGGGAACTCTCCGACACCGAAGACCTCGCGATGTGGACCGACGTGATCGACGTGAACCTCGCCGGAACGTTCCACACCGCCAAGGCCGCCATCCCCCATCTGATCGCCGGCGGGCGGGGCGGGGTGATGGTGTTCACCAGTTCGACCGCCGGGTTGCGCGGCTTCGGCGGCATGCAGGGCGGGGGTCTCGGCTACGCCGCGTCCAAACACGGCATCGTCGGCCTGATGCGGGCACTGGCCAATGCCCTTGCCCCGCACAGCATCCGGGTCAACACCGTGCACCCGACCGCGGTCAACACCATGATGGCCGTCAATCCCGCCATGACCGAATTCCTCGAGCACTACCCCGACGGCGGCCCGCATCTGCAGAACCCGATGCCGGTCGGTCTGCTCGAACCCGAGGACATCAGCGCGGCGGTCGCCTATCTGGTCTCCGACGCCGCCAAGTACGTCACCGGGGTCACCTTCCCGGTCGACGCCGGCTTCTGCAACAAGCTGTGAACGCCGACGGACGCGTCGCCGGAAAACGGGTGCTCGTCACCGGCGCCGCCCGCGGCATGGGCCGCAGCCACGCGGTGCGGCTCGCCGAGGAGGGCGCCGACCTCATCCTGGTCGACATCTGCCGGTCGATGCCCGAGATCGAGTACCCGCTCGCCTCCCCCGGCGACCTCGCCGAGACCGCTCGGCTGGTCGAGGGCCTCGGCCGGCGGGCGGTCACACACACCGTCGACGTGCGCGACGGGGCCGCGCTGTCGGCCGCGGTCCAGGACGGTGTCGCCCAGTTGGGCGGCCTGGACGCCGCGGTCGCCAATGCGGGCGTACTGACCGCGGGGACATGGGACACCACCACCGCCGCGCAGTGGCGCACCGTCGTCGACGTCAACCTGATCGGAGCCTGGAACACGTGCGCCGCGGCGTTGCCGCACCTCGTCGACCGCGGCGGCAGCCTGGTGAACATCAGCTCGGCGGCCGGGATCAAGGGAACCCCACTGCACACGCCGTACACGGCGTCCAAACACGGCGTGGTCGGCATGAGCAAGGCGCTCGCCAACGAGCTTGCCGCGCATAGTGTCCGGGTCAACACCGTGCATCCGACCGGCGTGGAGACCGGGATGCGACCGGAGTCGCTGCGCGCGCTGATCACCGGGCAACGCCCGGATCTCGGTCCGCTGTTCTCCAACGCGATGCCGATCGTGATGGCCGAACCCGTCGACATCAGCAACGCGGTGCTGTTCCTGATCTCCGATGAGTCGCGCTACGTCACCGGCCTGGAGTTCAAGGTCGACGCCGGCGTGACCCTGCGCTAGCACGAACATGGAGGCAGATGCTGTGAGCGTCACCGAACGGGCGCGACAGGCGTTCCTCGACGTCATGACGTTCCCCCCGCCGACGCCGAGCTCCCCGGCCGCGGCGCACCTGCTGGAGTTCGTGTTCGCCGACGTCTGGCAGCGGCCAGGGCTGAGCCGGCGGGACCGTCATTTCGTGACGTTGCCGTGCGTCGCGTCCGCCGACGCCGAGGGGCCGCTGCGCGACCACGTGTACGCCGCCCTCAACAGCGGGGATGTCACGATCGCCGAGATGCGGGAGGCCGTCCTGCATTTCGCCGTCTACGGCGGATGGCCGAAGGCGTCTCGGCTCAACATGGTCGTCGACGAACAGTGGCTGCGCATCCACCAGGAACGGGACCGGGAGGTGCCGCCACCGGATCCGCTGCTGCCGCTGAGCACGCCGAGCGACCCCGAGGAACGGCTGGCCGCAGGCGAACAGTCGTTCAAGGACGTCAACTGTCTGCCCTTCGCGCCGGCCCGCGACGACCCGTTCCAGGGTGCCGGCATCCTGAACTTCGTCTTCGGCGAGATGTGGTTGCGCCCCGGGCTGGGGGTGCGGGAGCGGCGGCTGATCACCGTGGCATGCGTGGCGGTCCAGGACGCGCCGTATCCGATCCTGAGCCACGTGTATGCCGCGCTGAAGAGCCGTGACCTGTCGTTGGCCGAAATGGAGGAGCTCACAGTCCATTTCGCGGCGTACTACGGCTGGCCGAAAGCCGCTCATCTCGGCGAGGTGGTGGCCGAGCAGAAGCGCCGGGTGACCGAGGAGTGGGCGGCCGAGAACCGTTGAGCCGGAGACCGTCGGGTGGGTCATGCGGCGATCCTGCCGACCCCGCGGCGGCTCACTGGAGACAATTCGGGGATGGACACACGGCGTCTGGAACTGCTGCTGGCCCTGTCGCGGCTCGGGTCGATGCGGGCCGTGGCCGATGCGCACAACCTCACCACCTCGACGGTGTCCCAGCAGATCGCCGCGTTGGCCCGCGACACCGGGGCCCGGCTGATCGAACCCGAGGGCCGCCGGGTGCGTCTGACCCCGGCCGGACGCCGGCTCGCCGACCATGCCGTGACGATCCTCGCCGCGGTCGACAGCGCGCGGCTGGACCTGGACCCCGACGCCGAACCGGCGGGCACCGTCCGCGTCGGCGGCTTCGCCACCGGCATCCGGGTGTCGCTGCTGCCGATCGTCGCCGACCTGGCGGTGCGCCACCCCGACGTCGAGGTCGTGATCAGCGAATACGAACCGATCGAGGCCTTCGCGCTGCTGACCGCCGACGACCTCGACCTGGCACTGACCTACGACTACAACCTGGCCCCGGCCTCCCCGGGCGCCGCTTTGGACGCCATGCCGCTGTGGTCCATCGGGTGGGGCCTGGGAGTGCCGTCAGGGACCCCGGCCGACACCCCGCTGACGGCGTTCGCGGACTCCGCCTGGATCGTCAACTCACGTAACACCGCCGACGAGACCGCGGTGCGCACGCTCGCGTCGCTGGCCGGGTTCACCCCGACGATCGCCCACCAGATCGACAGCCTCGATCTGGTCGAGGACCTCATCGTCGCCGGTTTCGGCGTGGGACTGCTGCCCCTCGGCCGACCGACCAGCCCCGGGGTGTCCGTGCTGGCGCTGCACAACCCCCCGGTCGAATTGACGGCGTACGCCGTGACCCGGCGTGGCCGCTCGGCGTGGTCGCCGCTGCGGGCCATCCTGGACCGGATGCGCCCGCCGCCGGGCGCGCTGCTGCGGCCGGAATGGCCCCGCCCGGAGGCCGGAGATTGAGCCGTAGCGGCCTGGTTTGTCTCCCCAACCCCCGGGGAACACAGGCCCCATGTTGATCCGACGTGTTGCGCGCCCGATGCTGTCAGCAGTGTTCATCTCGCGTGGGGTCGAGGCGCTGAAAAGCCCGAAACCCGCCACCGACGCCACGCGGCACACGCTCGAGGGTCTGAGCAAGCTGCCCGACCCGGTCGGCACCAACGTGCCCTCGAACGCCGAGACCGTCGCGAAAGCGACCGCCGCCGTGCAGATCGGCGGGGGGCTGCTGCTCGCGACCGGACGCCTGCCGCGCGTGGCGTCCGCCGCGCTGGCGTTGAGCGTGGTACCGAGTTCTCTTGGCGGACATGCCTTCTGGAACGAGGTCGATCCGCAGCGCAAAGCCGACGAACGGCGTGCCTTCATCACCGACATCAGTCTGATCGGCGGCCTGATCATCGCCGCGGTCGACACCGAGGGCAAACCCTCCCTGGGATGGCGCAGCCGCCGCGCCGCACGCAAGGTCTCCGAGGCCGTAGCGTCGGCGCTGCCGGCGGGCGCCGCGGCCGGCAGCTCGTTGACCGACAGTGCGTTCGCGGAGAAGGTCGGGCACGGCCTGCACGTGGGTGCCGAACGGGGCCGCGAGCTGGCGCACGTCGCCCGTGAGCGCGGCGGTGACCTCGCCGAGGTGGCCCGCGAGCGCGGTGGTGAGCTCGCCGAGGTCGCCCGCGAGCGTGCACCCGAGTTGCCGAGGCTGCGCGCGAACGCGCCGCGGAACTGGCGGACATCGCGCGGGATCGCGGTACTCCTGCCAGCGGCCGGCCCCGAAGGACCGCATCAACGTGCGGGCGTCACGGTCCACGGTCTCCATCCCGACGAGCACATTGAGCAGCAACGGGAAGAAGCAGATGGTCGCCGCCATCA
>NZ_LMVQ01000274.1 GCF_001545925.1 Mycobacterium sp. NAZ190054 | reverse complement strand
GAGCACTACCAGCCTCGCCCGGAGCCGCTCGTTTCTCTGGTCCCGGACGACCAGCACGACCAGCACCAGCAGGCAGAGAAGCAGAAATCCGTTGACCACCATGACTCGCACGCCGAGATCGTCGCGCCGACATGAGCGTCCTCGTGGTCACCGGGACCGGCACCGGCATCGGCAAGACCGTGGCGACCGCGGCCCTGGCGTGCCATGCGCGGCTGGCCGGGATCGACGTCGCGGTCTGCAAGCCGGTCCAGACCGGCACCCGCGACGGTGACGACGACCTCGCCGAGGTGGCCCGGCTGGCCGGGATCACCGAATTGCATTCGCTGGCAAAGTTCCCCGAACCGCTCGCGCCGCTGGCCGCTGCGCAGCGGGCCGGTGCCGAGCTGCCGAAGCGTTCCGAGATCCTGGACTTCGTCGGCGCCGCGGGCCGCCCGGGCCGGCTCACCCTGGTCGAGGGCGCGGGCGGACTGCTGGTCGAGATCGGCGCCGACGGCACGACCCTGCGCGATGTCGCCGCCGACCTGGGCGCACCGGTGCTGACGGTGGTGGCGCCGGGTCTGGGCACGTTGAACCACACGGTGTTGACACTGGAAGCGTTGGCGCACCGGCAGATTGCGAGTGCGGGCCTGGTCATCGGGGCGTGGCCGGCTCAACCCGGTGTGGCCGAGATAGACAACCGCGACGCGCTGGCCCGCCTCGGTCCGGTCCGGGCCGCGTTACCGGCCGGGGCCGGGTCACTCGGACCGGTGGACTTCGAACGTCTGAGCGTGGACGCGTTCGACCATAGCTGGGTTGAGGGCCTGGCCGCCTGATGGTGCACTCCGTCGAGCTGTTGTTCGACGCCGGCACCGAGGCGGCGATCCGTCACATCTGGGATGAGTTGCGCAGCTTGGGGATTCCGAGCCAGGCGCCGGCCAGCCGTCCGCATGTGACGCTCACCGTGGCCGAGCGGATCGATGCCGGGGTGGACGCTGCGCTGGCGGGGCTGACCGGTCGATTCCCGCTGCCGTGTGTCGTCGGTGCGCCGTTGCTGTTCGGCCGGTCGCAGCTGATCCTGACGCGGCTGATCGTGCCGACGGCCGACCTGCTGGCCGTCCACGCCGAGGTCTACCGGCTGTCGCTGCCGCACCTGCAGCCGGGCCCGATGGCGAATTCGGTGCCGAACCAGTGGACGGGTCACACCACGTTGGCGCGGCGCCTGCACGGCGGCCAGCTCGGCCGGGCGCTGCGCATCGCGGGGCGGCCGACGGAGATCAAGGGCAGTTTCGTCGGGCTCCGCCGCTGGGACGGCAACTCGAAGCGGGAACACCCGATCCCGTGACGTTCGAGGAACTTCTCGCCGAAGCGGCAACGGCGCCTTCGTCGCGTATTCGTCGCGGACACTCATCGAGGCCCGGCGGCCCTCCTAGCGGGATCGGTCAACCAGCGCGGCAACGCTTTTCGGCACGCACATCCGCCAGCCGTCGATCACCAGCTCGCGCAGCTCCGTGAGGTCGATCGCGTCGAGCCGGACGTGGATCCAGTTGAATCGCATGTCCGAGGTGCGCGGCAGCATGAACTTGTCGGGTTCGGCGTCCACCATCGCCGCTCGTTCCTCCTTGGGGAAGGCCACGCCCATCACCGTCTCGTCGCGCGAGAACGCGACGTAGACAATCTGTCCCACCCGGAACTTGATCTGGTCCCTGACCACGACCTCGTAGGACCTCGGCAGCGTCGAGGTGATGCGACGGACGTCGTCGACGGTGATCACACCGGAAACGCTAGTCCATGAGGAACTCAGGGGATCCGCTGTGCTACAGGAGCAGATCGAGCACCTCGTCCGGATGCTCCTCCACGATGTAGTGCTGTGCACCGCTGAGCACCCGGGCCGAGACGTTCGCCCATCCGAAGTCCGTACGGAGTTCGTCGGCGGTGTCGACCATCCCCGGTCCGAACACGTGCTCGCCGCCGGCCAGCAACAGCGGCGCCGAGATCGGGTCACGATGACGCAGGGCGAACTCGATGTTTCTCGGCACCGCCCGGTACATCTCGAACGCGGCATGCAGCCGCGCGTCGTCGCCGTAAGACCTCGCGTAGTGCTCGATGCCGTCGTCGGTGATGACATCCGTTGTGCGCGTGCCGATGTCGAAGAAGTGCTTGAAGTAGACGGCCTGCCGACCGGACACCAGCGCTTCGGGTAGGGCGGGGACCATGTGGAATTCGCCATGCCACAGCGGCACATCGACCCGCGGATCGCCGAACCGCCGCGTTCCCGGGATCAGGGTCTCCAACACGGTGATCCGTGCCGTCACCGCGGGGTGCTTGCGGGCGAACGCGTAGGCGACCCAGCCGCCGACGTCGTGTCCGACGATGTGGACGGATCCGAGACCGAGTCGGCCGACCAGGTCGCACACGTCGTCGGCCATGGTCTCGGCGTCGTAGCCGGCGCCGGGAATGCCGGAACCGCCGATGCCTGGCAGGTCGACGGCGATCACGGTGTGTTGTCGGGCAAGCCGGGGCATCACCGTGCGCCATTCGTACCAGTCCTGCGGAAATCCGTGCAGCAACACCACAGCCGGGCCCGCGCCGCCGTGCACGTAGTGCATCCGGGTCCGGCTCAGCTGCACCGAGCGGGCGGTGAACCGGGTATCGGGAAGAGGTGTGCGCGTGTCAGGAAGGGGTGTTCTCGTCATGCCGGGACAGACCCGTCGCCGCGGCGGTATTCATCGCGATGCCGTCGACCAGCAGGTGCAGCCCGAACGTGAACCTGGCGCCGGGATCCTCGGTCCACACCGTCTGCACGCCCTCGGCACCCGCGGCGTCCCACTGCAGCCGCGACTGCTCGTCGACGGTGAAACCGAGCACGTAGTACAGGACCGTGCGGGCCGCCAGTTCGGTGTGGGCGGAACCGACGCCCGCTTCGGCCGCCGCATCCGAGAGCCGGGACAGAAGGGCCGTCATGGCCGCCGATTGGCCGGCCGCGAAGCTGGCCGAGACCAGCTCGGCGCCATCGGTGTGCGACAGCAGTGCGTCGCGCAACTGTGTGCACGTCGTGCCGATACGGGTGCGCCAGTCACCCGGGACCTCACCGAGGGGATGCAGGATCCGGTCGGCCACTGCGCCGAGGAGCTCCTGCTTGTTCGCGAAATGCCAGTACAGCGCGCCGGGGGAGACGTTGAGTTCACGGGCCACCCGCCGCATGGACAGGTCGGCGATGCCGTAGTCGTCCAGTAACGCCGTCGCCACGTCGACCACGTCCCGTTTGTGGAGCTGCACGCCAGTACCCTAACCTGAACACCGTTCAAGTGGGTAAGAGGAGAGATCTGGTGACCGACATTCTGGCAGTGGCACGCGAGCAGGTGCTCGAACGCGGCGAAGGTCTCGATCAGGACCAGACGCTGCAGGTGCTGCAGCTGCCGGACGACCGGCTCGACGACCTGCTGGCGCTGGCGCACGAGGTGCGGATGGCGTGGTGCGGTCCCGACGTCGAGGTCGAGGGCATCATCAGCCTCAAGACCGGCGGCTGCCCCGAGGACTGCCACTTCTGTTCGCAGTCAGGGCTTTTCGCCTCCCCGGTGCGCAGCGCGTGGCTGGACATCCCGAGCCTGGTGGAGGCCGCCAAGCAGACGGCCAAGACCGGGGCCACCGAGTTCTGCATCGTCGCCGCCGTCCGCGGCCCCGACGAGCGGCTGCTGGCCCAGGTCGCCGCCGGGATTGAGGCGATCCGCAACGAGGTCGACATCCAGATCGCCTGCTCGCTCGGCATGCTCACCCAGGATCAGGTCGAGCAACTCGCCGCGATGGGCGTGCACCGCTACAACCACAACCTCGAGACCGCCAGGTCGTTCTTCACCAACGTCGTGACCACCCATTCCTGGGAGGAGCGGTGGGACACCCTGCAGATGGTCCGCGACGCCGGCATGGAGGTCTGCTGCGGCGGGATCCTCGGCATGGGAGAGACCCTCGAGCAGCGTGCGGAGTTCGCCGCGAACCTGGCCGAGCTCGACCCGCACGAGGTCCCGCTGAACTTCCTCAACCCGCGTCCGGGCACCCCGTTCGGTGACCTCGAAGTGCTGCCCGCCACAGAGGCTCTCAAGGCCGTCGCCGCGTTCCGGCTGGCGCTGCCCCGCACCATGCTGCGGTTCGCTGGGGGCCGGGAGATCACCCTCGGCGACCTCGGCGCCAAGCAGGGCATCCTGGGCGGCATCAACGCCGTCATCGTCGGTAACTACCTGACCACGCTGGGCCGGCCCGCCGAGGCCGACCTGCAGCTGCTCGACGACCTGCAGATGCCGATCAAGGCACTCAACGCGACGCTGTAGTCCGGCGGCAGGGTAGAACCGATCACGTGATGGTCACCGACAGCACAGAACTGCCCACGCCCGTCGGCGCGGGCGTCTACAACGTCTACACCGGCGCGCAGGCCGGCAGCGACGTCCCGACCGCGGCCCAACTGGGTCTGGAACCGCCGCGGTACTGCGCGGCCTGCGGCCGCCGGATGATCGTGCAGGTCCGTCCCGACGGCTGGTGGGCGAAATGCTCCCGGCACGGGCTGGTCGACTCCACCGAGCTGGACCGGTACCGGTGACCGCCGACGTCCGGGCGCCCGGGATTTCCCGAGCCAGGGCCATGCTGACCGTCGTCGCCGGGCTCGCGGCCGCCGGCGTCGTGGTCGGTGCGCTGTGGGCGTGGTTGGCGCCGCCCATCGACGGTGTGGTGGCGCTGACGCGCGGCGGTGACCGGATCAAGGCCCATCTGGGCGCCGAGTCCGACCACTGGTTCACCTCCGCCGCCCTGGTGGTCGGCATGCTCTCGGTGCTGGCCGTGATCGCCGCGGTGCTGGTGTGGCAGTGGCGCGCGCACCGCGGACCCGGCATGGTCGCGGCCCTCGCGCTGGGTTCGGTGGGGGCTACACCGGCTTGTGGAGTGCGCTGCACGCAGCCCGTCGTCATCCCGACCGCCGCATCGTCCTCGTCGAAGCCGACCGCATCGGCTGGGCCGCGTCCGGGCGCCA
>NZ_LMVQ01000273.1 GCF_001545925.1 Mycobacterium sp. NAZ190054 | reverse complement strand
GAGCTCTTCGGCGGCTTCCCAGAACCCGTCGAAGCGCGCCTCGTCGTAGGTGTGCCCGTTCACGTGGTCGTCGATCATCACTCCGCGCAGTCCGAGTTCACCGACCGCCCTTTCGAGTTCGGCGACGTCGAGGATGCGCAGTCCGCTTCCGGCGCGGTGCCGGGAGTCATGGGAACCGACCAGGTCGACGACCATCCGATGGTGGGCACGCCGGCGGCGGGTCGCGATGGCGACCTGCAGCACCGACGTGATCAACCGGGCGCCGATGATCAGCGTCACGACGAACACGAACACGTACGCGGTCCACAACGGCCAGCCGAGAACGTCGATCTCGCTGACGATGGTGGCGGTGGGCCTGCCGTCGGGGCCGGGCACGAAGAGCCGGCTCGCGATGGCGATCCCGGCGGAGAATGCCGACAGCACCGCGGCCAGCGCGATCGACTGCCAGAGCACGATCGCCGCGCGGGGCGCCCGCAGTGGCCACGACGCCCGCGCCAGCATCGCAGGCACCGGCCCCGACAGGAGCAGGGCGACGATGGTGAAGGCCAGCGCGGACACGCTGTAAGTGTCTCTCAGGCGGTACCCGAATCGCCAGCCGGTCCCGGGGTGCGGTGCTTGTCTTCCAGCTCGGCGAGGGCGCGCCGCAGCGCGGCCGCCTCGTCGGCGCCGACGCGCTCGACGAAATGCACCAGCGCGGCCTCCCGGCTGCCGGAGTCGGCGGCCTGGTCGAGTGCGTCCACCATCAGGCCTGCGACCAGTTCGTCGCGGCCGTGGGTCGGCGCGTATCGGTGCGCGCGGTCGTCGCGGTGCTGCACCACCAGGTTCTTCTTCGCGAGGCGCTGCAGCACGGTCATGATCGTCGTGTAGGCGAGGTCGCGGTGGGCAGCCAGGGCTTCGTGCACCTGGCGCACGGTTTGCGGCTCACCCGCGGACCACAGGTGGTCCATGACGGAACGCTCGAGTTCCCCGAGCCTCGTCAGCTTGGCCATCTTCCGTTCATCTCCTGCCGACAGTAGGTCAAAGCGTACTACGCGCTTACTACCGCGTGTCGTATCAAATTACCGCCACTCGCCACCGCTCGCGAAACACGCTCTCGGAAGCGGGCGCCCACCGGCTTCGACGGCACGTCCGCGCTGTTCTGTGAACCCGCTCACAGGGCCTGGCCGCCTCCGCGCCCATGACTATAGTAAGCCTAACCTAACCCAAGGACGGAGGTGTCATGACGGTTCTCGTCGAGGATCCGCTGATCGCGAGCATGGCAGTCAGGCGTGCGCTGCCGATACACGAATCGAGCCGCCGGCTCCGGGAGCTCTACCGGGAGTGCCCCCGCGTCTACGGGGTCGCCGTGATGAGCGATCTGTCGCGGCGCCGGTGGTGGCCGCTGGCCGAGATCCTGACCACAGACCGCCTGCACACCATGTTCGAGGCCGGTGTGGCCGAGACGGAAAGCCGCACCGCCGTGGCCCAGCAGCTGGCGGCCACCTTCGCCCACGTCGTGATCGGACGGGTGATCCCCTTGTTGGCCGTCGAGGGCCGGGCCTGGGACACCGGCCTGGAGAACCTGTGGGTCCATGTCGACTCCGAGGGCGCCATCGACTGGGTCGGGGTGGTCGACCCGACGTTGCGCGCGCTGCCGGAGGATCCGGTCTTCGCGCGGCGCCGCGACAACCGCTCGGCGCAGGACGGCATCGTCGCGCTGCCCAGCGAGGCGGCCCTGACCACCTGGGTCGCCCACCGCAGTCACTGCTCCCTCGGGCCCATCTTCGACAAGCTCGCCGCGGTCAGCGCGGGCGCGTTGACCGTGCCGGCGATGTGGCACACCGTTGGCGCCACCGCGGTCAGTGCGGCGACCCAGATCCCGCTGTTGGCCGGCACGAGCGAGGTCGTCAGCATGCGCCGCGGGCAGGCCGTGCTCGACGCGCTGGTCGGTTTCGGGCTGCCGGTGCGCGGGACTTCCCGGATGAATACCGGGAAGGTCTTGCTTAATTAGGCAAGGCTTGCCTATCCTCTGTTCATCGGAACCAACGGACCGCGCCGGAGTCCTGAGGGCTGCAGAGACCCCCGGTCCGACCGAAGGAAGGGCCCCACGCCGATGGTGTGGGGCCCTTCCGCCTTCCCGGGTGTGGTTTCCTGCGCGGGCCACCCCCGCGCGCCGGCGCCGTCGCCGGCGTGTAGACACGACGCGTGACGACTGCAGTTCCGGAGAGCCTGGGCGACGGCTTCGACAAAGTGCTCGGGCTGACCTACCTCGAGATGACACCCGACGGCGGACGGGCCCGGTTGGAGATCACCGAAAAGCTGTTGCAGCCGTGGGGAATCGTGCACGGCGGCGTGTATTGCGCGGTGATCGAGAGCATGGCGAGCGTGTCCGGCCACGTCTGGCTGTCCGAGCACGGGGGCGGCACCGTTGTCGGCGTGAACAACAACACCGATTTCCTCCGGGCGATCGGGTCGGGAACCGTCACGGCGACGTCGACGCCGATCCACCGCGGCCGGCGCCAGCAGTTGTGGTTGATCACCATCACCGACGACGCCGAGCGAGTGGTCGCGCGCGGACAGGTGCGGTTGCAGAACATCACCGACGCGTAGCGGCGAATCAGGCACCGACGCGTAGCCTGCGCTGCTGACTGCGGTGCGCCATGGCAATATCGCGCACTATGCGTTTGACGCCGCATGAACAGGAACGGCTGCTGCTGTCGTATGCCGCCGAACTCGCCCGCCGCCGCCAGGCCCGCGGGCTGAAGCTGAACCACCCCGAGGCCGTGGCGGTGATCACCGACCACATCCTCGAAGGCGCCCGCGACGGCCGTTCCGTCTCCGAGTTGATGGTCAGCGGTCGAGCGGTCCTGGCCCGCGACGACGTGATGGACGGCGTCCCCGAGATGCTCCACGACGTCCAGGTGGAGGCCACCTTCCCGGACGGCACCAAGCTGGTCACCGTCCACCACCCGATCGCGTGAGGCTGATGCAGTGATACCTGGGGAGATCGTCTTCGGCGACGGCGACATCGAGATCAACGCGCGGGCGCAACGGCTGGAACTGGAGATCGTCAACACCGGCGACCGCCCGGTTCAGGTCGGCAGCCACGTCCATGTGCCGCAGGCCAACAGCGCGTTGGAGTTCGACCGCGCCGCCGCGCACGGGCACCGGTTCGACATCCCCGCGGGCACCGCGATCCGGTTCGAACCGGGCGTGGCCCAGAAGGTCCGCCTGGTTCCGTTGGCGGGAACCCGTGAGGTGCACGGCCTGAGTCTGAATCCACCGGGAAGATTGGATGCGCGATGAGCGCTTGCGCGAAGAGCAGAGGACACCGATGAGCGCTTGCGCGAAGAGCAGAGGACACCGATGAGCGCTTGCGCGAAGAGCAGAGGGCACCGATGACCCAGTTGTCCCGCCCGCGGTACGCGGCACTGTT
This sequence comes from Mycobacterium sp. NAZ190054, assembly GCF_001545925.1. GTDB lineage: Bacteria > Actinomycetota > Actinomycetes > Mycobacteriales > Mycobacteriaceae > Mycobacterium. Next base: position 1,620 of record NZ_LMVQ01000273.1, on the reverse strand, counting down.
CGGCCCGACCACCGGCGACCGCATCAGGCTGGCCGACACCGATCTGTTGATCGAGATCACCGAGGACCGCAGCGGCGGACCCGGCCTGGCCGGCGACGAGGCGGTGTTCGGCGGCGGCAAGGTGCTGCGCGAGTCGATGGGGCAGTCACGCGCCACCCGCGCCGACGGCGCGCCCGACACCGTGATCACCGGGGCGGTGATTCTCGACCATTGGGGAGTCATCAAGGCCGACATCGGGATTCGCGACGGTCGCATCACCGCGATCGGCAAGGCCGGTAATCCGGACATCATGTCGGGTGTGCATCCGGACCTGGTGGTCGGCCCGTCGACCGAGGTCATCGCCGGCAACGGCCGCATCGTCACCGCAGGCGCCATCGACTGCCACGTCCATCTGATCTGCCCCCAGATCATGGAGGAGGCGCTCGGCGGCGGCATCACGACGATCATCGCCGGCGGCACCGGACCGGCCGAGGGCAGCAAGGCCACCACCGTCACCCCGGGAGCCTGGCACCTGGCACGCATGTTGGAGGCGCTCGACACGTGGCCCCTCAACATCGCGCTGCTGGGGAAGGGGAACACCGTCAGCGCCGAGGCCATGTGGGAGCAGTTACGCGGCGGCGCAGCCGGTTTCAAGCTGCACGAGGACTGGGGGACCACCCCGGCGGCGATCGACGCGTGCCTGACCATCTGCGAGGCGGCCGGAGTGCAGGCCAACATCCACACCGACACCCTCAACGAGGCAGGGTTCGTCGAGGACACCCTGGCCGCGGTCAAGGGCCGGTCGATCCACGCCTACCACACCGAGGGCGCCGGTGGCGGGCACGCACCCGACATCATCACCGTCGCAGGCCATCCCAATGTGCTGCCGAGCTCGACCAATCCGACCCGCCCGCACACGGTCAACACCCTCGACGAGCACCTCGACATGTTGATGGTGTGCCATCACCTGAACCCGAGCGTCCCCGAGGACCTCGCGTTCGCGGAGAGCCGGATCCGGCCGTCCACCATCGCCGCCGAAGACCTGCTGCACGACATCGGCGCGATCTCGATGATCGGCAGCGACGCACAGGCGATGGGTCGCATCGGCGAGGTGGTGATGCGGACCTGGCAGACCGCGCACGTGATGAAGCGCCGCCGTGGTTTCCTGCCCGGGGACACCGTCGCCGACAACGCCCGTGCGCAGCGCTACGTCGCCAAGTACACGATCTGTCCGGCCGTGGCACACGGCATGGATCACGAGATCGGCTCGGTCGAGGTCGGTAAGCTCGCCGACCTGGTGCTGTGGGAGCCGGCGTTCTTCGGTGTGCGCCCGCACGCGGTGGTCAAGGGCGGGATGATCGCGTGGGCGGCGATGGGCGACGCGAACGCGTCGATCCCGACCCCGCAGCCGGTGCTCCCGCGCCCGATGTTCGGTGCGGCGCCGGCCGCGGCCGCCGCGACGTCGCTGCACTTCGTCGCCCCGCAGGCGATCGAGGACGGCCTGGCGGACCGGATCGTCGGACAGCAGCACCGTCGGCTGCACGAAATAGCCCTCGCTGTCGTCGTATTCGCCGCCCACCGCGATGGTCACCCCGGCGGCGCTCTTGGCCCGCTCGATCGCGGTGACGTTCTTGGCGAATG
>NZ_LMVQ01000272.1 GCF_001545925.1 Mycobacterium sp. NAZ190054 | reverse complement strand
GGAGATCTCGATGGTGTCGGCGTAGTACTTGCCGATGCCGTCGAGGGTGGGGCCGCGCTGCACGACGACGTCGGTCGGGGGGACGTCGGCGATCTTGATGGTGTTGTTCTCGGAGGCGAAGATGGCCGACGACCGGGGACAGCAGCCGGGAGGCCACCGACAGCTGCAGCGAGGACGCCGCGGCGCGCGGGGGCACCGCCGCGACCTCGCAGCCCGCGTACCGCGCCATGGCGCGCCGGGTGCCGGCGGCCAGGTCGGTCAGCACGGGTTCTGCGAACAGTTCGGCCATCGGCCGCCATCCGTCGCCGGTCGGCTCGACCAGCCTGAAGTACTCACCCAGGCGCAGGACCCGCTCGGGAAACGGTCGGTCCTCCATGGGTCGATCACGGTAGACGAAGACTGCAACCTCGGTGCAACGTGACGGGAGCCACACTGGTACCCACGCGACTCGTCGAGTTACCAACCGACCCCGGGTGGCCGCGTGCCGCCCCCGTTCCAGGAGAGGTGTATGACGGAATCAAACCTCGATCCCGCGGTGGACTATCCGTTGAGCGTGAACCGCAACGATTTGTTGTTCACGCCGACAGGCAAGTCCATCGACGCCATCACAATGCCCGCCGTCGTCGCGGGCGACATCGAGGCCGCCGACCTTCGGATCACCCCGGACACCCTGCGGCTGCAGGCCCAGATCTCCGAGAAGGTCGGCCGGGTACAGCTGGGCGCCAACCTGCGCAGGGCGGCGGAGATGACGGCGATCTCGGATGAACGGGTTCTCGAGATCTACAACGCCTTACGCCCGAACGCGTCGACGAAGGAAGAGCTGGAAGCGATCGCCGAGGAGTTGTCGTCGCAGTACCAGGCCGAGCTTCTCGCCGAGTTGGTGCGAGAGGCGGCCGAGGTCTACGAGCGCCGCGACATCCTGGCCACGAGCGAATAGGAGAGAATCTGTGACTGCCTCAGCACTGTCCCAGCGGTCTTCGGTCGAAACCGCGCGGCGTTCCCTGCGGACCGAGGCCCTCGAGAGCCGCCCGGTCAACCTCGACGGGTTCGTCGAGGAATGGCCCGAGGTCGGCATGGTCGCGATGGACAGCCCGTTCGACCCCAAGCCGAGCGTGCGCGTCGAGAACGGTCTGATCGTCGAGATGGACGGGGTGGCCCGCGCCGACTTCGACTTCATCGACCAGTTCATCGCCGACAAGGCGATCGACGTGCAGACCACCGAAGCCTCCATGGCCATTCCCGCCGTGGACATCGCCCGGATGCTCGTCGACCCCAACGTGTCCCGCGCCGAGGTCATCGCCGTCACGGGCGGACTGACCCCCGCGAAGCTGCTCGAGGTCACCAAGACCATGAACATCGTCGAGATCATGATGGGCATGCAGAAGATGCGGGCCCGGCGGACCCCGGCGAACCAGGCGCATTGCACCAGTGCCCGCGACAATCCGCTGCAGGTGGTGTGCGATGCCGCCGAGGCCGCGCTGCGCGGATTCTCCGAGGTCGAGACGACCCTCGGCGTGGTGCGGTACGCACCGCTGGTGGCGATGGCGCTGCAGATCGGCAGCCAGGTCAACCCCGGTGGACCGATGACCCAGTGCGCGCTGGAGGAGGCCACCGAGCTCGAGCTCGGCATGCGGGGCATCACCGGTTACGCCGAGACGATCTCGGTGTACGGCACCGAGCCGGTCTTCGTCGACGGTGACGACACCCCGTGGTCGAAGGCGTTCCTGGCCGCGGCGTACGCGTCGCGCGGCATCAAGATGCGGTTCACCTCCGGTACTGGATCGGAGGTGCAGATGGGCAACGCGCAGGGAAAGTCCATGCTGTACCTGGAGATTCGCTGCATTCTGGTCACCAAGGGGGCCGGTGTGCAGGGGCTGCAGAACGGCTCCATCTCGTGCATCGGCGTGCCGGGTGCGGTGCCTGCGGGGATCCGGGCCGTCGCCGCGGAGAACCTGATCGCCGCGGCGCTGGACCTGGAGTGCGCGTCCGGCAACGACCAGTCGTTCTCGCATTCGCCGATGCGGCGGACGGCGCGGCTGATGCCGCAGATGATGCCCGGTACCGACTTCGTCTGCTCGGGCTATTCGTCGATGCCGAACTACGACAACATGTTCGCCGGGTCCAACGTCGACAGCGACGACTTCGACGACTTCAACACGATCCAGCGCGATCTGCAGATCGACGGCGGTCTGCGGCACGTCAGGGAGTCCGAGATCCTGGCGGCGCGCACCAAGGCGGCCAAGGCGCTGCAGGCGGTGTTCGGTTACCTGGACCTGCCCGCGATCAGTGACGCCGAGGTCGATGCGGCGGTGTACGCCAACGGATCCCAGGATCTGGTGCCGCGCGACGTGCTGGAGGACCTCAAGGGTGCCCAGCAGGTGATGGACCGCGGCATCACCGGTCTGGATCTGGTGAAGGCCCTCGATGCCACCGGTTTCTCCGACATGGCGGCCAACCTGCTGAACGTGCTGCGGCAGCGGGTCTCCGGCGACATGCTGCAGACCTCGGCGATCATGACCCGCGACTTCACGCCGCTGTCCGGGGTCAACGACGGCAACGACTACCGGGGCCCCGGCACCGGTTACCGGCCTTCGGGACAACGGTGGGAAGAGATGAAACGGCTCAGGCACGTGACGAGTGCGTCCAACCCGGAAGAAGAGGTGCAGTGACCGTGACGACCATCGCGACCGACAAGCAGCGGGCGGTCACGTTGACCGACACCGGGCCCGCCGAGCGGGGCTCGCGTTCCGATGAAGTGGTGCTCGGGGTTTCGCCGGCGTTCGCCGACTTCTTCAGCCAGACGATCGTCAACGTGTCCCACGGCGAGGTGCTCCGCCAGATCCTGGCCGGCATCGAGGAGCAGGAGGTGGCGGCGCGCGTCATCCGGGTCCGGCACAGTTCCGACCTCGCGGTGATCGCGCACACCGCGGCCAAGCTGTCCGGGTCCGGTATCGGCATCGGCCTGCTGTCGCGCGGGACGTCGATGATCCACCAGCGGGACCTACCGCGACTGTCGAGCCTGGAACTGTTCCCGCAGTGCCCGCTGCTGACGTTGGAGACCTACCGCAGCATCGGCTCCAACGCCGCGCAGTACGCCAAAGGCGAGTCACCGCAGCCGGTGCCGACGCTCAACGACCAGATGGCGCGGCCGCGGTGGCAGGCCAAGGCGGCACTGCTGCATCTGAAGGAGACCGAGCAGATCGTCAAGGGGGCGAAGCCGGTCGAGGTGCAGGCGGTGTTCTCCTGACGGCGCGCACGCGAGAAGTGGACGGGGCCGTCGTCGTCGGCGTCGACATCGGCAATTCGACGACCGAAGCCAGCGTCGCCCGGGTGGGCCCGCAGGGGACGATCGACTACATCGGCGTCGCGCTCACCCACACCACCGGCGTCAAGGGCACCGTCAAGAACGTCGACGGTGTGCTCAAGGCCGTCACGTGGGCGGCGCAGGACGCCGGCATCGGCATCGACGCCCTCGACGTGGTCCTGCTCAACGAGGCGACGCCGGTGATCAGCGGCCTGGCGATGGAGACCATCACCGAGACCATCATCACCGAGTCGACGATGATCGGGCACGACCCGAGAACACCGGGCGGACGCGGGCTCGGCGTGGGCGTCATCGTCGACTTCGCGTCGCTGTCCGGGCTGACCGGCGAACAGCCGGTGATCGCGCTGGTGCCCCGGGAGATCGACTTCGAGGATGCCGCGGCCGGGATCGAGGCGGCCACCGTTCGCGGGGTCGACGTCTCGGCCGCGATCCTCGGCAACGACGACGCGGTCCTGGTGGCCAACCGGCTGAGCCGGCGGATCCCGATCATCGACGAGGTGTCGCGCATCGACGCGGTGCCGGTCGGCATGCTGGCCGCGGTCGAGGTGGCGGCACCGGGGCAGTCCATCCGGACGCTGTCGAACGCCTACGGGTTGGCCACCATCTTCGGTCTGGACGCCGACCAGACCCGGGTGGTGTCGCCGGTGGCGCGGGCGCTGACCGGCAACCGGTCGGCCGTCGTCGTCAGGACCCCTTCCGGCGACTTGGCGGACCGCGCCATCCCGGCCGGGTCGCTGGAGCTGTCCGGTCCGAACCGCGTTGCGGTGGTGGACGTCTCGCTGGGCGCCGCGGACATCATGGCGGAGGTGGAGCGTGTCGGGCCGCTCGTCGACGTGGCCGGGGAGTCCGGGACGAACGCGGGCGGGATGATCGCCAACGTCCGCCAGAGCATGGCCGATCTGTCCAAGCACGACATCGGCGACGTCAAGATCACCGATCTTCTCGCGATCGACACGCAGGTGCCGCAGGAGGTGCGTGGCGGGGTGGCCGGCGAGGTCGCGCTGGAGAACGCGGTGGCGCTCGCGGCGATGGTGCGGACCAAGGAGAGCGGTATGCAGGCGGTCGCCGACGCGATCGCCGAGCGGCTCCGCATCGCCGGCGCGGAGCGGGTCGCCGCGCTGGTCGGTGGTGTCGAGGCCGAGATGGCGGTGCGGGGTGCGCTGACGACGCCGGGCACCGACCGTCCGCTGGTGGTTCTCGACATGGGCGGCGGCTCCACCGACGCCGCGGTGATCGGCACCGACGGGGCGATCGACGCGGTCCATCTGGCGGGGGCGGGCGATCTCGTCACCAAGCTCATCGACACCGAACTCGGACTGGGCAACCTCGAGCTGGCCGAGGAGATCAAGCGCTGCCCGCTGGGCAAGGCGGAGAGCTTCTTTCACGTCAGGTTGGAGAACGGCACCGCGCAGTTCTTCGAGAAACCGCTGCCCGCAACGGCGTTCGCGCGCGTGGTGACCCTGTCGGGGCAGGCGATGAATCCCATCCCCACCCGCCACTCGATCGACCGGATTCGCGAGGTGCGCCGCACCGCCAAACAACGGGTGTTCGTCGTCAACGCGCTGCGTGCGCTGCGCAGCATCGCCCCGGCCGGGGACCTGCGCAGGATCGGCTTCGTGGTGCTGCTCGGCGGCTGCGCGCTGGACTTCGAGATTCCGGAACTCATCGCCGACGCGCTGGCGCCCTACGGGATCGTCTGTGGCACAGGAAATGTGCGGG
>NZ_LMVQ01000271.1 GCF_001545925.1 Mycobacterium sp. NAZ190054 | reverse complement strand
CGGTTAAATCGGCCAGCCCGCCCCACAGATGCGGGAGCTCCAGTGCCGCGGCCCGGCCGAATCCCCACAGCGCAGTCTGATCGGGCGCGACGGTGTCGGTGTCGACCACATGCTGCGCGCCGCGGGTGACGAGGACCTGGACGCCGCCGTCGACGGCCCGTCGCGCGGCGTCCAGATCGGCGACCTGAGTCGCGGTGACACAGCCGGCGTCGTGCGCGCGCGCTACCCAGGACCAGTCGTCACCGAAGCTGACCGACAGCAGCGCCGGGCGGGCTTCCAGTGCCGTGCCCAGCAGGGCGGGATCCTTCTCGACCACCCAGCTGATGAGCCCGATGCCGAAGGGCCGCTGCAGGTTTGCGGTGTGGGTCAGGTGCCGTCGCAGCTGGGCGGCCGACCCCGAACTGCCGATGCCGATCATGCCCAGCGCGCCGGCCCGGCTGACCGCGGCCGCCAGTGCACCGCCGGCCACCCCGCCCATCGGCGCGTTGACGATCGGCACGTCCAGATTCATCGCCGTCGACCACCGGGTGTGCACCGTCCCATTATGGGCGACGGGTCCGTCGGCTCGCGGTTACTACGAGATGGCGTACCGGCGGGGCTGGTGCTGCACCGACACCCAGTGGTCGGTGGTGAACTCGTCGATGGCCCACTGGCCGCCGAAACGCCCGATGCCCGAGTCCTTTTCGCCCCCGAACGCGGTATTGGCGTCGTCGTTGACAGGCGAGTCGTTCACGTGCGTCATACCGGCCTGGATCCGGCGCCCGAACCGCACCGCCCGGTTCACGTCCCGGCTGAACACCGCCGACGACAGCCCGTACTCGGTGTCGTTGGCCAGTCGCAGCGCGTCCTCCTCACCTTCGGCGCGCAGCACCGTGATCACCGGTCCGAACACCTCTTCGCGTGCGGTCGCCACGTTGTTGCCGCCGATGAGCACGTGCGGCGGCAGACACAGGCCGGTCGGACCGAACGGTTGCCCGCCCAGCACCAGCTCCGCGCCGTCGTCCTGCGCCCGCGTGAGCTTGTCCTGAATGGTTTCCAGCTGAGACGGGTTGATGATCGGGCCGAGCTGCACATCGGGATCACGCGGATCGCCGACCTTCAGCGCCTTGACCCGCGTCAGGAACCGTTCCAGGAACTCGTCGTGCACGCTGGTGTCGACGATGATCCGGTTGGCGATCATGCAGATCTGGCCCTGGTGGAAGAACGACCCGAACACGCCGGCCTGCGCGGCCAGATCGAGATCGGCGTCGTCGAGGATCACCATCGGGCCGTTGCCGCCGAGTTCCAGTGCCAGCTTCTTCAGCCCGGCCTTCTCCGCGATCCCCTTGCCCACCGGTGTCGAGCCGGTGAAGGACACCACCCGCGCCGCCGGATGGGTGACGATCGCGTCGCCGATGTCCGAGCCGGAACCGACGACCACCGACAACAGGCCCGGCGGCAGGCCGGCCTCCTCGAAAATCCGTGCCAGCAGCAGTCCTCCGGTCACCGGCGTGTCGCCGGCGGGCTTGAGCACCACCGCGTTCCCGACCGCGAGCGCGGGCGCGACCGACCGGTTCGACAGCTGCATCGGGAAGTTCCACGGCGAGATCACCGCCACCACCCCGACCGGTTCGCGGTAGACGCGGCTCTCCTTGCCGGGGATGTCCGACGGCATGATGCGGCCCTCGACATGGTGCGGCATCGACGCCGCCTCCCACATCACCGAGCGCACCAGGCTCCACTCCAGTTCGGCCTTGGCGGCGGTGCCGCCGGTCTCACGCACCAGCCAGTCGACGATCTCGGACTTGCGGTCGCTCATCACGTCCGCGGCCGCGCGCATCACACCGGCCCGTTCCGCGGGTGGTTTGTCGGCCCACTCCTGCTGTGCGGCAACCGCGATGGCGTAGGCCTCGTTCAGGTCGTCCTCGTCGGCCTGCGCGATCTCGGCGAGCGTCTCACCGGTGTACGGATCGGTGCTGCCTCGGGTCTTCCCCGACGAGCCGGCGCGCCAACGGTCACCGATCGGCATGGTGTCGAAGTCGGGATAGGTGCTCATGGGATGGCCACTCCGATCTTGACGTGCGGGCCTTCGGACTGCGCCTGCCAGGCCTTTTCAGCCTCGTCGAGGCTGTAGCGAGTGGTCTCGACCTGGATTCGTCCCGCGGCTGCCAGTGCGAGGAGCTCCTGGTATGCCTTGTGCAGCACCTCGGCGGGCATGAAGTCGTTCATGTGCCCGATGTGCGTGCGGCCCATCAGTTTCGCGAAGGGCACCCCCGGCGCGCGGCCGGCGCCCTGTCCGACGGTGATCAGCGTGGCGCCGGGCGCCGTGGCGTCCAGCGCGGCGAGGAAGGGGTCACCGTAGACCATGTCGATCACCACGTCGTAGCCCTGTCCTGCCGCGGTTTTCAATGCGCCGGCATCGTCGTCCCCGCCGAGCTGGACGATCGCGTCGGCACCGAGTTCGCGGGTCTTGGCGAGCGCGTACTCGTTGCGGCCCGCGGCGACGACGCGGCCCGCGCCGAGGATGCTGGCGGCCTGGACCGCGATGGTGCCGACCACGCCGGTCGCGCCCAGCACGAGCACCGACCGGCCCGGGGCGACGTCGGCGTGCCGGGTCAGCGGGAGCCAGGCGGCCAACCCGGCGATACCCACCGCGACCGCGAGGTCGTCGTCGACGCCGTCGGGAACGGGATAGACCTTCTCCGGGTTGACGCGGGTCCGCTCGGCCCACGACCCGAACGGGGCCGGTGGTGAGTCGAAGTACACCCGTGCACCGTCCGCGGTGACACCGATGCCCTCCTTGCCGACGACCTTGGGCACGTCCGGCTCGCCCATCTCACCCGAGGCCAGGGCGAGGTCGACGGGGTTGCAGCCGGCCAGGGTGACGGTGACGACGTCGTCGCCCTGAGGGTCTTCGAAATCCTTCACGCTGGGCGGCCGGCCTGCCGCCTCCAGTACTGCCGCGCGCATCGGTTCTCCCTTCGTTGGTGCCGACCGTGCGGCTACCCGGAAGGGTCGGGTCGAAACAGGGGCCGGCGCTCGTTACAACGCGGCCGCGGCTTCGCGGCACTGCTGCGCGAGCTGCTCCTCCCGGCCGTAGAGCAGGCCGAAGGTGAACCCGTTCTCCCCGGATCGGGTACCGACGCCGGCGCCCATCTGGCGCAGCATCGGCCGGGCGACCACGGTGTCCTGCAGATCGCCGAGCGTCTTCTGAATTCTCTTGTAGTGCTTCTGATTCCGCTTGGCCTTCGTCGACGGCGCACCGGTCTGGATCAACTCGGCGGCGTACCTGGCGCGTTTGGTGGCCTTGCGGGCGCGGTGCAGCATCGCGTCATCGTCGCTGTCGAGCGCCTTCTGGAGGCGACGGTCGGCTTTGCGGCCCGCGCTACGCGCCTTCTGCCGCAACAGTTTCGTGCCGGCCTGCCCGGTCACCGGCGGGGCGGCGCTCCAACGCTGCAGCTCGGTGACCAGGTCCCGATACCGCGTGGTCTCCATCGCGTCGGCGACCCGGTTGCGCGCCGGCGCCTCGATACGGCGCAGCTCGCGTTTGATCTGTGCCGTCACCCGTCCCAGCACCAACTCTCGGGGCATTTCCCTGACCGCCGCCTGCAGCCGTCGCCGCTGTACCTGCGGATCGCGCACCTCGCCGAGAAGCCCGGCGAACCACTTCAGTTCCGCCTCCATGGTGCGTGCGGCATCCTCGTCGAGCAGTTCTCGGAAGATCCGAAGCGTACTGCGGACCCGCCGGATCGCGACCCGGGTGTCATGGATCGGATCGCTGCCTTCCCTCAACCCGATCAAGCCGTCGAGCACGAGGTCGATCTGCTCGGTGAGATATCGGCTCAGTGGCGTCGTCTTCGCGGTCTCCGGGAGCGTGGGCGCGGTCATTGCGGACGCATACCCGACCCGAAAGCGGGGTACACCTGACCAGGTGAAAGCCCGAAACGGCAGCTGGTTGCGCGACCACGGCCTGTTGCTGGCCTGTCTGGGTCTGTTCGTGGTGTTTTTCGCCGGGATGATCGTCTCCGGCGCTGCCACCTACAACCAGGAACAGCAGGAACACGGTTCGTCGGAGACGGTGTCGGTGATCGGGTACCTGGCCAGCGGTGACTTCGTGGAGGCGACGTTCGAGAACTGGGAATCGGAGTTCCTGCAGATGGGGATGTACGTCGTGCTCACGGCGTTCCTCTATCAGCGGGGTTCCTCGGAGTCGAAACCGATCGACGAAAAGGCGCCGCAGGACCGGGATCCGCGGCTCGCCCGGTTCGACATGAGCGCGCCGTGGCCGGTGCGGCGCGGTGGCGTGGTGCTGCGGATCTACGAGAATTCGCTGGCGATCGCGTTCTTCGTGCTCTTCTTCGCGTCGTGGGCGCTGCACGCCGTGGGTGGGACCGCGGCGTACAACGACGAACAGGTCCAACACGGCCAGGCCCCGATATCGCTGTGGGAGTACGTGCGGACCTCCCAGTTCTGGTTCGAGTCGATGCAGAACTGGCAGAGCGAGTTCGTCGCGGTCGCCGCGATCGTCGGGCTGTCGATCTTCCTGCGCCAGCGCGGGTCGGCGGAGTCCAAGCCCGTCGCCGAACCGGACCGGGAGACCAGCGCCTAAGACTTCTGCGGCGGACCCGGATCCGGAGTGGTGGACGGCCCCGGCGGCGACTCGGGCACGTCGTCCGGGACGAGACGTTCCGGAACCTCGACGGGGGTGAGCCGTTCGGGTGGTTCATCGGGCGCGCTGTCGCGGTGCAGAGTGCTGTTCATGACCGGGGCGTACCCGAGGCCGGCTGCGAGAAACCCGGCCGGCGCCCGGTGCGTCAGCGCTTGTTCGTCCAGGCGATCACCGTCAACGGCACGGCGAGCGCCGCGCCGACGAGATAGACCAGCGGGAACCAGCGGGTCGCCACCACACCTGCCGCGAGCGCGGCGCCCGCCGCACCGCCGAGGAACACCGCCGCGACGAAGAAGCGCTGACGCACCGGGCGCCGGCCGGGTTTCTCGCAGCCGGCCTCGGGTACGCCCCGGTCATGAACAGCACTCTGCACCGCGACAGCGCGCCCGATGAACCACCCG
>NZ_LMVQ01000270.1 GCF_001545925.1 Mycobacterium sp. NAZ190054 | reverse complement strand
ACATAAGTCAGCCCAGTGCGAGCGTTCGGTTGTCGCGACTGGAGCGACAGCTCCGCGTCAACGTACTGATTCGGTCCAACAAGGGCACCAAGCTGACGCCGGCGGGAGAGGCGGTCGCGTCCTGGGCTCGGGGTGGGCGCCGGCCGCCGCGCGGCTCGGCGATCCGGCCGTGGTCGTCCCGATGGCCGAACTGCCCGGCTTCACCCCGCCCAGCGCGGAGGGCCACGGCGGTCAGGTGCTGTCGCTGCGCGTCGGCGCGCATCAGGTGCTGGTGCTGCTCGGCCGTATCCACGCCTACGAAGGGCACGACCTGCGCCATGTCGTGCATCCGGTGCGCACCGCGTGCGCGGCCGGGGTGCGCACCGTGGTGCTGACCAACGCCGCAGGCGGGTTACGGGCCGACTTCTCGGTCGGTCAACCGGTGCTGATCAGCGACCACCTGAATCTGACGGCGCGCTCCCCGTTGGCGGGCGCGCAGTTCGTGGATCTGGTCGACGCGTACTCGCCGCGGCTGCGCGCCCTCGCGCGCGAGATCGAGCCGGGGTTGTCCGACGGGGTGTACGCCGGGTTGCCCGGGCCGCACTACGAGACACCGGCCGAGATCCGGATGCTGCGCACCCTGGGCGCGGACCTGGTCGGCATGTCGACGGTGCACGAGACGATCGCCGCGCGCGCGGCCGGCGCCGAGGTGTTCGGTGTCTCGCTGGTGACCAATCTCGCGGCGGGGATGACGGGTCAGCCGCTGAGCCATGCCGAGGTGCTCGAGGCGGGTCGTCAGTCGGCCACCCGGATGGGGTCTCTGCTCTCGGCGGTGATCGCGCGGCTCTGATCGGGTCCCCTGCCGAATCGACGGCTCGCCCACAGCACCCCGCGCGCCATCAGCGGCGCGGCGAAGAGCATCAGCAGGATCCGCACCACCTGCGCGGCGATGATGAACGTGACGTTGGATCCGGTCTCGGCGGCGGTGGCCAGCACCGCGTACACCCCGCCGGGGCTGGTCGCCAGGTAGCCCTCGAGCGGGGTCAGGCCGGCGACGTGGGCGAGCAGCACGCCCAGGCCCGCCGTCGCGACGGCGACGAACACGATCAGCGCCAACGCCGCGGGCAGCAGCCGGCTGACCTCACGCAGCGACTGCCGGGTGAACGCCAGCCCGGCCTGCCAGCCGATCAGCATGTAGCCGGCCTGCACCAACACCACGGGCACCGACAATCCGAACGACAGCCCGCTGACCTCCAGCGCGACCGTCAACGCCAGCGGCCCGAGCAGCCCGGCGCCGGGAAGCCGGATCAGCCGGCCACCGGTGGCCCCGACGAGGACCAGGGCGGTCATCATCGCCAGGCTCAGATACCAAGGCGCCGACGGGTTTTGGACGACCTCGGCGGTGCTGTGCGAGCGGTCGGCGTGGTAGATCAACGTGACGACCACCGGCATCGAGGCGGTCACCAACGCGACCCGCAGGTACTGCACCACGGCCACCACGCGGTCGTCACCGCCGAGTTCACGGGCGATCGCGACCAGGCCGGACGCGCCGCCGGCGACCAGCGCCAGTGAGCCGGTCAGCGGGGTCACGTCGCGGCGCAATCCGAGCAGCCCGCCGGCGATCACACTGAGCAGCAGGGTGCCGGCCGCGACGGCCAGCACGATCAACCAGTCCCCCTTCAAGGTGGCCAGCGCGTCCTGCTGCACCATCGTGCCGATGTAGACGCCGAGCACCCCCTGGGCGGCGACGCCCAGCTTGCGCGGGACACGGTCCGGACCTCGCGCCGTCAGCGCCACGCCGATGCCGACGACCAGTGCGGCGAACAACGCGGCCGACGGCACGCCGACAATGGTCAGCGGAACGGTGACAGCGACAGTCAACGCGAGAAGGAGCACCCAACCGGGGAGCTGTCGCAAAACTGTCTTGGTCATTGATTGCAAGTATGCTCTTGCCATATCAAGATCTCAACTAGGAGTTATGTCACGTGGAGCACACTGATTACCAAGGTTTGGCTTGGCAATGAGTAAAGAGGACCGGGCACTGTCGGCGGCGACCGAGTTGCGCGAGTCGCTCATGGCCGTCGCGCGGCAGCTGCGCAGACACCGCCCCGACAACGGGCTGACCGTCAGCCAGATGCAGCTGCTCGGCGAGATCAGCCGCGCGGGCGTGACCACGCCCGCCGAACTCGGGATCCGGATGCATGTCCGGGTGCAGTCCCTGACCGACTCCGTCAACGAGCTGGACGCGCGCGGGCTGATCACCCGCAGGCCCGACGAGAACGACCGGCGCCGCCAGCTTGTCGAGATCACCGGTGACGGGGTGGCCCTGCTGGAGGCCGACCGCGCCGAGCGCGACGTATGGCTGCACGAGACGATGCGCGAGACCCTGTCCGATCTGGAGTTCGACCTGCTGATGCTGGTGGCGCCGATCCTGCGCAAGCTCGCCGAGTCCGACGCCGGGATGAAGGGGTGACCTCGCCCTTGCCGACGGCGGTGCAGGACTGGCTGTCGCACGACCCCGATCCGGCCTCGGCCGACGAGCTGGCCGCGTGCGGGGACGACGAGCTCGCCGAGCGTTTCGCCCAGCCCCTCACATTCGGCACCGCGGGCCTGCGCGGACCGCTGCGGGCGGGCCCCAACGGCATGAACCTCGCGGTGGTGCTGCGCGCGACGTGGGCGGTGGCCCGGGTACTGGCCGACGCGTCACCCGGACGGACGGTGGTGGTGGGCTACGACGCCCGGCACCGTTCCGCCGAGTTCGGCCGGGCCGCTGCTGAAGTGTTCGCCGGGCAGGGGTTTTCCGTGACACTGATGCCGTTCCCGGTGCCCACCCCGGCGGTGGCGTTCGCCGTGCGGAACACCGGAGCCGCGGCCGGCGTGCAGATCACCGCGTCGCACAACCCACCGCAAGACAACGGGTACAAGGTGTACGTCCCCGGCGGAATGCAGATCGTCTCCCCCACCGACCGCGACATCGAGACCGCCATCGCGTCCGCCCCGCCGGCCGACGAGATCCCCCGCCGGGCCGTCGACCCGTCGGGCACCGACCTGCTGCGCGCCTACGTCGAACGCGCCGCCACCGTGCGGCGCACCACCGGAACAGCCCGGATCGCGGTGACCCCGATGCACGGCGTGGGCGGCGAATTCGCGCTCGACGCACTGGCGTTGGCCGGGTTCGACGACGTGCACGTCGTCGAACCCCAGTTCGCGCCGGACCCGGACTTCCCGACCGTGGCCTTCCCGAACCCCGAGGAACCAGGCGCCGCCGATCTTTTGACCGCCCTGGCCGCCGAGATCGACGCCGACATCGCGATCGCGTTGGATCCCGACGCCGACCGCTGCGCGATCGGGATACCGACGCCGCAGGGCTGGCGGATGCTCTCCGGTGACGAAACCGGCTGGCTGCTGGGCGATTACCTACTGTCCGGCCGTGACAACAGCACAGCCGTGGTGGCCAGCACGGTGGTGTCATCGCGGATGCTGGCCGCCATCGCCGCCGCGCACGGCGCCCGCCACGTCGAGACGCTGACCGGATTCAAGTGGCTGGCCCGCGCCGACGACGGACTGGACGCGACCCTGGTGTACGCGTACGAGGAGGCGATCGGGCACTGCGTGGACCCCGAAGCCGTGCGCGACAAGGACGGCATCAGCGCCGCGGTGCTGGCCTGCGATCTGGTGGTCGCGCTGCGCCATCGCGGCCTGACGGTGCTCGACGCGCTCGACGACCTGGCACGCCGTCACGGCGTACACACGACCGCCGCCGTCACCCGCCGGGTCGACTCACCGCGGCATGCGGCGGCGCTGATGGACCGGTTGCGCGCCGCCCCGCCCTCGCACGTCGCCGGGTTCCCCGTCACCGTGGCCGACCTGGCCCCGCGGACCGACGCGCTGGTGTTCACCGGCGGCGACGACGCGACGTCGGTGCGGGTGGTGCTGCGTCCCTCCGGGACCGAGGCGAAGCTCAAGGGCTACATCGAGATTCGCGGCGGTGGCGAACTGGACACCGCCCGCGCACGGGCCGCCCGGGTGCAGGAAGAAGTGGCCGCCGCGGTGCGCGCCTGGGATGTCTAACGGGGTCCGAACTGGCGGTCGCCGGCGTCGCCCAACCCCGGCACGATGTAGGCGATCTCGTTGAGACCGGAGTCGATCGTCGCGGTGAACAACTTCAGCTCGGGCGCCACCTTCTCCAGCGCGCTGAGGCCTTCCGGCGCGACGACGACGCAGATCGCCGTGACGTCGACGGCGTCGCGCGCGTAGAGCAACTCCAGCGTGTGCGCCATCGAGCCGCCGGTGGCCAGCATCGGGTCCAGCACGATCACCGGCTGATGGCTCAGGTCGTCGGGCAACGACTCCAGGTACGGCGTCGGCTGGTGGGTCTCCTCGTTGCGTGCCACTCCGACGAAGCCGACTCTCGCCTCCGGGATCAGCGCGTGCGCCTGGTCGACCATGCCGAGGCCGGCGCGCAGCACCGGTACCAGCAGCGGCGGGGTGGCCAGCCGGGTGCCTGCGGTCTCGCACAGCGGGGTCCGCACCGGCACCACGTCGACCGCGAGTTCGCGGGTGGCCTCGTAGACGAGCATCAGCGTGAGGTCGCGCAACGCGGCGCGGAAACCGGCGTTGTCGGTGCGCTCGTCGCGCAGGGTGGTCAGCCGCGCCGCGGCCAGCGGGTGGTCGACAACGCGCACATCCATGGATCCAGACCTTAACGGGAACCGACCGGCGATTCCCGGCGTCCTATCCATATGCCCGCCCCTCTGTCCGTGGACACCGCCTCGCTCCGCGACTACGGCGCCGCCTGCACCGCGCACGCCACCGACCTCGATGAGGCGTCGACCCGACTGGCCGCGGCGACCGGTGGGGCCGCGTCGATGTTCGGTCCGGTCGGCGCCCGGTTTCTGGCGGCGCTGGCGCAGGCCGCCGAGGAGCAGGCCCGCGCGCTCGGCGGGCTCAGCAGTTCACTGGCGGCGAGCAGCACCGCCGCGTCGGGTGTTCCGGATGGCGCCGTTCCACCACCACTTCGAGTTGGTGGGCTGGGCCGAGACGACCGTGATCATCAGGTTCTGGTTGCTCA
>NZ_LMVQ01000269.1 GCF_001545925.1 Mycobacterium sp. NAZ190054 | reverse complement strand
GCTCCTCAGGAGGCGCCGGTGTCGCCGATGTCGGCGGCCGAGCAGGCGGCTCAGGGCGCGGGACAAGGTGCGCCGCAGGGAGGTTCGCAGGGTGGTTCACCCAGCGGCGGGTCTCAGGGCGGCTCGCCCGGGGGCGGTTCACCGGGCGGCGCTCCGAGCGGTGGTTCGCCCGGCGGTGGGATGCCCAACCTCGGCAAGGGTGAGCCGAAACTCCCGACGGATCCGGGTCTGCGGCCGGCGGCGGCCGGGGGCGGAGGATCCGCAGGCGGCGGCGGTGGAGGCGGCGGAATCCCGGCTGCGCCAATGCAACCGGCCGTCGGAGCGGAGACGGTCGCGCCGACGCCGGTCGTGCCGGCGGCTGCGGCAGGACCGGGGGTCAGCAGCGGTTCCGGTGGCGGCGTCGCCGGCGGAATGGGCGGCGGGATGGCGCCCATGATGGGCGGGGCACACGGCAGCGGAAGTGGTGAGAAGAAGCGCAATCCGCAACTGTCGCCGGACGAACCGCTGTACGTCGAGGATCGGCCGCACACCGAACAGGTCATCGGGGTTCGGCCGCGGCGGCGGGGCGGCACCGACGACACCAAGAAGGGAGACACGCAGTGACCGACGACATGCATCCGGAAGTGGCTGCGGTGCTTCGGCAAGCGCGGCGACTGCAGGCGTTGATGGATGAGCAGTTGGACAAGATGGCGACCGGGTCGTTCACGGCGTCCGATGAGAACGACACGGTCGAGGTGACGCTCAACGGCCATCAGTGGCTCAAGGACGTCTACATCCAGGACGGCCTGCTGCGCCTCGGTGCCGAGGAGGTCGAGAATCGGGTGAACGAGGCGCTGCACAAGGCCGGTGCGGAAGCGTCGGCGTCGATCGATGCCGATCGTGAGCGGATCGACGCGGTCGTCGCGGAGATCACGGCGGAGATAACGGAGCCGGAGTGAGCGATGGCGGCGACCCTTTCTGTGGTGCGGTCCTCTGATCCGGACAGGTTGACCGCTGCAGCTCAGGCGATGCAGCATTCGATAACCGCAGTCGACGCCACAATCCGAGACCAGCAAGGACTGCTGCGCGCCCTGGGCGAAAGTTGGTCCGGCGACGCCGGCCAGGCGGCGCTCGACCTCGGACGGTCGACTCTGGCCGCGCATAGCGCCTTTCGGGACCGGCTACACACGACGCAGCAGGTCCTGTCCCGCGGTGGCGGTGTGCTCTCCGAACTCCGCGAACACATCCTGAGTGCGGCGGTTCAGGTTGCCAAGGTCGGCGGCGTGCTCAGCGACGACGGGTACGTGACCTCCACGGGCATCGGACCGTTGCTCTCACCCGAGGTGGCGATGGCCTACTCGGTGGTCCTGAGGAGGCTGCTGGCGACGTTCACGGCGGCCGACACGGCCACCGCGGCGGCATTGTGCGGCGAACGTACCGGCATACAGATGCGAGCCGCAGACTTCCCCGGTGGGATCTGGCATACGCCAACAGTTCTCGACCTCACTCGGCGTTCCAATGAGACCGCCGCATTCATGGAGGTTTTCGGACGGAAGCCGAAGTCCTCTGCCGATTGGCAGACCGCGGCCGCCCTCGACCCGCACAGCTACGCAGGCAGGTACGAAGGTCGACCTCCGAGCATCGTGGTGGGCAGGATCGAACCTGTTCCGGGGCAGGGGTTCATCAAGGCCGGGCTTTTCATTCCACGGGACCAGGTCTTCAACGTTCCGCGCAATGATCTGGGCGACAACCGAGGATTCGATACCGGTTTCCAACCAGAGGACACCCGCGTAAGCCTGTACGTCGACTACGAGAACGGCCTGGTGATCGCGCGCCAGAACCCGTCCGTAGATGTTGAGGGCGATGTGGCGGTCTTGACTCCTGTCGTGAAAGTGCAGCAGACGCCCGAAGGCGCTGTCAGGATCCAGTACGAGGCAAAGAATGCGTTCGCCCCGCCCGGAGCGGAAGTGTCAAGACATGTTGTCGCCGGTGACGTCGTCGTCACACCTGGAATTGGCGGCCAGCCCGCCACAGTCGACGGCGTCATCGGGAACTACCCCTCGCTGGAGATTTATCAGAGCATGCCCGATGGCTCGCTCCATACCCTCGCACAGGATGCCGCGGACAGCGGCAATATCCTCGGTCCACTCACTGAGCTGCCATTCCGGCATGAAATCGGCAATGGTTCAGCAGCGTTCGAGCCGTTCGCGTCGCACGCTCCCCCGCTGCCCGGATGGCCTTGGTATCGGGGGGACATCGCGCCCTACATTTACGGCCAGATCGACCCGAACACACCGACAGACCTTGGACCGACCGACGAAGTCCCGAACGTCGTCGTGGTGCGTTAAGGGGCGATCTATGACTGCAGGGTACGGCACTTGGACATGGCAGCCGAAAGAGGCGTCGTTCTGGGCGGCAGCCACCTTGGGCGTCCCGATCTTGTTGTCGGCGGCGCTACTTCGTACGCTGGTCGTTGAGATGGTTCTCGGACACTTCGGATTTTCCGAGTCGAGTGCCCGGGGGATCGCTGTCGTGACGACCCTCACGATTCTCGGACTTTGTTTCTTTCTTCTTCGGCTTGCGGCGTTGTCCTGGATGAGAGGGACGGCTCTCGCAGCAGCAGTCGCCGGCGTATTCGTCCTGACAGCCGCCATGTTGATGTTATGAACCGCAACGACGGCCTGGGCGAGTTGTTCGGCCCCGCAAGCCTATTGGGCGTCATCCTCGGAACCGCCTGCATAACGCTGCTCGTGTTTGGGGCGTATGAGGTCGCGGTCGTCTGCGCCTGTCTGCTGGTGCTGAGTTCGCCGATCATGCTCATCTCCGGGGCGGCCAGGCGGCTCGGTACCGGGGTTGTGGTCTCGCTGGCCGCCATTCCATTTACGCTTGTGCCCTTCTTGCTGGCCGCACGCTTTCTCGGGGAGTGAGCGCTTGGCCCGTCAATCGAAACTATGGGTAACGGAGTCAGCTGCTGTCGGCAGGCCAAAATCACGGCCTTAACAACCCACAATGTGTCGTAAGGCGGTGCGGCATAGTTCCCGACATATGAAAAGGCTTGAGTGGACTTGGGAGGATCTGTAATGGTCGGTCATGAACGGGTGACCTGAGCGTGAGCATGCCGCCTACTTCTGGCCCGTATCCCGTTGCGCCCGAACCGGAAAACGCCGACATGAGCAGCCCCGAACCTCTCGTAAGCTAGTTAAGTCGGCCGGTCTATGGACTCACACGAAGGGTTAGCTGACCAGGAAGGGGTTCTGGGAATGATCGGGCACAGATCCGCCGCCTTCTGGGCGGCCGCCGCAAAGTCCTGTGACCGGGCATGCATCGAGGGATTCGCTGACTTCTGAAAGGGATCAGCGGCCGCCCAGTGGCGGTATCGCGAAATGGGTTGTTGCCTGCTTAGCGCTACTCGCAGTGATCGTCGTCGTGGCAGTTTCAGCACTGATCGTGTTGAGGGATAAATCCGACTCGAGCACGCAATCAACGACCGGCGCGATTACACCGTCGGTTGATCAGTCGACGATCGCGAGCGCAGGCGACAAAGACTCCGTTGGCCTGATTACCGATGATCCGACGTGTGCTTCCTGGGAACCAATTGCTAGGACGTTGTCAGAACAGCAAAAGAATGGATGGGATAGGCGCGATCCGCGTATCCCTGCGTCGTCATGGACGGCCCGGCAGCGACTCGAGTACGACGCTGTTGAGAAGGCTATGCGCAACGCAGCAGACCAGACAGTCGCTTTAATTTACCTTACGCCTCACCGAGTTATGCGCGAGCTGTACGAGCAATCGGTGGCGTATTGGCGTGCATATGCGGATAGTCTGGAGAATTACACTGCAGAAGACGACGCGCTCGCATTAGTTGCGAATAGCACTTCTGGAGCCCTCGTGTGGATTTGCGCGGCCCAAACCTACGGTTCCGCCGACGCCCGAAAGCCTCTGATTGCCCGACCGCTCGCTCCTATTTCGGTCGCCGCCATCAACGACCCAGCCAACCCGACGCGATTCATGAACGTCCCCTCGCCCGTTTGTGATGACTGGTCAGAAGCCTCGCGGCGCTTCGATGCAAACATCGACCAATGGGCTCGGGCCGTGGACCCGAATGCACCAGCAAGTCAATGGCCGCTTGAGTTGCAGAGTTTAGCTGCAAGGGCGGCCTTGGTTTTGCAGGAGAATGCTAGCGAGGTCGCCAATATGGGCGCGACAAGCCAAAACCCGACCCTAAGCGATTTTGCATCGCTTGCGGCACAATACCAGCGCGCGTATGCGCAAGCCATACCGAGTTACACGCCTGCCGACAATTATCTGAACAGCGCGGCTGCCGACCTGGTCGTGGCTATTAATCAAGCATGCCGAGCGGCTCTGAACTAAGTTATGGGAATCGAGAAGATCGTCGGCGAGTACATCGAAGAGATGACTGAGCTTAACGGCTGGCCCGACATGAACGAATCTGAACTAACCCGCCGTGCGACGGAATTTCTCGATCGGCGCAATCTTCTCCATTCTAAGGTCGAACATCGGCAACGCCATAGTGACGCCATTTCGAGGGCGGAGTTTGGTCTGGTGGAGAGTCAACGCAGAGGCGGTGCATTTGAGCTCACAACCCAGCCCAGTGGCCGCACACTGGCCCTCCATCAGGACCACCGCAAGATATGCCTTTTGGATCGCAGCGAGGATCCGACGCGCGGATGAGTAAGGCTAGTCCCGCAGCAAAATGGATTCTCGGTGGTCTGGCGTTCCTCGTTGTCGTTGCGCTCTCCGTTGCTGCCACACTGATATTCACGCGTGACTCGTCGAGTCCGCTAGCCTCACGTACGCTGGCACCGCCGACACCGAATACACCTGTTGATACATCGGACATCGCGAGTGCGCAGGACCATGGGCCCATTGAAATAGTTACCGAAGATTCGACGTGCACCGCTTGGACTTCGATTAGCAAGAGTCTGGCTGAGGAGGCGTCCAAAGGTTGGGACCGACGCAATCCGTCGGTTTCATCAACGGATTGGACACCTAGTACTGCAGCCGTAGATCGAGTTCATTGTTGTTCGCGTCGTCGGTAGTGCGATTGCCGGGCTCGGTATTGGTGTTGTCGTCGCCATCGTGACCAGGCCAGCAGGCTGGTGATGGTCTGGTTGG
>NZ_LMVQ01000268.1 GCF_001545925.1 Mycobacterium sp. NAZ190054 | reverse complement strand
ACCGGGGCAGGATCTCGGCAACGCTACCGTCTGCGCGGAGCACCACGGTGGCCGGCATCACGTTGGGTACCTGCAGCGCTGCGGCGATGGTCCGGCGACCGTCCTGCACGGTCGGCAGATGCACGCCCAGTTCGGACAGCCGCAGCAACGCCGCGCTCTCGTTCTCGTCCTGGTGCACGGTCAGCACGGTCACCGCCGGGCCGGCGCGGCGCTGATACTCCGCCATCGCCGGCAGCTCGTCGGTGCACGGTCCGCACCAGTAGGCCCACAGGTTCACCACGGCGGGCCGGCCCGCGAGGGCCGCAGCGACATCGACCCGCGACCCGTCGCCGGCGCATTCGAGCACCAGGCCGCGCAGCGCCTCGGGGCCGGGACCCGAGCCGGGCGCCGGGCAGGGTTCCAGTTCGGCGCGCGCACGAAGGCCTGCCAGCGCCGCGGGGGTGTCGGCGTCGCGACGGTCCCGAGCGGACGGGACGTCGCGCTGTGAGCGGGGTTCGGAGTCGTCGACGCCGAGTTCGGCCCACAGCGCGACGCCGAGGGCGACCAGGACGACCAACGCCACGATGCTCCACCGGGCCGACGCACTGACGGACAAGACGGACGCCTACAGTCCGGCCAGCGCCAGCAGGTGCTCGGTCTCGGGCCCTTTGACCAGCGGCGCGGCGATCAGCGGGTCGGTGGGGCCGGTGCCGTAGGAGGGGCAGTCCCTGGCGAGCACGCAGACGCCGCAGGCGGGCTTGCGGGCGTGACACACGCGCCGGCCGTGGAAGATCACCCGGTGGCTGAGCAGGGTCCACTCGCTGCGCTCGATGAGGTCACCGACGATGTGCTCGACCTTGACCGGGTCTTCCTCGGCGGTCCAGCGCCAGCGGCGCACCAACCGGCCGAAATGGGTGTCGACCGTGATGCCGGGGATGTCGAACGCATTGCCCAGGATCACGTTGGCGGTCTTGCGCCCCACTCCCGGCAGTGTGACGAGCTCGTCGAGGGTGGCCGGCACCCGCCCGTCGAAACGCTCTTCCAGCGCCTGCCCGAGCCCGATCAGTGCGTTGGCCTTGTTCCGGTAGAACCCGGTGGGCCGGATCAGCTCTTCGAGCTCGGTGCGGTCGGCGGTCGCATAGTCCAGGGCGGTGCGGTACTTCTTGAACAGCGCCGGGGTGGTGAGGTTGACCCGCTTGTCGGTGCTCTGCGCGGACAGGATGGTCGCGACGGTGAGCTCCAGCGGGTTGGTGAAGTCCAGTTCGCAGTATACGTGCGGAAACGCCTGTGCGAGTGTGCGGTTCATCCGGCGGGCGCGGCGCACCAGCCCGAGCCGGGTTTCGTCTTCCCATTTGCGGCCTGCCTTCCCGGGAGACGCGCTGCGGGCCGGTTTCACGGTCACCAGGCCAGGGTACTGACGGTCACCGACGCGCCCGGCGGTGGATAGGTCTTTAACGTGGACTTTTCGTGATCCTGCTGAGATCTTGGCCGTGTTTACTTCAGCGTTGTGTCGTGGTTGCTCGTTGCGCTGATCCCGGGGTTGCTGATGCTGGCGACCTTCGGTCTGGAGCGCGTCGAGGCGGGTCTGCGCTGCGATGCCGACTCGTCGGCCGACGTCGACGAGTTCCTGCAGCAGGCCAACGCCGGCGCCACCGACAGCCCGGCGCGGGCCGGGACCGACAGGGCGCTGCGCACGGCGCCGCGGCGGATCGAACCGCGGGACACCCCGACCGACGGGTTCCTCGAGCCCGTTTCCGCGCCGGGTTTGCCGACCACGGAGTACTGCCACCGCATCCCGAATAGTGAGTTTCGGGAGACCCGACATGCCGATCGTGTGTAGCGTGGGCTGGTCACACAGGGGCGTACCTCTAGACTGATCTCACGATCTTTCGGGGTCGGCTTGCGCATTTATCATCACCGAACGCACTAAGGGGCAACGTGGACGAGATCCTGGCCAGGGCCGGAATCTTCCAAGGTGTGGAACCGAGCGCCGTTTCCGCGCTTACCAAGCAGTTGCAGCCCGTCGACTTCCCGCGCGGACACACCGTGTTCGCCGAGGGTGAGCCCGGCGACCGCCTGTACATCATCATCTCCGGGAAGGTGAAGATCGGGCGCCGCTCGCCGGACGGCCGCGAGAACCTCCTGACCATCATGGGTCCGTCGGACATGTTCGGTGAGCTGTCGATCTTCGACCCCGGTCCCCGCACCTCCAGCGCCACCACCATCACCGAGGTGCGCGCGGTGTCGATGGACCGCGAGGCGCTGCGGGCGTGGATCGCCGACCGCCCGGAGATCGCCGAGCAGCTGCTGCGCGTGCTGGCCCGCCGCCTGCGCCGCACCAACAACAACCTCGCCGACCTGATCTTCACCGACGTTCCCGGCCGCGTCGCCAAGCAGCTGCTGCAGCTGGCGCAGCGCTTCGGCACGCAGGAGGGCGGCGCGCTGCGCGTCACGCACGACCTGACGCAGGAGGAGATCGCCCAGCTGGTCGGTGCGTCCCGCGAGACCGTCAACAAGGCGCTGGCCGACTTCGCCCACCGCGGCTGGATCCGCCTGGAGGGCAAGAGCGTGCTGATCAGCGACAGCGAGCGCCTGGCCCGCCGCGCCCGCTAACCCCCCCTTCCGCCGAAATGGCATTCCAGCAGCGAAAGTGCGAGTAACGCCCTGCTGGAATGCAATTTCGGCGGGGGTTGTCAGCGGCGCAGGTAATTCAACTGGGCCTGCACCGACCATTCGGCCGCGTCCCACAGCTTCTCGTCGACGTCGGTGTACACATGCTCGACCACCTGCCGCGCGGTGGCGTCCTCCCCCAGTTCGCGCAGCGCGCCGCGCACCTGGTCGAGCCGCTCCTCACGGTGCGTCAGGTACATCCGGCTGACGGCGTCCATGTCGTCGAGTTCGGGTCCGTGCCCGGGGAGCACCGTGCGGTGACCGAGCCCGTGCAATCGGCGCAACGACTCCAGGTAGTCGCCCAGGTCGCCGTCCTCGGAGTCGATGACGGTGGTTCCGCGCCCGAGGATCGTGTCCGCGGTCAGCACCGCATCGTCGTCGACGAGAAAGGACACCGAGTCCGCGGTGTGACCGGGCGTGGCCATCACGGTGATCTTCAGGCCGGCGGCGTCGATGACCTCACCGTCGGTCAGGTGACCACCGAGCCCGCGCAGGAAACCGCTGCCGACCGAGCGCACGACCGCACCCGTGAGGTCCACCAGCCGGTCGATGCCGCCGGTGTGATCGGAGTGCCGGTGGCTGATGAGCACCAGCGGGATCGGGCCCAGGGCCGCGAGCCGCTCGATGTGCTCGTCCTTGTCGTCCGGGCCGGGGTCGACGACGACCATCTCGTCGCTGCCCGGCCCGCGCAGCACCCAGGTGTTGGTGCCGTCGAGGGTCATCAACCCCGGGTTCTCGCAGAGCAGCACCGACGCGGTATCGGTGACCGGTCGCAGCAGGCCGTACGCGGGGTGCTCCACCTAAGAAACCTCGACGATCACTTCCACTTCCACCGGCGCGTTCCGCGGCAACTCCGACACCCCGACCGCCGACCGGGCATGCGCGCCGGCGTCACCGAAGATCTCGCCGAGCAGCTCGGACGCGCCGTTGATCACGCCGGGCTGGCCGCCGAAACCGGGCGCCGAGGCCACGAACCCGACGACCTTGACCACCTTGACCACGGCGTCGATGCCGACCAGCGCGTCGACCGCGGCCAGCGCGTTGAGTGCACACCGGCGGGCGAGGGCGTGCGCGTCCTCGGCGGACACGTCGGCGCCGACCTTGCCGGTCGCGGCCAGCTCACCGTCGGCGATGGGCAACTGTCCGGCGGTGTAGACGAGGTTGCCGGCGCGCACCGCGGGGACGTAGGCCGCCAGCGGCGCGACGACCTCGGGCAGCGCGATTCCCAGCTCGTCCAGCCGCGCCGACCAGGAGCTCATTTGGGTCGCTTCAGGTATGCGACGTGCTGCTCGCCGGTCGGTCCGGGCAGGACCGAGACCAGCTCCCAGCCGTCCTCCCCCCACTGGTCGAGGATCTGTTTGGTGGCGTGCGTCAGCAGCGGGACGGTCGCGTACTCCCAGCGGGTCGGTTCGCTCATGCGGCTGAGCTTATCCGGGATCGAATCCGCAATGGCTAGCATGCTTGGGTGGCTACCACATCTCCCGGGACATCCGGTGGCACCAGGCAGGTCGGCTGGCCCTCGCGCCTGACCGAGGCGCGACTGCACTTCGTCACCGGCAAGGGAGGCACGGGCAAGTCGACGATCGCCGCGTCGCTCGCGCTGGCCCTGGCCGCCGGCGGGCGCAGGGTCCTGCTCGTCGAAGTCGAAGGGCGGCAAGGGATCGCGCAGCTCTTCGACGTTCCGCCGCTGCCCTACGAAGAGGTCAAGATCGCAACCGCCGAGGGGGGCGGACAGGTCAACGCACTGGCGATCGACACCGAGGCCGCGTTCCTGGAATACCTCGACATGTTCTACAACCTCGGGCTGGCCGGGCGCGCGATGCGCCGGATCGGGGCCGTGGAGTTCGCGACGACGATCGCGCCGGGCCTGCGGGACGTGCTGCTGACGGGCAAGATCAAGGAGATCGTCACCCGCAACGAGAAGGATCAGCACCGGGGCAAGGGCACCGTGTACGACGCGGTCGTCGTCGATTCGCCGCCCACCGGGCGCATCGCGCGTTTTCTGGACGTCACCAAGGCGGTGTCGGACCTCGCCAAGGGCGGGCCGGTGCATTCCCAGGCCGAAGGCGTGGTCAAGCTGCTGCATTCCAAGCTGACGGCCATCCACCTCGTCACGCTCCTGGAGGCGCTGCCCATCCAGGAGACACTGGAGGCGATCGACGAGTTGCGCGGGATGGGCCTGCCGATCGGCAGCGTCATCGTCAACCGCAACATCCCCGCCTACCTCGCTCCCGACGACCTGGCCAAGGCCGGTGAAGGGGTGATCGACGCCGATGCGGTTCGGGCCGGGTTGACGGCGGCGGGCATCACGCTGTCCGACGACGACTTCGCCGGGCTGCTCACCGAGACGATCCAGCACGCCACCCGCATCGCGGCCCGCAACGAGAGCGCTGAGCAGCTCATCGAGCTCGACGTGGCCCGGCTCGACCTGCCCGCGCTGCCCGACGGAGTCGATCTCGGCAGCCTCTACGAACTAGCCGAAGAGCTCGCCCACCAGGGCGTGCGGTGAGCGGAGAGACACGATGAGCCACACCCCACCGGCCCTCGACATGGCCGCCATCCTGCGCGACACCTCCAATCGGGTGGTGGTGTGCTGCGGCGCCGGCGGGGTCGGCAAGACCACGACCGCGGCCGCGATGGCGTTGCGCGCCGCCGAATACGGGCGCACCGTCGTCGTGCTGACCATCGACCCGGCCAAGCGGCTGGCCCAGGCGCTGGGCATCCGGGATCTCGGCAACACCCCGCAGCGGGTGCCGCTGGCACCGGAGGTGACCGGCGAGCTGCACGCGATGATGCTCGACATGCGCCGTACGTTCGACGAGATGGTGATCCAGTACTCCGGCCCCGGAACGGCGGACGCGATTCTGGACAACCAGTTCTACCAAACCGTGGCCACCTCGCTCGCCGGGACGCAGGAGTACATGGCCATGGAGAAGCTGGGACAGCTTCTGGCAGAAGACAAATGGGACCTGGTCGTGGTCGACACCCCGCCGTCGCGCAACGCGCTGGACTTCCTCGACGCACCCAAGCGGCTGGGCAGCTTCATGGACAGCAGGCTGTGGCGGATGCTGCTGGCGCCCGGCCGCGGCATCGGCCGGCTCGTCACCGGGGCCGTCGGCCTCGCGATGAAAGGCATGTCGACGATCCTCGGATCCCAGATGCTTTCGGACGCAGCGTCTTTCGTGCAGTCACTGGACGCGACGTTCGGTGGGTTCCGGGAGAAGGCCGACCGCACCTATGAGCTGCTCAAGCGGCGCGGCACTCAGTTCGTGGTGGTGTCGGCGGCCGAGCCCGACGCGCTGCGCGAGGCGTCGTTCTTCGTCGACCGGCTCTCCTCCGAACACATGCCGCTGGCCGGCCTGATCCTCAATCGCACGCATCCGACGCTGTGTGATCTGCACGCCGACAAGGCGGCCGAGGCTGCCGACGATCTGGCGAAGACCGAACCGGACTCGGTGGCGGTGGCGGCGCTGCGTATCCATGCCGACCGGGCGTCGACCGCCAAGCGCGAGGTGCGTCTGCTGTCGCGCTTCACCGGCGCCAACCCGACAGTCGCCATCGTCGGCGTACCGTCGCTGCCGTTCGACGTGTCCGATCTGGAGGCGCTGCGGGCGATCGCAGACCAGATCACTTCCGCGGCGTAGCCGCGCAACTCCGCACAAGGTAGTAGCCGCGCCCCACCGGGGCGCGGCTACCGCGAATTCAGATCTGGTGCGTATTTGCGCCGACCCGCGAATCAGGCAATCGCGGCTCAGCCCTGCGATGTCTTAGCCGGCAGTGCGGTGTTTGCGCTGAGCGGCAAAGAAGTCGGCCCAGGACACGACCTCGGGATGCTGCTTGAGCAGGGCGCGGCGCTGGCGTTCCGTCATGCCGCCCCAGACCCCGAACTCCACCCGGTTGTCCAGCGCGTCGGCACCGCACTCGGCGATGACCGGGCAGTGCCGGCAGATCACCGCGGCTTTGCGCTGGGCGGCGCCGCGGACGAACAGTTCGTCCGGGTCCGTCTGACGACACCGGGCCTGCGAAACCCAAGCGATACGGGCTTCGGCCTCGGCGCCGTGCAGAATGGACTGGCCGGATGGATCCACGGAGGTCTTACGAGCCGCAGGCTTGATTGTTGACACCAGCGATCCCCTTATCGTTCTGGCCGCGCCCCGACAACGCAGACGACCTGTTAACCCATGCGTTGATTGCTAGTGCGATCTACGCCACATTGCGAGTACCGGGTGTGACCTGCATCGCACTGTCAGCTCAACTTAGGTGGTCAGGGACGCTTTGCGCAATACGTCCGTGACCACTTTTTTGGGACAACCGTGCCGTCAGACGGGTACAGTGCGGCACTTCTGCGGACTGTTTCCCCGCGGAAGCGCTTGTCAGCGGCGTTTGACACGGTCTGTCAGGACCGCATCCGGGCTGCTGGAGAATGGCCGGACGCGAGCCGTCGCTAGTCTGTATGCATGCCGGAGCACCCTTCGGGCCAGCCGCCGCGTGCGGTGACGGTCATCAAGCTCGCCTGGTGCGTCCTGCTCGCCAGTGTGGTGGCCACCGCTTTGATGTTTCCCGTCGTCGGCGGGATCGGGCTGATGTCCAATCGCGCCTCCGATGTGGTCGCCAACGGATCGGCCCAATTGGTCGAGGGCGAGGTGCCCCAGGTGTCGACGATGACCGACTCCAAGGGCAACATCATCGCGTGGCTGTATAACCAACGGCGCTTCGAGGTGCCCAGCGATCAGATCGCCGACACGATGAAGCTGGCGATCGTCTCGATCGAGGACAAAAGGTTTGCCGACCACAACGGTGTGGACTGGCAGGGAACACTGACGGGCCTGTCGGGTTACCTGTCGGGCAACCTGGACACCCGCGGCGGTTCGACCATCGAACAGCAGTATGTGAAGAACTACCAGCTTCTGGTGATCGCCCAGACCGACGCCGAGAAGCGGGCCGCGATC
The DNA here is from genome assembly GCF_001545925.1 of Mycobacterium sp. NAZ190054. Taxonomy (GTDB): domain Bacteria; phylum Actinomycetota; class Actinomycetes; order Mycobacteriales; family Mycobacteriaceae; genus Mycobacterium. The sequence goes on along the minus strand of NZ_LMVQ01000268.1, from coordinate 24,691 downwards.
GAGACCACCCCGGCCCGCAAGCTGCGCGAGATCCGGATGGCGCTGACGCTGGACAAGACGTTCACGAAGCCGGAGATCCTGACGCGTTACCTGAACCTGGTGTCGTTCGGCAACAACGCGTTCGGGGTGCAGGACGCGGCGCAGACCTACTTCGGCATCAACGCCTCGGAGCTGAACTGGCAGCAGGCCGCGCTGCTCGCGGGCATGGTGCAGTCGACGAGCACGCTGAATCCGTACACCAATCCCGACGGCGCCCTTGCGCGCCGCAACGTGGTGCTGGACACCATGATCGAGAACCTCCCCGAGCACGCCGAAGAGCTGCGCGTCGCCCGGCAGCAGCCGCTGGGCGTGCTGCCTCAGCCCAAGGAGCTGCCGCGCGGCTGCATCGCCGCGGGCGATCGCGCGTTCTTCTGCGACTACGTGCTGGAGTACCTGGCCCGCGCCGGGATCAGCAAGGACCAGGTCGCCAAGGGCGGCTACATGATCAAGACGACGCTGGACCCGGACGTGCAGGCCTCGGTCAAGAACGCGATCAACGAGTACGCGAGCCCCGACCTGCCCGGCGTGGCGAGCGTGATGAGCGTGATCCGTCCGGGTAAAGAGTCCCACCCGGTGCTGGCGATGGCCGGCAACCGCACCTACGGCCTGAACCTCGACGCCGGGGAGACGATGCAGCCGCAGCCGTTCTCGCTGGTCGGCAACGGCGCCGGGTCGGTGTTCAAGATCTTCACCACCGCCGCGGCGATGGAGATGGGCATGGGGATCAACGCCAAGCTCGACGCGCCGAGCCGCTTCGAGGCCAAGGGCCTGGGCAGCGGCGGCGCGCGGGGCTGCCCGCCCGCGACGTGGTGTGTGCAGAACGCCGGCAACTACCGCGGCCAGATGAGCGTCACCGATGCGCTGGCGACCTCCCCGAACACCGCGTTCGCGAAGCTGATCGCCCAGGTCGGGGTGCAGCGTGCCGTCGACATGGCGGTGCGGCTGGGGCTGCGGTCCTACGCGCTGCCCGGCACCGCGCGCGATTACGACCCGGAAAGCAACGAGAGCCTCGCCGACTTCGTGAAACGGCAGAACATCGGGTCGTTCACGCTGGGCCCCATCGAGGTGAACGCCCTGGAGCTGTCCAACGTCGCGGCGACGCTGGCCTCCGGCGGCACCTGGTGCCCGCCCAACCCGATCGCCGAGGTCTACGACCGCTACGGCGAGCCGGTGTCGGTGACCACCGAGACGTGCGAGCAGGTGGTCCCCGAGGGGTTGGCCAACACGCTGGCCGTCGCGATGAGCAAGGACGACACCGGCGCGGGCACCGCCGCCGGTGCGGCAGGCGCGGCGGGCTGGAACCTGCCGATGTCGGGCAAGACCGGTACCACCGAGGCCAACCGCTCGTCGGCGTTCCTGGGCTTCACCAACCAGTACGCCGCCGCCAGCTACATCTACGACGACTCCACGGCCCCGACCGAGCTGTGCTCGTTCCCGCTGCGGCAGTGCGGATCCGGCAACCTGTTCGGCGGCAACGAGCCGGCCCGCACCTGGTTCACCGCGATGAAGCCGATCGCCACTGCGTTCGGTGATGTGACGCTGCCGCCGACGGATCCGCGCTATGTCGACGGGGCGCCCAGTTCCAAGGTGCCCAGTGTGGCCGGCCTGACCCAGGACGCCGCGCGGCAACGACTGCGCGAAGCCGGGTTCCAGGTGGCCGACCAGCCGACGTCGGTCAACAGCTCGTCGTCCTACGGCACCGTGGTGGGCACCACCCCGTCCGGCCAGACCGTTCCGGGGTCGATCATCACGATCCAGATCTCCAACGGCATCGCGCCCGCTCCGCCGCCACCACCGGCCGGTGGACCACCGGGCGCGCCGCCGCCACCGGTGGGTGAGACGGTGATCCAGATCCCGGGCCTGCCGCCGATCACGGTGCCGGTGCTCGGTCCGCCCCCGCCGGGCTGACCTCGGGTACCTGTGGCGCACAGCGAATAGCGATAGGCTGGGCGAATGCCTGTAGTTTCACCGGGATCGATCCTCAAGACCACCGCTGCCGCGTCGGTCGGCACGCTCGTCGCCGGCATCGGGTATGCGTCGCTGATCGAGCGCAACGCCTTCGTCGTCCGCGAAGCGACGATGCCGGTGCTCTCCCCGGGGTCGTCGCCGCTGAAGGTGCTGCACATCAGCGATATCCACATGCGCCCGATGCAGCGGCGCAAACAGGCGTGGCTGCGTGAGCTGGCGGGCTGGGAGCCGGATCTGGTCGTCAACACCGGCGACAACCTGGCCCACCCGAAGGCGGTGCCGGCCGTGGTGCAGGCCCTCGGCGACCTGTTGTCGGTCCCCGGGGTGTTTGTGTTCGGCAGCAACGACTACTTCGCGCCGAGGCTGAAGAACCCGGCCAACTATCTGACCAAGCCCACCCACCGGATCCACGGTGAGCCGCTGCCCTGGCAGGACCTGCGCGCGGCGTTCACCGAGCGGGGCTGGCTGGACATGACCCACACTCGGCGCGAGTTCGAGGTGGCGGGTCTGCACATCGCCGCAGCAGGCGTCGACGACCCCCATCTGACCCGCGACCGTTACGACACCATCGCCGGGCCGGCGAGCCCGACGGCGAACCTGACGCTGGGGCTGACGCACTCCCCCGAGCCCCGCGTGCTGGACCGGTTCGCCGCCGACGGCTACCAGCTGGTGATGGCCGGTCACACCCACGGCGGTCAGCTGTGCCTGCCGTTCTACGGGGCGATCGTGACCAACTGCGATCTCGACCGGTCCCGGGCCAAGGGCCCGTCGCGCTGGGGCGCGCGCACCCAGTTGCACGTGTCGGCGGGCATCGGCACGTCGCCGTTCGCCCCGCTGCGGTTCTGCTGCCGGCCCGAGGCCACGCTGCTCACGCTCGTCGCGGCGCCGACCGGCGGTTCCGAGGCGGGATCGAGGGCCGGGCAGTCGAGCCCGTCCGTATCGGCGCGGTGACCCCGCCCGGCCCGTGTCGCCGTCAGTCGCGGGCATGGGTGGACAACGCCGTCCGGCTCATCGAGGCCGACGCGCACCGCAGCGCTGACACGCATCTGTTGCGCTACCCGCTGCCGCCGCGCTGGTCGGCGGGCGTCTCGTTGTATCTGAAGGACGAGACCACCCACATCACCGGCAGTCTCAAGCACCGGCTGGCGCGGTCGCTGTTCCTGTATGCGCTGTGCAACGGGTGGATCGGCGAGGGCACCACGGTCATCGAGGCGTCGTCGGGTTCGACGGCGGTGTCGGAGGCCTACTTCGCGGCGATGCTGGGGCTGCCGTTCATCGCGGTGATGCCGGCGTCGACGAGCGCGTCCAAGATCGCCCTGATCGAATCCCAGGGCGGCCGGTGTCATTTGGTCGACGAGGCGGCGCAGGTCTACGACGAGGCGCACCGGCTGGCCGAGGAGACCGGCGGGCATTACCTCGACCAGTTCACCAACGCCGAGCGCGCCACCGACTGGCGGGGCAACAACAACATCGCCGAGTCGATCTTCGAGCAGATGGGCCAGGAAACCCATCCGGTGCCGGACTGGATCGTCGTCGGTGCAGGCACGGGCGGCACCAGCGCGACGATCGGCCGCTACATCCGCTACCGACGCCATCCCACCCGGCTCTGCGTGGTGGACCCGGAGAACTCCGCGTTCTATCCGTCGTATGTGACCGGGGCCGACGTGGTGACCGGGGCGTCGTCACGGATCGAGGGGATCGGACGTCCGCGGGTCGAGCCGTCGTTCCTGCCGGGAGTGGTGGACCGGATGATCTCGGTGCCCGACAGCGCGTCGGTGGCGGCCGCGCATCACGTCAGCCAGGTCCTCGGGCGACGCGTCGGACCGTCCACGGGGACGAACATCTGGGGTGCGTTCGGCCTGCTCGCCGAGATGGTCGCACAGGGTTGCCGCGGGTCGGTGGTGACCCTGCTCGCCGACAGCGGCGACCGCTACGCCGACACCTACTTCTGCGACGAGTGGTTGGCCAGCCACGGCATCGGACCGGCCGATTCGGCCGGGGTGCTGGCCGAGTTCGAGCGGTCGGGCCGCTGGCCCTGATCGTCGGGGCGCCGGGTGAGCGGGCCATCGGAGGTCAGGAACAGCCACAGCGCGGCCAGCAAGAAGAAGCCCAGGTAGATCGATGCGCCTAACCCGGTCATGTTCCGCCTCGTTTCGTCGGTCCGTGTCTGTCAGTGTGCATAACGCCACCGACACGTCAGATCCATCCCGAGGTGTGTCGCGTCACCAATGGGCGTTTGGCGTCCACGGCGCCCGGTGCGATACGCTGTCGTGGCTTCACTCGGGGTGTGGCGCAGCTTGGTAGCGTGCTTCGTTCGGGACGAAGAGGTCGTGGGTTCGAATCCCGCCACCCCGACTCGTGTGTTCGCAGGTGAGAGGCCCTGACCGGATTCCTGGTCGGGGCCTTCTTGCTGTCCGGGCGTGCGGAGCCGCGGAAATCCGGACGTCACGGTGTGCGCCCGCGCGACGCCGGCCTGGCCGTCGCGAACCTCGTCCGCCCGCCGGGCTTGTACAGCGACAGCAGCATCGCCGCGACCAGACCCAGACCCGCGCAGACGAATCCCCACAGCACGACGCCGGCGCCGCCCCATGGCTGGGCCGCCGTACCGCCCGTCGCGGCCAGTGCGGCGGTCTGATCGACGACACCCTCCAGTTCGTCGTGCAGGAACCCGAACGCCATGACGAGAATGCCCACGGCGACGACCGCTTTCGCGATCACCCAGTAGTGACGGATCAGTCCCCATTTCGTGGCGAAGCTCAGGGCCAGCCCGGTGAGCACCGTCGCGAAGTTCGCCCAGGGCAGCAGGGTGACGTCGAAGGTCGCCATCATCTCGTAGATGGCATGGGCGGCGGACACGTCGTCGGTGGCCATCGCGACCACCGCCATCGCGACTAACGTGACCCCGATTCCGACCCAGGCGGCGGCGGCGACGGCGTGCGCGGCGACCAGCGCCTTGCGGGGCCGGGGCCGCAGCTGACCGGCCACCAACGCCAAACCCGGCACCACCAACCAGGTGCCGAACATCGCGATCAGGTCACCGACCACGAAGCCCTGGAACAGCGCCGCCAACAGCACGAACCATCCCGCGGCCAAGAGAACCGCACGATGGGTGACCGGACGCAGCACCAGCAGCAGCGCCAGACCTGCGCTCGACGCGGCCAGCATCCACCCGATCGGCGCGCGAAGCTGCGGGTGGTACGGCGGCACGACGGGTTCGAGCTGCGTCGCCAACAGCACGATCGCCGCGAAGGAAACGAACATCGCCGCAGCGTGGCGCGCCGACCGGTTCGGCGACTGGAGATCCCCGCGAGGTGACAGCGCGGTGGTCACTGTGCCGTCCCGAGGCCGTTGCCCGCGTTGATTTCTCGAAGACGCGGATAGCCCGCCGCGGCGATGAGCACCGCGAGGATGACCAGCAGCAGAATCCAGCGCGGGTCGTCGAGTTTCAGGTCGAGGTAGGCCGACTGGCGCTCCATCAGCGACATGGGCGTGTCGGTGTGGTCGGAATCGGCGAAACCCAGACGCGCGGGGCGGTAGGCGACATAGGTCCACACCCGCATGGCGAAGTACAGCACCGCCGCCGTCACGATGCAGACCCGGCGCCGGCCCGCGCGCCATCCCAGGTAGACCAGCAGCGGCACGATCACCAGCTCGAGTGAGCCGTTGGCGACGATGTAGAACGGGATCGTCGGGACGAACGTCGCCTCCAGGGTCTCGCCGGTGAGCGACGAACTGCTCAACGCGCCGTTGAGCATCAACAACGCCATCACACCACCGCAGGCGGCGAACGCGACTGCGACGATGCCGAGGGCCACCAGTGAGTCCTCGACCGCGGCAGCGAGTTTCGGCTTCGTTCGCAGGTAGGCCGCCACCAACCCGAGTGCCAGCCCCCAGCCCGCACCCACGGCCAGCGCGGCGGGCATCGGCATCGACCGGGAAAGATTGAATCCGCCGGTGATGATCACCGTGATCGGCACCGCCACGAAAAACGGTGCGACACCGAGTTTTCCCGATATTCCGGATCCTGGGTCGTGCGTCATCACGGGCCTCACTCCACGGTCGACGACCATGCCCTCGACCCTATGGACCCGCCCGCCGGCGCGACACAACGTTTTCCCGAGACCCTGGTGGGGGTTAACCCCCACGCCCGTTCGGGAAAATCGGTTGCACCGACCCGGCGCCACACCATACCGTCGGGGCCATGTGTGCCTGCTCGATGAAGTTGCGCTCCGCCTAGCGGCGGACGCTTCGCTCGTCTTCTTCTCAACGAGGCGACAACTCCGCCGCCACCGCACGTGTCCCTGCCACTGCGCTGCTCGCTGGAGTTTGTCGTGTCCTCACCTCATCACGGCCGCCATGAATTCGGCCAGAACTTCCTCTGTGACCACACCGTCATCGCCGCCATCCGCGCCGCCGTCGCCCGCACCGAGGGCCCCATCGTCGAAGTGGGCGCCGGCGACGGCGCGCTGACCAGAACGTTGCAGACCCTCGGCCGTCCGCTCACCGCGATCGAAGTCGACGCGCGCCGTGCCGAGCGGCTGGCCGCCCGCACACCGGCCACCACACGGGTCGTCACCGCCGACTTCCTGCGCTACCGGTTACCCCGAAGTCCCCACGTGGTGGTCGGCAATCTGCCGTTTCACCTGACCACCGCGATGCTGCGGCGCATCCTGTACAGCCCCGGGTGGACCGACGCGGTGCTGCTGGTGCAGTGGGAGGTGGCGCGCCGTCGCGCCGCGGTGGGCGGCGCGACGATGATGACCGCGCAGTGGTGGCCGTGGTTCGAGTTCGGGCTGCTGCAGCGTGTTCCGGCCGCCGCGTTCCGGCCCCAGCCGGGCGTCGACGGCGGGGTGATGACGATCCAGCGGCGACCGGAACCGCTCGTCGACACCGCGGACCGCGCCCGCTATCAGACGATGGTGCACCAGGTGTTCACCGGCCGCGGCCGCGGGATCGCGCAGATCATCGACCGCACAGCGCCGCGCCGGGTGAGCCGTGGCTGGTTGCAGCAGAACGGGATTCGGCCGACGGCGTTGCCGCGGGATCTGACCGCGCGGCAGTGGGCGGCGGTGTTTCACCGGTTGTACGCGAAGGCCGGTCGAAATTGGTGATCGAACCCCCGTTCTGCCGCGGCTACAGTTCTAGCAACCCTGCGTGTCGACAGTCGGATGGAGACTGCTGTGGAAGTTGACCCGGACATACTGCGTGCCTTCGCCGGTCAAGTGGATATCGCATCGGCCCGGATTCGGGAAGCCGACGTCGGGACCAAAGTCGCCACTGCCGCCGACGGTTTGGACGGATCGACCACCCAGTGGGCGGTCGGGCTCGTCGGCGCACATGTGAAGACGATTGCCGGCCGGATCGCCACCGGTGTGAGCGACCTGGGTGCGGCAGTGCGTGGCGCGGGCAACACCTACGAGGTCACCGACGCCGTTCTGGCCGGCCGATTCGAAGGGATCTTCTGAGTCGTGCTGCCTTCTCGGTCCCGGTTGGAGCGCTGGAATCCCGACTCTCTGAAGTTCACCGGCCAGGTGATCGAGGATTGCGGCAAGGCCGTCGAAGATGCCGTGACCACGTTGAGCACCAACATCAAGACCATGCAGGAAACCAGAGCATGGTCGGGTGACGCCCACACCGCGGCCACGGTGATGTTCGGGCGGGCGAGTGACCAGACGAAGGACTTCTCGGCGTACACCACGGCGCTCGGTGAAGCCCTCGCCGCGGGTGCCGACACCATCGGCGGGGCACGGACGGCGCGTTGGACAAGGCCGATCAGATCGACATGACCGGCCGGCTGAACGTCAGCGATCAATGGGTGGTCCTGATCACCGGCGCTCAGCTGACCGCTGAAGAGGCGGCCGCGCTGGAGAGGCGTGCCCAGGCCGAACAGACCGCCGTCAACCGATTGCTGCTGGCGGTGGGCGCCGCCGACGACGAGACCGCCGCCAAGGTCGCCGCCGCCGCCACACCGCACGGATTCGACGCACTCAGCCCAGGCGATCCCGGCAGCCTGCTGGTGCCGGGCGGGCAGAAACCCGGCGACGAGGTACCCAATCCGTCGCACCCTGTCGGGTTTCTCCAGCAGGCCATCCTCAGGGACACCGACATGGCGCAGACGATCCGGGATACGAAGGTGGAGACGCGGTACGACCCCACCACCGGCGAAGAGATGGCCACCACGACCACGCACTACATGCAGGACGGCAGTAAGTACGTGAGGACTGTCAATGCCGAACCACAGTTCTCGGATCGAGGTCCGCTGACCACCGAAGTGCATTTCGACAAGGACGGCAACAAGATCTCGACGACGACCTCGGTCCTCTTCGAAGAGTGGGCTCACGACAGCCTGGCCGGCTCGAAGTCGACCACGACACAGCTCGCCGACGGCACCGTCATCAATTTCCTGGAACGGCCCAACGGCCAGAAGGTCGGCACCATCCGGACGCCGGACGGCCGGCAGGCCGATGTGCCGCTCGACCTCTACAACCATCCGGTTCTGACTGCCGCCGGTGCAGCGCTCAGTGGGCTGGAGAACCAAGCCGGACGAGGTATCCCGATGCTCACCGATGAGGCGGTGGAGAAGGTGCGGATCGGTGCGAAATACGGTGGCCCGGCTCTGGGAATCGGCGCTGCCTTGTGGGATATCGCGGTGGCGGACACCGGGTTCGAGAAGTGCGTCGCGGCGGCCGAGGGCGCCACCTCGTTGGCTGCGGGCACGCTAGGGGGTATTGCCACTGCTTCGTTCAGCCCACCGATCACCGCTCTTGCAGTGTTCGGCGCGTCCGGCGCCGGCCAGGCACTGGGCAACTGGATCGGCAATACGTTTTGTCCGCGATGAAATCCCACGTCCGGCTGATCGTGGCCATCCTATGTGTGGCGGTCTTGTCCGTCTTCCTCGTGGGATGGTCCGTCACCTGGCTCGCCCGCGGAAGCTACCTGACCGCGGTCATCATGCTCGGTGCCGGCATCATGTGCTCTACTGCGACTTTCCAGGTGGGGTACGCGCTGTCGGGAGCGGCCCGACCGCGGACGGAATACGGTGCCGCCGGCACAGTGATCCGGCCGGCGAAGTGGCTCGACCCGGTGAGCATAGTCGGGTTCATATGTGGTGTTCTCGCAGCGGGCTTATACCTTGTGTTCGCGCCTCAAGGCATGGTCGATTACGTTCCGAGAGGCACTCTCCGGGTGGGGGTTATCTCTCTGTGTGTCTTCATCCTGACGTTCGGGATCCCGGTTCTCTACCGGATGTTCCAGCACGGCGACAGCCACCTGCGCCTCCACCCCGACGGCTTTGAGATTTGGAACGGCCACTGGGGCATCTTCAAGCGCGGCGAATGGGACGAGATCCAACAGATCCTGGACCGTCCTGCCCGTGGTCGCAGCATCGGCCGCGAGATGATCGTCTTCAAACTGCCCAAGAGCAGCGCAATGCTGGTGACCGACACCATCACCGACAACAGTGACGCGCTCCGCGAGTGGGTCAGGTTCTATTGGCACCATCCCGAGTGCCGGGGCGAGTTGGTCGATGGCCGCGCCCTGCAACGTCTCCACGACGAGAGGTTCGCCACCGAATGATGCGCCCGGTCAGTGAATCTCACACCCCTGGTCCGCGATGAGGCATGCCGTGCGGGTCATAGCGTTCTTCGCTGTCCTCATAGGCATCGGCGCCTTCACCGGCGTATGGGCAGTCATGTGGCTGCTCGGCGGGAGTTACCTGACGGCGCTGATCGTCTTCCTGATGACCGTATGGGCGTACGGTTTCGCGCTGTACTTTCTCGTCACGTCACAGGGCAGAGCACAACCGCGAACAGAAATCGGAGCCGATGGCACTCTGCTTCGCCCCGCCAGATTCGTCGACACCATCTTGATCGCGTCTGCTTCCGCGGTTTTCCTTGCCGCGGCGCTCTACCTCGTCTTCGCGCCGCTCGGGCTGGTCGACTACGTACCGTCCGGAGTCATGCGGGTGATGGTGCCGGCCGGCTGTGCATGCATGGTGTTGCTCGGCGTGCCGACCGTCTACCGCATGATCCAGCACCGAAGTGGAGGACACCTGCGTCTACACCCGGGTGGCTTCGAAATCTGGAACGGCCAATGGGGCTCATTCCGTACCGGCACATGGGATGACATCGGGGAGATCCTTGATCACCCGCCCAAAGGGGAAAAGCCGTTCAACAAGGTCATCGTCGTCGTACTCCACGGCGGCCGCAACGCCATGCTCATCGCCGATGCGATCACCGATGACAGCCGGGCTCTGCAGGAGTGGGTGCAATTCTATTGGCAGCACCCCGAATACCGGGATGAACTCGTCGACGCTCGCGCACTGCGTCGTCTCGACGAGGCAAGGTTCACCCCGGAATGATCAGCTGCCCGACGAACGCACTCAACATCTCGGCGTCCAGCGGTTCGGCACAGCCAGTCTCACCGGCCTCGTACAGGTAGTCGCCGTCGCCACGCACCTGCACCCACTGCAGGATCTCACCCTCGGGATCCGAGCCGCGATGCCGCGCCTGCACGGTCCCGGTCGCCGCGACGTCACGGCCGTCAACGACCGACACCGCGGGCTCACCGGGGCCTGCCGGGGTGATCGTGAGGCCGCGGTCGTCGTACTCGTCCAGCGCCTCCGGCGGCTTCGGAATCCGGTCCCCGCCGCCGGTCACCGCGATCCGCGGATACGCCCCGGCACCGACCAGCCCGGCCATTTCGGCGATCACCACGCCCAAGCTGTCCGGTGATACCGCGTGGATGTCGACGACGTCGACACCGTCAGGATCTCTGCCCTGCAAAGCCACAAACCCGCAGTCCCCCGCCCGCGTCGCGTGCAGACGAAGATCCGGCAGGTCTTCATCGAAGTACTGCACCCGGCATTCGACACAGACGTCGGCCCGCACGAGGGCTTCCACCCAGGTTCGAACGCCGCGGAGATCACCGTCGTCCAGTCGGTCGTCGACCGGTCCCACCTCCCTGGTGGCGAGCCACACCGAGCCGACCGGTCGACTACGGCCCAATGGGTAAGGCAAAGTGTCGCGGCCGTACAGTTCGCAGGCCGACTCCAGATCGACCACCGCGACCGTGCCGACCAGTTCTGACCACACCGTCTCCGAAAGACCGCCCGTCATGGCTCCATTCTGGAGTCTGCGGGTCACCGCACTTCCCACCTGTCCGCGCTTTCCGGCGTTGCACGAGACGATGGCGAAGGGCCCAGCCCCGTCCGCCGAGGTCGGCGGGTCAGCGAGGCTCTGTCGGTGCGCTGCGGCACGATATGCGCATGCTTCCGGGTGACAGAGGAGACGACGCCGCGCTGCGCAAGGCGCGCGGGGCGTTCTTCACCCCTGCCCCGGTGGCCCGGTTCCTCGCCGACTGGGCGGTGCGCGACCCCGGCCACGCGGTGCTCGAACCGTCCTGCGGAGAGGCCGTGTTCCTGCATGAGATCGGGCGACGGGGCGGCCACACCGGCCCGCTGGTCGGCGTCGAGATCCACCCCGACTCGGCCTTGGAGTCCGAACGCGGCCTGCGCGCGCACGGCATCGACGCGGTCATCCACAACCAGGACTTCTTCTCCCACAACGAGTTCGGCTGCTACGACGCGGTGGTCGGCAACCCGCCGTATGTGCGGTACCAGGACTTCGCCGGAGAGTCCCGCGCCCGCGCCCGCCAGGCCGCGCTGCGCGCCGGCGTCACACTGTCCAACCTCGCGTCGTCGTGGGCGGCGTTCACCGTGCACGCGGCGCTGCACCTGCGCCCCGGCGGCCGGCTCGGGCTCGTGCTGCCCGCCGAGTTGCTGAGCGTGAACTACGCCGCCGGCGTGCGCCAGTACCTGATGGACCATTTCGCGTCGGTCGGCCTGGTGCTGTTCGACGAGCGCGTGTTCCCCGGTGTGCTGGAGGAGGTCGTGCTGCTGCTGGCCGACGGCTACCAGCCCGACGGCGGCACGGGCGCCCAGCACATGCAGCTGTCCCAGGTCCGCGACGCCGAGGGCCTGGCCAGGTTGACGGGGTCGCGGCGGTGGAGCCCGCCGGGCAACGGCGCCAAATGGTCCGCCGGGCTGATGTCGGCGGCCGGCCTGTCGGCGTTCGACGCGGCGGTGCGCGGTGACGCGTTCACACCGCTGGAGACCTGGGGCGACACCACGCTGGGCATGGTGACCGGCAGCAACCGGTTCTTCACATTGTCGCCCGCGAAGGTCGACGCGCTGGGGCTGGCGCCGTCGGATCTGCTGCCGCTGTCACCGCCGGGCTCGCGCCATCTGCGCGGCCTGGCCCTGAGCCCGAACGCGCTGCGCGCGCTCGGGGCCGCGGGGCAGTCGACGTACCTGTTCCGGCCCACCGAGGAGCCCTCCCCCGCCGCCCGGCACTACATCGCCTCCGGCGAGGACCTCGACGTGCACCGGGCCTACAAGTGCCGGGTGCGCACCCCGTGGTGGCGGGTGCCCTACCTGCGCCCGGCCGACCTGTTCCTGACCTACATGAACGCCGACACGCCGCGTCTGACGAGCAACCGCGCCCGCGTGCACCACCTGAATTCGGTGCACGGTGTGTACCTGCGCGACGACCTGCGCCGGCTGGGCATGAACCTGCTGCCGCTGGCGTCGCTGAACTCGGTGACCCTGCTGGGGGCCGAGACGGTGGGCCGCGCCTACGGTGGTGGGATGCTCAAGATCGAACCCCGGGAAGCCGATGTGCTGCCGGTGCCGTCCCCGGACCTGGTGCACCGCAACGCCGATCCGCTGCGCCGGGTGCGGCCCGCGGTGACCGCGCGGCTGCGTGACGGGCGGCTGCTCGATGCGGTCACCCTGGTCGACGAGGTCCTGCTGCTCGCCACCTCGACGTTGTCCGAACGTGCGCTGACGGCGGTCCGCCGCGACCACGCCGGCCTCACCGCCCGTCGTCTGGCCCGCGGAAAAGCCAACGGTGTCAGGTAAACCCAGCGCCAAGGCTCTGGCGTGGCCGTTGTTCGACGCCCTCGTCGACCAATCTCCGTTCAAGACCGTGAACCCGTGGAAAGCCGACGGCAGCTTCGCCCCTGACTACGGCACCTTGCGCAAGCTGCTCGCCGTGCCGATCCTGCTGGGCGCCGAGAGCCGCTCCGGGGTGCCCGCGCTGGCCCTGGACGTGTGGGTCGCCTACGAGCTGCGGCGCGCCGGGCTGGACCCCGACGCCGTCTGGCCGCGCGCCGAAGCGCCGCGGGTGGTCGACCGGGACGTCCTCGCGTTCGTGAAGTCCATCCCGAAAGCGGCCGGTCGCGACGATCTGCTCGCGCGGCTGCGCGCCGGTGTCGCCACCGGTGGCGCAGCGTCGGCGAACATCGCGGGCAAGAACTATTTCAAGCAGGTCGACGTGATCATGTCGTCCTGGCAGACCGGGCCGGAGCTGCTCATCTCGACCAAACGAATGGACTCGTCGTTCGGCAAGAACGCCGCCAACCGCGTGGAGGAGTCCTATGGCGACGCGAAGAACCTCGCCCTGCGCCATCCGTTGGCCGCGTTGGGGTTCATGTACTGCCTGCGCTCCACGGCCTACACCGAGGAGCGCAGGCAATTCGACTGGATCGCCGACCTGCTGATCAAACTCGGCAGGGAGGCCGACGCGTACGACGCGTGCGCCCTCGTGGTGCCTGAGTGGGAGGGTGACGGACCGATCGATGAGCCACCCGGTGCGGACGACGCCGTCATCGAGCCGTATCTCTTCGAGATCGACGACCCCGCCGACGTCGCCGGCGAACCGCCGCCGATCGACGTGGCCGCGCAGCTCGCCGCGTTGCCCGACGTGACCTTGCGCACGGACCTGGTGCCCGACGAGCTCAGCCCGGCCCGGTTCTTCGCGGTGATGCTGACGATCGTGCTGGACAACTCGAACATCACCCAGCACGAGGAGGCCCGGCTGCGGCGCAGCCTCGCGGCCGGCTGACGGACATGAGAGGATCGTGCACCCGTGCAGACCGATCTCCTTCCCCGGGACGAAACGCGCGTCCGGCTCGCCCGTGCGCGCCGTCGATGGACGGCGATCCTGCTCTGCGCCTTGGTGTTCCTCGCCGCGGTCTACTGGCTGGCGGTGCGCACTACCACCGGCCAGGCGATCGAGAACGCCGCGCTCTACGGCGCCGATCAGGTCGACCCGCGGGCGTTCCTCGCGGCCAGGACGCTGCTGGACACCATCACGGTGACGTCCCTGGCGGTGGCGACCCTGCTGGTCGGCGCGATCGGGCTGCTGCGCCGCCAGGTCAACCTCGCCGTCGCGGCGGTGGCCGTCATCCTCGGCAGCCAGGCCGTCACGCAGCTCCTGAAATTCGTTGTGCTGCAACGTCCCAACCTACTGGCCAGTGACGAGTACCTGGCCAACACGCTGCCCAGCGGGCACACCACGGCCGCGATGTCGGTGCTGTTCGCCACGCTGATCGTGATGCCGTACCGGTTCCGCGGTGTCGCGATGTTCTTCGCACTGACCTGGGCGGTGGGCATCGGCGCCTACACGGTCATCGCGCAGTGGCACCGGCTTTCGGACACATTGGCCGCGGACGCGGTCGCACTCGTAGTGGCCTGCGCTGCTTCGCATTTCCTGGCCCGCACCGGCCGCGTCCGGGCGGTGGTCACCCCGGGAGCAGCCCGGTACACGCTGCGGACCGTGTTCGTCGCCCTGGTCACCGTGGTCGGCGCGGCGAGCGCGGCGCTGGGCGCGGCGGCGCTGCTGACCGCCCTACACCAGGACATCGACGCCGCGGCCGAGTGGCGGCTGTTCCTCAGCGCCCAGTGGCTCGCGGCGGCGGGTTCGATCTTCGCCGCGCTGTTGTTCTGGTGGACCTGGCGCCGGCTGGAGACCAAACGCCGCGGCGACCCCGCCGCGGCCCGCTAGGCCGTCGGCTCCTCGGTGTCCTTGTCCACGTCCGGGGTGTCCCGGTCCGGGTCCTTCTCGGTGTCAACCGACCGGGATGCCGCCGAACCTTCTTCGTCGTCGTAGATCCCTTTGCCGCGGGTCATGGCGAACCTCTCACTGAGATGCGGAGCGGAGCTTGTCCAGCAGCGGCGCCGCTGCTTCCTTCAGGAACGCTTCCTGACTGTCGCCGCCGACCTGGATCAGCGCGATGTCGGTGAAGCCCGCCTCCCAGTATTCACCTACCGCCTCGACGATGGCATCGAGGTCGGGGCCGCACGGGATGGACTCGGCAACGTCCTCCTTGCGCACGAACTGGGTTGCACCGTCGAAGCCGGCGGTCGTCGGCAGGTCGGAGTTCACGGCCCAACCGCCGGCGAACCAGCGGAACTGGTCGTGGGCGCGGTCGACCGCGGCGTCGCGGTCGGTGTCCCAGCAGATCGGGATCTGGCCGATCACCCGCACGTCGCCCGGCAGCCCGGTCGCGCCCCGCGCCTCGTGCCACGAGTCGACGAGGTCTTTCTCGGGCTGGACGGCGATCAGATGGTCGGCCAGCGGCGCGAACTGGTGCACCGACCGGTCCCCGGACACCGCCGCCGCGATCGGCACCGGCACCTCGGGGACGTCCCAGAGCCGGGCCGAGTCGACCTCGAAGTACTCGCCCTTCCAGTCGACCAGGTCCCCGGTGTGCAGTTCGCGGATGATCTGGATGGCCTCCTTGAGCATGTCCTGCCTGCGGCCGACCGTCGGCCAGCCCTTGCCGACGACGTGCTCGTTGAGGTTCTCCCCGCTGCCCAGCCCCAGCGTGAACCGGCCGTCGGCGAGCAACTGCAGGGTCGCCGCCTTCTGCGCCACGATCGCCGGGTGGTAGCGCACGGTCGGGCAGGTCACGTAGGTCATCAACTCGACGCGGTCGGTGGCGTGCGCGACGGCTCCCAGCACCGACCAGGCGTACGGCGCGTGGCCCTGGGAGGACAGCCACGGGAAGTAGTGGTCGCTGGACACCTCGAAGTCGAAACCCACCTGCTCTGCCGACACTGCGTAGCGGACAAGGTCTTTCGGGCCGCTCTGCTCGGTCATCAGGGTGTAGCCAAAACGCGTCATGCGCCTCGGGTACCCCTACCGGTGAGGGCAAAACGATCCTCCGCGCTGGCGGTGCCCGGGTCCGGCCGATAGCGTCTCGACCAGGGGTGACCACTTTCTTGCCCGAGCCAGGAGGCCACGGTGGAGCTCATCGGTCGCGGCAGGGAGCTGCGCGCCCTCGACGACCTGCTGCGCGATGTCGGTGCCGGGCACAGCAGGGCCCTCGTCCTCAGCGGGGACGCCGGGATCGGGAAGACCGCGCTTCTCGACGCGGTCGCCTCCCGCGTTCCGGACTGGCGGGTGGCCCGCGTCACCGGCGTGGAGTCGGAGACGGAGTTCGCCTACGCGGCGCTGCACCATCTGTGTGTCCCGTTTTCCGAGCACCTCGACCGCATCCCGGATCGGCAGCGCGACGCGCTGGCGACGGCATTCGGACGACGTCAGGGCGCCACGCCGGATCCGTTCCTGGTCGGTCTTGCCGCGCTCAACGTGGTCTCCGAGTCCGCCCAACAGGGTCCTGTCCTTCTCCTCGTCGACGATCAGCAGTGGCTGGACCGCGCCTCCAGCCTGGCGACTGCGTTCGTCGCCCGGCGCCTCGCCGCGGAACGGGTCGGCGTGGTGTTCGCGACCCGGACGGCCGGGCCGGAGTTACGCGGACTCGCCGAACTGGCGATCGGCGGGTTGCGCGAGGACGACTCGCAGGCCCTGTTGGCTCGCGGTCTCGACGGACCACTGGACGCGCGGGTCCGCGACCGGATCGTCGTCGAAGCCCGCGGCAACCCGCTGGCCTTACTCCAGATCCCGCGTTCTCTGGACCGGGCAGCGCTGGCGGGTGGATTCGGCGAGCCGGGGATGCCGCTGACACACAGCCTCGAAGGAGCGCTCCGCAAGCAGATCCACGACCTACCGCTTCGCACGCGCAGGCTGCTGGCGCTGGCCGCGGCGGAACCGTCCGGCGACGCGTCCGCGATGTGGCGGGCCGCCGAGCTGCTCGGCATCGAACCAGACGCGGCGGTGGCTGCAATGGAAGCCGGATTGGCCGAGATCGGAAGCCGGGTGACGTTCCGGCATCCTCTCATCCGATCCACGGCATACCGATCGGTGCCGTTGTCCGACCGCCAGGCGATCCACGGCGCGCTCGCGACGGTGATCGACCGTGAGTTGGACCCCGAGCGGCGCGCCTGGCATCTCGGCTACGCGGCCGTCGGCCCGGACGAGGCGGTCGCCGAGGAGCTCGAACGTTGCGCGAGCCGGGTGGGTGCGCGGGGCGGGATCGCCGCCGCGGCGGCGTTCCTGGAACGCGCCTCGGCGCTGACAGCCGACCCTGCCCGCCGCGGCGACCGCGCGGTGGCCGCAGCTGAAGCCAAAGCGCAGGCGGGTGTTCTCGACGACGCCAAGGATCTGCTCCGACTCGCCGATGCTGCCCCACTGACCGAAAGGCAGCGTGCCCAGGCAGATCTCGTGCGAGCGCAGCTCGCTTTCATCAGCAGTCACGGCAACGACGCGGCACCGCTGCTGCTGGCCGCCGCCCGCCGCTGGGAGGCCGTCGACGCCGGGCTCGCCCGCGAAACCTATCTGGATGCGATGTCCGCGGCGCTCTTCGCGGGACGGCTCGCCAGTGAGGGCGACATGTCGGAGGTGTCCGAGGCCGCCGGCGCGGCTCTGCGGGCATTGGGCGCCCCCGCGCCCGCGGACCTTCTACTCGACGGTCTGGCCACCCAGTACAGCGGCGGCTTCCAGAAGGGTCTGCCCACCCTGCAGAAGGCGCTGTCCGTCTACGGCGAGGGGATGAGCGCGGGTCAGGAGATGCGGTGGATGCTGCTGGCGTGTCTGGCCGCCTCCCGGGTGTGGGACATCGACCGTCACGCTTCGCTGTCGCGACGTTACCTGCAGCTGGTCCGCGAGTCCGGCTCGGTCAGCCATCTCCCGCTGGCGTTGAGCGCCATTTTCATTCCGCTGCTGTACACGGGTGACTTCGACGAAGCGGCACACGTGACGGAGGAGATGTGCGCCGCCATCGACGCCATGGGCAACAATCTGAGCCCCTACAGCGCCATCGTGTTGGCGGCCTGGCGCGGCCGGCGGGCCGAGTTGCGGTCGCTGAGCGCGGCCACCCGTCGGGACGCCGAGCGTCGCGGCGAGGGGCACGGGCTCACGGTCATCGTGTGGGCCGAGGCGGTGATGGCGGTGGGCCACTGCGAGTATCAGGCGGCACGTGACGCCGCCGCCGACGCCTGTTCACATCCCGGGGACGGCGGCGCATCGTGGTGGGCGCTGGCCGAACTGGTGGAGTCGAGCGTGCGCCTCGACGACTTCGCCGCCGCGCACGCGGCGCTGGACCAACTGGTGGAGATGACGACGCCGAGTGGTACCGACTGGGGCCTGGGTATCGAGGCACGGTGTCGCGCGCTGGTCAGCGACGACGGCACCGCAGAGCCGTTCTACCTGGAAGCCGTCGAACGGCTGGGCCGAGCGGGACTGCGCCCCGAGCTCGGGCGGGCCCACCTGCTCTACGGCGAGTGGTTGCGCAGGCAGCGGCGTCGGCTGGACGCGCGTAACCAGTTACGTGCCGCCCAGGCCGTCTTCGACACCGTCGGTATGGAGGCTTTCGCAGAGCGGGCCCGCCGCGAGCTGCTCGCGACGGGAGAGACCGCGAGGCGCCGGAACACCACCCCGGCCGTCACCTCCCTCACCCCGCAGGAAGCCCAGGTCGCTCGCCTCGCCCGGGAGGGCTTGTCGAATCCGGAGATCGGCGCGCGGTTGTTCATCAGCGCCCGGACGGTGCAGTACCACCTCGGCAAGGTCTTCACCAAGCTCGGGATCCGGTCCCGCAGCCAACTCGAGCACGCTCTCGCCGAACGCGAGAACCGCTGAACCGGGACTGGCCAGTGGCGGATGCGAACAGCCACGCGTCCCGGCGAGGATTCCTGTGCCGCGAGACGAAGGAGTGCACATGAAGATGCGGGCCGCACGCATGTTCGGCTACAAACAGCCGCTGCGCCTCGAAGAGATCGACGTCCCCGCCCCGGGACCTGAGGAGGTGCTGATCCGCGTCGGCGGTGCGGGCATGTGCCGCACCGACTTCCAGCTGACCGACGGCTACTTCGACAACGGTCTGGCGATGGACTTCCCCATCACGCCGGGCCACGAGGTGGCGGGTTGGGTCGACGGTGTCGGCTCGGAGGTTCCGAAATCGGCCGGTCTGAGCGAAGGCGACCAGGTGGTGGTGTTCGGCAGCTGGGGCGACGGCGCCTGCCGGCAGTGCCACGACGGCAACGAGCAGCTGTGCGCACACGGCGTCTGGGCCGGGTTCGGCCGCCACGGCGGATATCAGGAGTACCTGCCCGTCAACTACCGGTACCTGATCAAGATCCCGAGCCGCGGCGAACTGTCACCGGACAACCTGGCACCGCTGACCGATGCCGGGCTGACGCCCTACCGGGGCTTGAAGAAGCTGCGGAACGCAGGACACCTCGGGCCGGGCCGGACCGTGGCGGTCTCGGGTGTCGGCGGTCTGGGCAGCTATGCCGCGCAGTACGCGAAGCTGCTGGGTGGCGGCGCGCAGGTGGTCGCGTTCGCACGCAGCGACGACAAGCTCAAGATCGCGAAGGAGAACGGCGCCGACCACGTCATCAACGTCCGGGACAAGGACGTCGACAAGGTCCGCTCTGAACTCGAATCCGCAACCGGAAGAACAGAACTCGACGCTGTCATCGAGTGCGCCGGCTCCGAGGAGTCGATCAGGCTCGCGTTCGCGCTGCTGGCCGCCGAGGGTGCGGTCGCGTCCGTCGGGCTCATCGGCAACCGCATCGACATTCCGCTGTTTCCCTTGGTGGCAAGGGAATACACGTACTTCGGGTCGTTCTGGGGCAATTACAACGACCTCACCGAGGTCCTCGCGCTGGCGCAGGCGGGACAGATCAAGCACTCGGTGACCCGCGTCCGCTTCGACGACGTCAACGAGACCCTCGAGGCGATCGGCCGCGGCGACGTCCTCGGGCGTGCGGTCATCGTCTACGACTGAGGACGCCGAATGCCGATCCCGAGACTGAAGATCGCCGCGCTGCTGGCGTTCGCCCTGCTCATCACCCAACCGACAGGAATGGCTATGGCAGATCCGTATGACACCGTCGAGACCCGCAATCTGGCCACGGTGCAGGCCGGCTTCGAGGCGTGGCGGGCCGGCACGGGCAGCCCCTACGATGCGCTCGCCGACGACGTCACGTGGGAGATCGTCGGGAACTCGGCGGCGGCGCGGGTCTACTCCGGCAAGGAAGACTTCCTGGCCAACGTGATCCGGCCGTTCAACGCGCGCATGGCCCAACGCCTGATCCCCGCGATCCGGGACATCTACGCCGACGGCGACACCGTCATCGTCTTCTTCGACGCCGAGGGGACCGCACGCGACGGGGTTCCGTACCGGAACACCTACGCGTGGTTCCTCACCGTGGCCGGTGACCGGATCGTGAAGGCGACCGCGTTCTTCGACGCGATCGCGTTCGACGACCTCTGGCGGCGCGTACCGGCCTGACGCCGCGCCGGACAGCCCACGTTGTCAATTCCGCCGGTGATCGACAGGATGGTGGGCATGACCCACAACGCCGGCGGATACGGGCCCCCCGGGCCACCGGCCCCCGGTGCGGTGGCCCCCGGCTATCCCCCACCGGGATACCAGGGTTATCCGCCCCCGTACTGGCAGCCGCCGGGCCGGCCTCCCGGCTACCCGGCCCCCGGCTACGGCGGCCCCCCGTATCCGCCGCCGTACGGCCCGCCGGTCCTCAAACCCGGTGTCGTGCCGCTGCGGCCGCTGACGTTGTCCGACATCTTCAACGGGGCCGTGGCGTACATCCGCGCCAACCCCAAGGCCACCCTGGGCCTGACGACCATCGTGGTCATCGCGGCGCAGATCGTCGCGCTGCTGCTGTCACTGTGGCCGTTCGCGTTCACCGGACAGTTCGCCGAATCCCTCGACGGTGACGAGGCGTCCACCGAGGTGCTGGTCAGCTGGACGGCGTCGAGCCTGGCCGCCGCGATCACCACGGCGCTGTCGAGCACGCTGCTCAGCGGCCTGCTCACGGTGGTGATCGGCCGCTCGGTGTTCGGCGCGGGCATCACGATCGGCGAAGCGTGGCGGCGGCTGCGACCGCGACTGTGGGCGCTGATCGGGTTCACGGTGCTCAAGATGCTCGCGCTGATCGTGTGGTTCGGTGTCGTGCTGCTGATGGTCGTGCTGGCGGTGGCCGTGGTGGACGGTCCCGCCGCGTTCCTGTTCGCGGCTCCGCTGGTGGTCGCGTCGGTCCTGGCGGCGATCTGGGTGGCGGTGATGCTGACGTTCGCGCCCGCGGCCATCGTGCTGGAACGACGCGGCATCCTGAGCTCGGTGAAGCGGTCGTTCGCGCTGATCAAAGGGGACTTCTGGCGCGTGTTCGGGATCTGGCTGCTGGCCGCGATCGTGGCGCAGTTCATCGCCGGCGCGGTGTCGATCCCGTTCAGCATCGGCGGGCAGATGGTGCTGACCGCGTCGGCGACCACGACTGCGGCGATGATCTCGATGGTGCTGTTCTCGGTCGGCGGTGCCGTCGGCCAGATCATCACCGGCCCGTTCAGCGCCGGCGTGGTGGTGCTGCAGTACACCGACCGGCGGATCCGCGCCGAGGCGTTCGACCTCGTGTTGCAGACCGGCGCCACGGCCGGGCCCCAGGCGCCCGCCGATTCCACGGACGATCTCTGGCTGACCGGCGGCCCGCACTGACGTGTCGACGATAGACATCGACCGCGACGCGGCGCGGGAGGCGGCGCAGGGCGAGCTCGCCAAGAACATCTATCCCAAGCCCTCGTTGACCGACATGATCCTCGACTGGCTCGAGGAGTTGCTGTACCGGTTGACCGCGTCGGCGTCGAAGTTCCCGGGCGGCTGGTACACCGTGGCGGTGCTGGTGGTGCTGCTCATCGTCGCGGTCGTGGTCGCGGTCCGCATCGCGCGGCGGGCCATGCGCAGCGACCGCAGCGCCGCGCCGCCACTGTTCGGCGACCAGCTGCTCAGTGCCGCGGAGCACCGAGCCACCGCCGAACGCCATGCGGCAGCCGGTGATTGGGCGCCCGCCATCCGGCACCGGGTCCGCGCCATCGCGCGCAGGCTGGAGGAGGACGGGGTCCTCGACGCGGTGCCCGGACGCACCGCCACCGAACTCGCCCACGCCGCCGGCCGCGCCGTACCCGGACTGGCCGGCGAGTTGTCCACCGCGGCGGAGACCTTCAACGACGTCACCTACGGTGAGCGGCCGGGCACCGAACCGCAGTACCGGATGATCGCCGCGCTGGACGACCGGTTGGGCAGCCAGGCTTCGGGTTCGGCTGCGGCGCACACCGAAGCGGCCCAGCAGCCGTGGGCCGAGGTGCGATGAGCACCGCCGTCGGGTCCACCTTCACCCAGCGCTGGTCCGTGCTGCGCTGGGTGCTGCTCGGCCTGGCCGCGATCGTCGCGGTCGCCGCGCTGACCACCTGGCTGACCGCGCCGCGCCCCGGCGGTCACCTGGACCCGGCGTCCACCTCATCCGACGGGGTACACGCGTTGATGACGCTGCTGCGCGAGCACGGTGTCACCGTGGTGGAGGCCGCCTCCATCGCCGAGGTCGAACGCGAGGCACGCGCGGACACCCTCGTCGTCGCCGCGCAGACCTACCATCTGTTCGACGACGAGCTGCTGCGCCGGCTGTCCGCCGTCCCCGGCGACCGGCTGCTGATCGCCCCCCTGGGCAAGACCCGCGAGGAACTGGCCCCCGAGCTGGAGCGCGCGGACACCACGGAGTTCGGCGGTCTTGCCCCGGACTGCGACCTGCGCGAGGCCACCCGCGCCGGCGCGGTGCAGTTCGGTATCGCCGAAACCTACGAGGCGCGGGACTCGGTCCCGGTGACCCGCTGCTACGACGGCGTGCTGGCCCGCTACACCGCCGACGGCCGCACGATCACCGTGGTCGGCAGCGACCAGTTCGTGATGAACGCCGGGCTGGCCGACGAGGGCAACGCCGCGCTGGCGATGAACCTGACCGGATCGCACCCCCGGATGATCTGGTATGCCCCGCAGCGCAGCGAGAGCGACGGCTCCGAAGGCGCCGCGTCGTTCACCGATCTCATTCCGGCACAGGTCAACTGGATGGCCCTGCAGCTGGTCGTGGCGGTGGCCCTGCTGGCCTGGTGGAAGGGCCGCCGGGTCGGACCGCTGGTCGCCGAGCAGCTGCCGGTCGTGGTGCGGGCCTCCGAGACGGTCGAGGGACGTGGCCGGTTGTACCGGTCCCGCCGCACCAGGGACGTCGCGGCCGAGTCGCTGCGCACCGCGGCGCGCCAGCGCATGCTGCCCCGGCTCGGGCTGACCGTGGCCGCGTCGCCGCAGGACCTCAGCCAGGCCGTCGCCGCCCGGTGCGGGCTGGATTCGGACTCCGTCGCCCGTACTCTGTACGGGCCGCCACCGGCCACCGACGCCGATCTGGTGAACCTCGCACGCGCACTCGACGACATCGAAAGGCAGGTCGCACAGTCGTGACACAGCCCACCCCGCACGAGGGTGCCCGCAACGCGTTGATGGCCCTTCGCGCCGAGATCGGCAAGGTGGTCGTCGGACAGGACGCGGTGGTCAGCGGTCTGGTGATCGCGCTGCTGTGCCGCGGCCACGTGCTGCTCGAAGGCGTGCCGGGCGTCGCGAAGACACTGCTGGTGCGCACGCTGGCCGCGGCGCTTCAGCTGGATTTCAAGCGCGTGCAGTTCACCCCGGACCTGATGCCAGGTGACGTGACGGGGTCGCTGGTCTACGACGCCCGCACCGCCGAGTTCGAGTTCCGTGCCGGGCCGGTGTTCACCAACCTGATGCTGGCCGACGAGATCAACCGCACCCCGCCCAAGACGCAGGCCGCGCTGCTGGAGGCGATGGAGGAACGTCAGGTCAGCGTGGACGGGGAACCGCGGCCGCTGCCGGACCCGTTCATCGTCGCCGCCACCCAGAACCCGATCGAGTACGAGGGCACCTACCAGCTGCCCGAGGCCCAGCTGGACCGGTTCCTGTTGAAGCTCAACGTGCCGCTGCCGCCGCGGGACCAGGAGATCGCGATCCTGAACCGGCACGCGCACGGATTCGACCCGCGCGACCTGTCGTTCGTGAAACCGGTCGCCGGGCCCGCCGAACTGGCCGCGGGCCGCGAGGCCGTCCGGCAGGTCCTCGTCGCCGACGAGGTGCTCGGCTACATCGTCGACATCGTCGGCGCCACAAGGACTTCCCCGTCGCTGCAGCTCGGGGTCTCCCCGCGCGGCGCGACGGCGCTGCTGTCCACCGCGAGGTCGTGGGCGTGGCTGTCCGGCCGCGGCTATGTCACCCCGGACGACGTCAAGGCGATGGCCAGACCCACGCTGAGGCACCGGGTGGCGCTGCGGCCGGAGGCCGAGCTGGAAGGCGCCAGCGCCGACGGCGTGATCGAGGGCATCCTGTCCGCGGTGCCCGTGCCGAGATAGCCGACGGCCGTGGTTCTCACCGGTCGGGTCGGGCTGATCGCGCTGCTGTGCGCGCTGCCGGTCGTGGTGTCGCCTTACCCGGCAGCAACTTTCGCGGCGCTGGCAGCGCTGCTGGCCGTCGCCGTCGTGCTGGACGTCGCCCTGGCGTCGAAGTCCCGCGACTTCCGCTGACCCTCCCGCCGAAATGGCATTCCAGCAGCGAAAGTTCGAGTACACAGCTGACCAGGTGCAATCTCGGC